>JAKZRT010000001.1:0-24417 GCA_047518005.1 Brevirhabdus sp.
ATCCGTCTTCGACAATTATGAGCAGATCGTCGACAGGTGTTGCGAAGCATGGAACTTCTTTGCAAACGACAAAACCGCAATCACGTCAATCACTACCAGACAATGGGCCAAAACGGTCAACGACTAGGGCCGTTGGTATCATATGGTACATAAACCGGTCAACTCAGAATGTTCTCGACAGCGGGTGGGTGGTAAGCCGTGCGGATCGGAAACTCGATGGAACATGGGTTTCAAGTGACAGGGTCACATAGCGCAAATAGTCGATGAACGCCCTTGGCTTCAAAATCCAAGCCCCAAGGTCCTCGCGCTCCAGCACAGGACCAATGCGCGGGCTCTGCTTGGTTCCAATATTTGCCACGATCTCATGCATCATTAACGCCTGCCTGAGGGTGGCGGAAAAAAACTGGGCAAACTGAATTAGGCGGCTGTTCTGGCCGGGAAATAACACCGTTACGACGCGGGCCCGACTGCGCAAGATCATTTTAGCAGCAAAAGGATTCCATTCATGTTCGTGGGCCTTGCCGAAGGGTGTCCGTGCAGTGGCGCACCGCCCTGCCGGGAAGGGGATCACGACGCCGTCATTGTCCAGATGATCCATGACCTCGCGCCGCACGGCGATGTTGCGAATGAGCGCGTCTTCATCATGGGGAAATGCGACCGGTACCATGTTGTCATCTATTTCTGGCAGTGTGGCAAAAAACGCCCTCGCCAGAATTTTCTAATCTGGACGAAATCTAGGGTTATCGGGAAGATAACCCGGAAGGGTCGGGGTTTGGTGCTCGGATTTTTCGGCATCGTTGGGTGATGCGAAAGTATTCGAATTTTCACTTTCGGCAGTATTCATTTCCTTGACCTCGTAAATCGAGTTACAATCGGGTCAGCCAAAATATGGGACGAGGCCGCCAACGCCAATTACGCGTGCAGTAACCCTCGCCCCGGCAAACCCAAATTCTTTCATTGCGAGGTAAAGGGCGGTCCGCCGTTTTGTTCTGAAGTGGTCCGTTGTTTTCGGACAGTTAAGCGGCTTTTCCAAGGTGTATCCGGTTTAGGTTTCATGCCGGCTCCCAGCTAGCGAGGCGAAAAAGGCGGAATTTGTGGTTTTTCGGCAGCGAGATAGCATGGATCACCGGGTCAGAGAGTGTCCGCGGTGGATTCTGACGAGTCATTGCGTTAGCGTTGTTCTCCACCTTGCGCGATAGGTCAGGATTCACACAGACATGACTCCATTTGCTGCCCCGATTGCAGAACAGATCTGGGACATGAAATATCGGCTGAAAGAGGCGGATGGGACGCCTGTGGATGGCACGGTCGAAGACAGCTGGCGGCGCATCGCGCGGGCGCTGGCGGCGCACGATGACAATCCAGGTGCGCGCGGGGAAGAATTTTACCAGGCGCTGGACGGGTTCAAGTTTCTGCCTGCTGGCCGGATAACCGCGGGCGCCGGAACCGGCCGCACGGTGACGATGTTCAATTGCTTTGTCATGGGCACAATCCCAGATTCGATGACCGGCATCTTTGAAAGTCTCAAAGAGGCCGCGCTGACCATGCAGCAGGGTGGCGGGATCGGGTATGACTTCTCGACCCTTCGCCCCAAGGGATCGAGCGTCAAAGGCGTGGCCGCCGATGCCAGCGGGCCGCTTTCCTTCATGGACGTCTGGGACGCAATGTGCCGCACGATCATGAGCGCCGGCAGCCGACGCGGCGCGATGATGGCAGCGATGCGGTGCGATCACCCCGACATCGAGGATTTTGTCTCGGCAAAAGCCGATCCGGCGCGGCTGAGGATGTTCAATATGTCAGTGCTGGTCACCGACGCTTTCATGGAGGCGGTCAAAGGCGACAGCGCCTGGGAGCTGACCTTTGACGGCACCGTCTATCACACAGTCCAGGCTCGCGATCTGTGGTCGAAGATCATGCGCGCGACTTTTGATTATGCCGAACCCGGGGTGATTTTCATCGACCGTATTAACGCGATGAACAACCTCAGCTATTGCGAGACGATCGCGGCGACCAACCCCTGCGGGGAACAACCTCTGCCGCCTTACGGTGCTTGTTTGCTGGGGTCGATCAACCTGGCGCGGCTGGTGCGCGACCCGTTTGAGGCGGGCGCGGGTATTGACCCGGACGAGCTTGCCGGTCTGGTCACAACCGCCGTACGGATGATGGACAACGTGGTCGACATCAGCCGTTTCCCGCTTGAGGCGCAGGCCCGCGAGGCGGCGGCCAAACGCCGGATCGGGCTGGGGGTGACCGGGCTGGCGGACGCGCTGTTGATGGTCGGCCTGCGGTACGGGTCTGACAAAGCCGCGAAACTGACCGAGGCCTGGCTGAAAATGATCGCACGCGCGGCCTATCTGGCCAGCGTCGGGCTGGCCCGCAAAAAGGCGCCATTCCCGCTTTTCGACCGCGACGCCTATCTGGCGAGCGGGTCGCTGGCGCATATGGATGAAGACGTGCGTGCGGCGATTTCCGAACACGGCATTCGCAACGCCCTGCTGACCTCGATCGCGCCCACGGGCACCATCAGCCTTTATGCCGGCAACGTTAGTTCGGGGATCGAGCCGATCTTTGCCCATACCTATACCCGCAAGGTTTTGCAGAAGGACGGCAGCCGGACCGAGGAGGAAGTCGTCGATTATGCGGTGCAGGTCTACCGCGAGAAATTCGGTGCCGATGCCGAATTACCCGATCATTTCGTCAACGCTCAGACCCTTGCGCCGCTCGATCATGTGCGCATGCAGGCTTCGGCGCAGAAATGGGTGGATTCGTCGATTTCCAAGACCATCAACTGCCCGCCCGACATCAATTTCGATGACTTCAAGTCGGTCTATATGGCCGCCTGGGACCAGGGGTGCAAGGGCTGCACGACCTATCGGCCGAACGCGGTGACCGGATCGGTGTTGAGCGTGGCCGAGACGGGCTCGGTCGAGCCCGGCGAGGCGGTTCCGGCCGAGCCCGCTGTTCTGGCGAGCGAGGGCCAGGTAATCTATATCTCCGAGCCGCTGGACCGTCCGCCATCGCTTGAAGGCCAGACCTACAAGCTGAAATGGCCGGGTTCAGAGCACGCGATTTATATCACCATCAACGACATCATTCAGGCCGGGCGACGGCAGCCATTCGAGGTGTTTATCAATTCGAAAAACATGGAGCATTTCGCCTGGACCGTGGCGCTTACGCGGATGATCTCGGCGGTGTTCCGGCGCGGCGGCGATGTATCGTTCGTGGTCGAAGAGCTGAAAGCGGTGTTCGACCCGCGCGGCGGGGCCTGGATCGAGGGCCGGTATATTCCCTCGATCTTGGCGGCCATCGGCGGGGTGATCGAACGGCACTTGATCGCGATCGGGTTCATCGCGGGCGAGGGCATGGGGCTGAAATCGGACCCCAATGCCCAGACGCTGGTGGTGGGCGGGGCACCGCGCGGGCCTTCGTGCCCGAGCTGTGGCCAGCCCGGGATGCAGATGATCGAGGGTTGCATGACCTGCGGCAGCTGCGGGCATTCGAAATGCGGGTGAGGCTGAATGGCTGATGCCATCGTGGTGGGTGATGACGGCGTCGCGCGGTGCTGGTGGGCGCTGACCAGCGCGGCGATGACCCCGTACCATGACAATGAATGGGGACGCCCCACAACCGACGACCGCTGGATTTTCGAAAAGATTTGTCTCGAGGGGTTTCAGTCAGGGCTCAGCTGGCGGACGATCCTTGAAAAGCGCGAAAATTTTCGCGACGCTTTTGCTGATTTTGACGTCGAGACGATAGCGCAATTTGGCCGCGCCGACGTCAACCGGCTGGTGCAGAACGCGGGTATTGTCAGAAACCGGCCGAAAATTGAAAGCACGATCAACAACGCTGGTCGAGCGGTCGAGCTAAAACGCGAATTTGGGTCTCTTGCATCTTTCGTCTGGAAGTTTGCCCCGCCGCAAGTAGGCTCGAGGGCCGAAAATCGCGCGGTTTTGGTGGGCCGAACCCGGTGCCCCGAATCCGAGACCCTGAGTAAAGCGCTCAAGCGGCGCGGTTTCAGCTTTGTTGGGCCAACGACAATGTACGCCTTCATGCAGGCATCAGGAATTGTAAACGACAACCTCGCAGGCTGTGACGCGGGCGCGCAGTGCGAAAACCTTCGCGCGCAATTCAAAATCCCCCAACCAAATTAAGACCGCGTAAAGGTAACTCGGCAATATCCCACCGAGGGCACGGCGCGGGCGCTTCCCAGCGCGATTCTCACGTGTTAACTTTTCGCCAAGAACAACAAGGGCGGGTTTGGGACCATGACAGCGGCCTTGCGCGGCACGTTCGTCATATCGGGCAGTCAGGTTGAAATTGACGGGATTCCGGCGGCAGCGGTGGAGACCATGATTGTCGGATCGATCTGGCGCTGGCAGGGCGAGGCGATTTGCGTCGACGCGCCGCGCGATCTTTTGCTGTTGGGACAGCCTTCGGGCGAGATCGACGTGCGCCGTCGCGCGGCAAGGTCGGTTCGGCGTATGCTGGGGCCGATGGTTGCGGTCGACGTTCCCGCCATGAGATCAAGCCTTGATGCCGCGGTTGGCCAGAATTTCGTGGTGACCGACGGGCGCACATCATACGCTGGCAGCGTGATCGACCTGCCGGGGCGCGACGACGGGCTTTTGGTCTTTTCCGATAATCTGCCGCCTGCTGATGCTGACCTTTGGGTGGTCGAAAGAGCGCTTTCCAGCCTGGCCCCGCGACCTGCGGCGCGGCTGCCGCGCGGGCTCACCTGCTTTGTCGCGGGCACTGCAATCGAGACCCCGTTCGGCCCGCGCGCGGTCCAGGACCTGTCCGTTGGCGATAGGGTTCTGACGCGCGATAATGGACCCCAGCCGGTGCTTTGGGCGGGCCACTGTGACGTGCCGGGCACGCGGCTTGCCGATCATGTGGCCTTGCGCCCGATCAGACTGTCGGCAGGCGCATTTGGCCCGGAAATCCTTGACGATCTGCTGGTGTCGCCCGATCACCGGGTACTGATCGGCGGGACCGAAGCCGATGTGCTGTTTGGCGCCGACGAAGTTCTGGTTGCTGCACGCGATCTGGTTGACTGGCCCGGCGTGGCCGCCGACCACTCTTTGGATGACCTGCGTTATCATCATCTGATGTTCGAACATCACCAAGTAGTTTTTGCAGGCGGCGTACCTTGCGAAAGCTTCCACCCCGCTGATGTCGATCTGGACGGGCTCTTGGACGCCGAACGTCTGGCGTTCATCGCAGTCGCGCCGGACATTTATCGCGATGCCGCAGAATACGGCGCCCCGGCGCGGCGCTGTCTGACCCAGGCCGAGGCGGCGCTTTTGAATTTTGGCTTCGGGGTCCGGGCGGCTTCGTGACCCCGCACCTGTTGACAGCGCTTCCACAACCCTTATAACGCGCGGGTTCCGGTCGGACCGGGGCAAAACATATTGGTGTTGGCGGCCCCCGCAAGGGGATGCCTGTCGGCCCCGGATCTGGTCCGGGGCAAAGGACAACGCCCTTCAAACTGGAAGGAGATCAGCCGTGACTAAACGCACGTCTGCCAAGTACAAAATCGACCGCCGGATGGGCGAAAACATCTGGGGACGTCCGAAGTCCCCTGTCAACCGACGCGAATACGGCCCCGGCCAGCACGGTCAGCGCCGCAAGGGCAAATTGTCGGACTTTGGTCTGCAACTGCGCGCCAAGCAGAAGCTCAAGGGCTATTACGGCGATCTGACCGAAAAGCAGTTCAAACGCATCTATGCCGAGGCGGCGCGGGTGCGCGGCGACACCGGTGAAAACCTGATCGGACTGCTGGAGCGTCGCCTGGACGCGGTGGTGTACCGCGCCAAGTTCGTGCCGACGATCTTTGCCGCGCGCCAGTTTGTCAATCACGGCCATGTCACGGTGAACGGGGCACGGGTCAACATCCCCAGCTACCGGGTCAAGGAAGGCGACCTGATCGCAGTGCGCGACAAATCGCGCCAGCTGGCCATCGTGCTCGAGGCCGCTGGTCTGCCCGAGCGTGACGTGCCCGATTACATCGACGTCGATCATTCGAAAATGACCGCAACTTTCACCCGCACGCCCGGCCTGGGCGACGTGCCCTATGCGGTGGTGATGGAGCCCAATCTGGTCATCGAATACTACGCTCAGAACTGACCTCTGCGCCTGATTTTTCAAAATTATGAGGGGGTTTCAAGGTTGAAACGCCCTTTTTGTATCTGAAAACAAACGATAAAAGTGTTGGTGCCGCATTTGGCGCTTGGACGAAATCGTGGCCCTGTGCCCTATGCGCCCCAAGACGCAAATACAGCAACTGCCAGAAAAACCGGAACCCATGCGGCAAGCGCCAGAATGTTGGAACGCATCTTTGGTGCCCGTTTGCCGATGCCGAAATCCACACGGGGGCCATAGTCGACGCGGTGGTGTCTCAGCAGGTTGATGTCGATGATCGGGTTCATGGCTTGGGTTCCTTCGTTTGCTAAGGCCAATCTGCGCGATACCTGAACAGCGCGCTTGAGGGGAACCCTTGGAAACCCTTGTGATTTCATTAGGTCTTTGATCTGTTGCGGCTGCTGGTTGAAAATGCGGGCAATCTGGTTACAGGCGATGCGATGATCGAACGGGTCTGGGACGGGCGGATCGTGTCGGAAAGCGCTGTCAGCGCGCGGATTGCGGCGGTGCGCAAGGCCGTGGGCGACAATGACAAGCGACAGGCGATCATTCGAACCGTGGCGCGGCGGGGCTTGCAGTTTGTGGCCGGGATTGAGACCGGCGAGGCGGCTTACAGGCCAATGCCGCCTCAAACCGGGGCGATGAAACCCCGCGTATCCGCTATGCGACCGCCGCCGACGGTGCCAAGCTGGCCAATTCGGTCCACGGGCGCGGACCGGTGTTGTTGCGCACGGTCTATTTTCCCAGCCATCTGGAGATGGAATGGCACGACCCGTATGGCCGGGCCGAAATCCAAGCCTTTGCGAAACGCCACACGCTTGTCCGGTACGATCAGCGTGGCGGCGGGCTGTCCGATCAGGACCTGCCGCGCTTTAGTCTTGAACAGACTGCTGATGACATGCGCGCCGTTCTGGACGCGGTTGGGGTGGACAAGGCTGCGATACACGGGATCTCGAACGGGGCGCTGAATGCGGTTCAATTCGCGGTCAGTTACCCCGACCGGGTGTCGCGGCTGGTGCTGGAAGGGGGGTATGTCGACGGGCGTGTCCGCCGCCACGAGGGCAAGAACGACGCCGCCAGTGAACCGATTTTGTCGATGCTTCGCGAATGCTGGGATCAGCAGAACAAGGCCTTTGTGAAAGGCTATGTCACGATGTATTTCCCGGACGCGCCCAAAGAATCTATTGAGAATTTCGCTATGATCCTGCAATCCGCATCCTCGGCGGAAAATGCGGTGCTGGTGCGCGACGCCAACAACCAACGATCGATCGCGCCGCTGCTGGGCCGTGTCGGTGTGCCGACGCTGGTTATCCATGGACGCGGCGACAATGTGCATCCGCTGAGCGAGGCGCGAAAGATGGCGGGCGGGATCGCGGGGGTCGAGCTGTTGGTTCTGGAAACCGCCAATTCAATAATTTTTTCTGCCGATCCCTGCTGGGATGAGTTTGCCGCGCCATCCAGGAATTTCTTGCCGAAGGCTGACAGCGCGCCAGTGCGGTTTTTTAGGACCACGAGCCGCAGAAGCGGCGGGGGCGCGCGCAGGTCGGGCAGGACGCTGCATTCGATGCTGGTCTTGGGCGTGACGCGCGCGTAAAACGGGGGCTGAGGCAAACAGGTCAACGACGATGAGCGGCCCGCAACCACAACCCGGGATCATGGAGATCGCGCCCTATCAGGGCGGCGCATCGCGTCTGGAGGGTGCGCGGCGGGTGATCAAGCTCGGCTCGAATGAAAACCCGAACGGCCCGTGTCCGGCGGCTGTGGCCGCCTACCGCGAAACCGCCGGGGCGCTGCACCGCTATCCCGGCACTGATCATGGGCCGCTCAGGCGGGCGATTGCCGAGGTTCGGGGGCTGGATGCGGATCGCATCATCTGCGGGGTCGGGTCGGACGAGATACTGGCGCTGTTGTGCTTTGCCTACGCGGGCGTGGGCTGCGAAGTGATCCATACCGAACACGGGTTTTCGATGTACCGCATCTCGGCCCTGGCGGCGGGGGCGACACCGGTCGAGGTCGGCGAGACCGACCGGCGGGTGGATGTCGAAAGCATCCTGGCGGGGGTGACCGATGCGACGCGGCTGGTCTTTGTCGCCAACCCCGCAAACCCGACCGGGACCATGGTCGCATCCGGCGACCTGAACCGTTTGGTGCGCGGCCTGCCCGGTCACGTCATGCTGGTGCTTGACGGTGCCTACGCCGAATTTGCGCCGGGTTTCGATGGCGGGACATCGCTGGTCGAGGCCCATGACAACGTCGTCATGACCCGCACATTTTCCAAGCTTTACGGGCTGGGCGGCCTGCGGGTCGGCTGGGGTTATGGCGCGCCGGCGGTCATCGATGTGCTGAACCGGGTGCGCGGTCCATTCAATCTGGGCGCGGGTCAGCTGGCCGCGGCCGAGGCGGCGGTTCGCGATCGGGACTTTGCCGAAGGCTATGTGGCCGAGAATGCACGCCTGCGGGCCTGGCTGGCCGAGGCTCTGGCGCGCGTCGGCGTGCCCTCGGACACCTCGTTCGCCAATTTCATTCTGGCCCGCTTTGCCGACCAGCGCGAGGCCGAAGCCTGCGACGCGCATTTGCGAGGGCAAGGCATTATCGTACGCCAAGTCGCGGGTTACGGCCTGCCGGATTGCCTGCGTATCACCGTCGGCACCGGGTCCGATTGCGAGGCCGTCGCGCGCGCCGTCGCCGAGTTCAAGGACACCAGACCATGAGCCAGATTTACAACCGCGTGGCCCTGATCGGGCTTGGACTGGTCGCGTCGTCCATGGCGCACGCCATGCGCGCGCGCGGGCTTGCCGGCGAGATCACCGGTACGGCAAAGACGCCCGAGACCCGCGACGTGGTGCGCGAAATGGGGTTTTGCGACCGCGTTGTCGACAGCGCTGCCGAGGCGGTCGAGGCGGCCGATCTGGTGGTTCTGGCGGTGCCCGTCGGCGTTATGGGCGAGGTGGCCGCCGAGATCGGTCCGCATCTGGGCGACGGTGCCACGGTGACCGACGTGGGCTCGGTCAAAGCTGCGGTGATCGAGGCGGTGGCCCCGCATCTGCCTGCCCAGGTTCACTTCATCCCCGCGCACCCGCTGGCGGGCACCGAGCATTCCGGGCCGCGCGCCGGGTTCGCCGGGCTTTTCGAGAACCGGTTTTGCCTGATTACGCCGGAGGCTAAGGTGCCGCGCGCCGCGGTCGAGCGTCTGGCTGCGTTGTGGCAGGCCATGGGCGCGACCGTCGAAGAGATGGACGCCGACCATCACGATCTGGTGCTGGGGGTGACAAGTCACGCGCCGCATCTGATCGCCTACACCATGGTCGGCGTGGCCGACGATCTGCGCCGGGTAACCGACCGCGAAGTGATTAAATATTCCGCCGCAGGGTTTCGCGATTTCACCCGGATCGCGGCCTCGGACCCAACGATGTGGCGCGATGTTTTCCTGAACAACAGGCAGGCGACCCTGGAGATTCTGGGCCGCTTCACCGAAGAGCTGTTTTCGCTGCAACGCGCGATCCGCACTGGGGACGGTGAATTCCTACACGATTATTTTACCCGGACCCGCGAAATTCGGCGGGGCATCATCGAGGCCGGTCAAGACACCGACGCGCCGGATTTCGGAAGAGGGAAAAATATATGATTGTTAGGGGGTTGCTTGCAATCGCACTGGTTTTCACGGGGCAGGCCGCCTTGGCCGATCAGGCTGGCAGCGGCGACGACCCGGTGACCGGTTACACAGTTTGGCAGGCCTCAAAGAGCCCACCGCAAAGGATCTGCAATTCCAGCGCGATCCGGGGCGAGCGGCTGGCCCGTATCCGCAGCAACACGCGCGGCTGCGGCGTGACCAGCCCGGTGCGGGTGCACCAAGTGTCGGGCGTCGCCTTGTCGCCGCCGGCGATCATGGACTGCCGGACCGCCAGGTCGCTGCGCAAATGGGTCAGGCGCGGCCCAAAGCGCACGCTTGGTAATCTGGGCGGTGGCCTGGTCTAAATGCGGGTCTATGACCATTACAACTGCCGCACCCGAAACAACGTCAAAGGCGCGAGACTGTCGGTACACAGCAAGGGCCGGGCGATTGATATTGGGTCGTTCCACCTCGCCGATGGCGGTTCGATCAGCGTGCTCGAGCACTGGACCGATCCCAGATACGGCAAACATCTGCGCAAAATGCTGCGCCGGGCGTGCGGGACGTTCACCACCGTGCTGGGTCCGAACTATAATGCCGCGCATCGAAATCACTTTCACCTCGACAAGGAGTCACGCCGGTACGGTGCCTTTTGCCACTGATCCCTCCGCGCTGACATCGACCGCCCGAGGCAGGCCATGAACTGGCCGTGTCTTGGTGTTGCAGCGCTTGCCCTTGTGCTGGCGGGCGGCGCGCAAGCCAATACACCGCAAAGCTCGCCCCGGCCGGTGCTGCGACCGGGACCGGCGGTTGCGGTGCCGCAAGCCCTGATGCGCAGCGGCGCGCTGGCCGCGCGGGTGGCGCTGCGCCCGCGCCTGCGCCCCGGCGCGGGTTTTGCGTCGGCTGCGTCGTCGGTCGCGATCATACCGATTTCGAAGGTTGGGCGGCTTTGTCGGGACAGGGCCATACGCGGCGAGGTCTTGCGGCCCATTCAGAACGGTCCGACATGTGCCATCGCTGCCCCGATCCGGGTGCACCGGGTTGCTGGCGTCGCCCTGTCGCCGCCCGCGATCATGACGTGCGAAACCGCCGCGGCGCTGAAGGGCTGGTTAGAGGACGGCGTGACGCCAGCGGTTGGCCGCCTGGGTCGCGGGCTGGCGCGGTTGGATATTTCGGCCTCGTTTTCCTGCGCTGCCGCGCCCGAGCTCAGCGACCGGGTGGCCGAAACTCACCGGGTCGGCACGGCGCTGGACGTGCGGGCGCTGACCCTGAAAAACGGTGTTTCCATAGACGTCGCGGCGGGATGGGGCGACCCGGTGGCCGGGCAGGTGTTGCGCAGGGCCCATGCGGCAGCCTGCGACCGGTTTCACACGGTCCTTGGCCCCGATGCCGGCACCGCCTATCGCGACCGCTTTCATCTGGACACCGGCCCGCGCCGCGGCCGAAAATTGTGCCGCTAGGTCCGGCACCCTTTTTCATTTCATCGTTTTTCAAATACTTTCGGGGGAGCGCGAGGGGGCAGACAGCCCCCTCGCTTTGGGCGACGCGCTTTGCGCGGCGCAAACCGGCGGTGCCTATCGCTCGGTGAGTTTCAGCTCGATCCGCCGGTTTTGAGCGCGGGCCTCGTCGGTGTCGGCAGGGTCAACCGGCCGGAACTCGCCGAACCCGGCTGCCGCCAGACGTGAGGGCGGGAAGGCCAGGTTATCGATCATGTAAGTCACCACCGACAGGGCGCGTCCCTGGCTGAGCTCCCAGTTGTTGGTGAATTGCCCCGATCCGGACAGCGGCCGGTCATCGGTATGGCCGTCAACGCGCAGGATCCAGTCGATCTCGGGCGGTATCTGGCTGGCAACATCGGCCAGAAGCGCCACAACTTCAGTTATCTGCACCCGACCCCCGGGGGCCAGCGTGGCCGAGCCGCTCTCAAAAAGCACTTCCGAGGAAAACACAAAGCGGTCGCCGACAATCTGAACGCCCTCGCGGTTGCCCAAGAGTTCGCGCAACTGGCCAAAAAACTCGGACCGATAGCGCTCCAGCTTTTTGGCTTCGGCCTCGAGTTCCCTGGCTTCGGCGGCAAGGCGGATGGTTTCCTCTTCAAGCCGAATGCGTTCGGCCTCTTCCAGCTCGGCCCGGCGCCTTTCTTTGGCGGCGACCTGAGCAAGAGCAACATTCAGCTTCGATCCGAGCGACGTAAGTTCAACTTTCTGGGCTGCATCGCGATCGCGCGAATCGTCCAGAAGCGCCTGCAGCGACCCCAGTTGCTGGCGCAATACACGCACCTGTTCGTTCAGCAGCGCCACCTGACGCGCCGCACCGGCGTTTGCCGCCTTCTGGTCGGCCAGCGCTTTGTTGGCGGCGCGCAGGAGCACATCGCGTTCTTCGGCCAGCGTCAGCGTCGAGGCGGCAGTATTTTCGGCGGCCAGACGCGCGGCGATGGCGCTGGCCAGCTGTTGCGCGATGTTTTCCGAGATGCCCGAGGTCTCGCGCAGCGTATCGACCTCGGCCTCGCGCGCCGCGAGCGACAGCAGGGCGTCCCGCAGCTGTTTGTCAAGATCGTCACGCGCGGCTTGAGCGGCGGCCAGCAACGTCAGCGTATCTTCGGCGCGCTTGCGTTGTTCTTCCAGCGCCAGGGTCATCGCGGTGAGCTCGGTATCGGCCTCGGCCAGTTTCCGGCGCAGCGCCTCGGCGGCAGCGGCCTCGGTCAAGCGCCGTGCTTCTTCTTCGCTCAGCTCCGTTTCGACCCCGGCCAGTCGTTCGCGCAGGCGTTCCGCGGCGGCGGCCTCGGTCAGGCGGGCGGCTTCCTCTTCGCTCAGCTGGTCGGCGACGTCGGCAAAATCAGCGCGCAGTCTTTCCAACGCCGCCGCCTCGGCTAGACGCGCGGCTTCTTCCTCGGAAAGCGAGGTCTCGGCATCGGCGAGTTCCGCCCGCAGTTTTACGACCGCCGCAGCCTGGGCAAGGCGCTCGGCCTCTTCGTCGGTCAGGCGGGTTTCCAGGGTCTCAAGTTGGGCGCGCAACTGGGCGACCAATGCCGCCTCGGCCAGCCGCGCCTTTTCTTCATCGGTGAAGGCCGCGCGCGCCTCGGCCAGTTCGGCCTCGAGCGCCTGTGCGGCCTGGCGCAGCGCCGAAAGTTCACCAAAGGCATCCACCAGGCGGTCGACCTCGGCCTGAAGCTCGGCGTTGAGCGTGGTTTTTGTCTGTCCTGACTGCTCTTCGGTGGCCAGCGCGACCTCTGCAGCAAGAACCTCGGCGGCAAGGCGCAGCGCCTCGTCCGAGGATATTTCCAGCCGATCAGCCAAATCGCCCTGAGCCGCCAACGCGCTGGCCAGTTGCACCTCGAGCGATTGCCCGCTTTCGTCAGCGGCGGCAAGCTGAGCGGCCAAGGCGTCGCGATCGGCCAAAAGTGCAGTGAGTTGCTCGGTCAGTGTCACAGCGTCGCCCTGGGCTTCGGCCAGCGCCGCAGCGGTCAGGGCTTGGTCGGCCTCGGCCAATGCCAGCGCTTCGGCCAGTGACAGGCGGTTGGCCCTGGAGGCGTCCAATTCGCCGGCCAACGCGTCGCGGTCTGCCACCAGCAGGGTCAGCCGCTCGGTCAGGCTGGCGCGGTCATCGGCGGCACCTTCCAGTTGCGCCAGCGCGTCGGCCAGCGAAGTTTCGCGCGTTTCGGCCTGAGCCTGCAGATCGGCGATCAGGGCTTGCAGGGCATCGGCCTGCGCGGCGGCCAGACGCGCCGTTTCGGCCTCGGCGTCGATTTCGTCGCGGGCCCGGGCCAGCGCCAGTCGCATGGCCTCTTGCTCGGTGATCAGGCGCGCCTGCGCCGATTCCAGCTCTTCAACGCTGGCGCTGAGTTCCTGGTTTTGTCCAAGCGCTGTGTTGCGTTCGGCCAGTAGGCTTGCGACCTGCGCCTCGAAACTTGCAATCCGCGCTTCGTGCGCGGTCAGCGCGTCGGCCTGCGCGGCAGTCTGAGTGCGCAATGACGCGATCAGAGCGCTTTGCTGGGCGGCCTGGTCTTCGGCATCGTCAATCGTCGAATTCAACTGGCCAACTTCGGTTTCCAGTTGAAAATTTTGTTGTTGTTCAAGCCCCAATGCCTCGGCCAGTCCCGAGATCTGTGCGGCCAGATCGTCAAGTTCGCTCTCTTGGCCAAAGATGGTTTCCTGAAGCACGAACATAACGATCATGAAGATCGTCAGCACAAACATGAGCACCAGCAAAAGCGCGGTCATGGCGTCAACGAAGCCCGGCCAGATGTTGGTCTGGAACCGTTGCCCGCTGCGCCTGCTCAGCGCCATGGCCTAGCCCTTCTCGCTGGGCGCGGGCGTTCGCGCAGCCTGGCGGATGGCCTTGGTCAGCGCGTTCAGATCGGCGCGCAGATCCGACATGCTTTCCTGACGGCCGGCGGACATTTCTTCCAGGATGCGCAGCAGTTGGACGTCGATCGATCTGAGACGCATACGGCTTTCGACATCGACCTGACCGCCGCCGCCCTCTGCAAAATGGTTCTCCAGCGCGTTCATCAGCCGTTCGTTTCCGGCTGAAATGCGTTCGAGGGCATCAAACGGGTCGATATCGCTTTTGCTGCCTTCGGCGCTGCCGGCAAGACCCTCGATGGCTTCGGACAGTCGGCCAAGCTGTGCCTCGGCCTCGTCACGCTCGCCGGCGGTCTGGGCCACCGTATCTTGGAGCCCGTCGAGTTGCTGAACCATCTGCGCCATTACCGAGGCCAGTGCGCCGGTGTCGCCGCCGCTGCCGGCGGCTTCGATATCGCCGCTGGAAAAGCCCAAACGCGTGATCGTCGATAGCCATTCTTCCAATTCGCGATAGAACCGGTTCTGGCCATGGCCCGCGAACAGTTCCAACAGACCGACGACCAACGAACCGGCGAGGCCCAAAAGCGATGACCCGAAAGCGGTGCCCATACCGCCCAGCTGCGCCTCGAGCCCGGTCATCAGCCGCTTAAGGACTGCGGTGCCGCTGTCGCCTTCCTGGACATTCAGCGACCGGATGGTGTCGACAACTGCTGGGACCGTCGTCGCCAGCCCGTAAAACGTGCCCAAAAGACCAAGAAAAATCAACAGGTTGACGACATAGCGCGTGATGTCGCGCGCCTCGTCCATCCGCGTCGCCACTGAATCGAGGATCGACCGCGACGACGTGGTGCTAATCTGCATGTTGACCCCGCGCGACCGGAGAAGTGCGGCCAGCGGTGCGAGCAGACGCGGCGGTTTGGTCAAGTTATGGCCCGGATGCTGGGCTGCAAATCCCTCGATCCAGCTAACCGAAGTGACCAGTTCGAGAACCTGCCAGAAACAGGCGAATATCCCGGCGATGAAAACGACGAAAATGAATCCATTCAGCCAGACGTTGGCGATAACAACCGGCGCGACCGCGGGATAGAGGATGTAGCTGCCAAAGCCCACCAGCGCGCTGATTATGACCATCAGTGCTGCTTGCCGGACCGGCTGTGCAAATTGCGGGTGTGCCTGCTTGGCGGACTGCTCCATCCGGGGTCGCCTACCCTTTATTTCTTTGCGGCATCATAGGGTTCCCGGGGGGCATTGCCAACCGCAAACTCAAGGGTGCAAAAGTTGCCGCACGCGGTCGTTCAGCCAGTCGAGGTCAGAATCGTGCAGGCCCAGATCGGCCAGGTGACCGGCTGTATTTGCCAGATACTCGCAATTAGAGCCACGCCCGCCATGGGCGCCCGAAATAATCCGGGCCTGCTCTTCCCGTTCCAGCCCGCCGCAGTATTGGACGTGATTGCGGTCGATCACAAAACAAACCGCGTCAACGCTGCGGCCATCAGCCAGCGTCAGCGGATGGATTTCCTCCAGATAGGCGGCCGAGATCAGCTCGCGCTCGCGCAGATAGTCCATTGTCGCCGCTTCGGTTCCAGGTGCGGCGCGGAACGCCAGGCCGTGACAGGCCGCGCCCTCGGCGGCATCCAGCGCCAGAACCAGCCCCGGATCGGCTTCGGTCCCCCGGTGGTGGATCGAGCGCATACAAAACGACCGGTGATATCCGTCGAGCCTTGCGATCAGCGTTTCCGACACTTCAAAGCCAGGATCCCAGATCAAAGAGCCGTATCCGTATACCCAAAGCGGGGCCTGCGTCATTTCACTGGTTCTCCGATAGTGCCGCCTATAGACACCGCATAAAGCGCGAATGGAAAGAGGCTAAATGCGGCCCTTGGTGTTGGTGATAGCCGTCGCGGCCCTGGGTTGGGGCGGGTATTGGTTTGTCGGCGCCGTGGCGCTTGAAAAGGCGCTAGTTGGCTGGATCGACGAGCGGCGCGCCGACGGTTGGCAGGCCGACTATTCCCAGATCAAAACGCGCGGGTTTCCCAATCGGTTTGACACCACATTGACCGGGTTGATGCTGGCCGACCCCAAAACCGGCGTGGCCTGGACCGCGCCGTTTTTCCAGGTGCTGTCGCTGAGCTATCGGCCCAATCATATCATTGCGGTCCTGCCCGGCGCGCATTCGCTGGCCACGCCGCAGCAGACCATTGAAATTGTACATGACCGCGCCTCGGGCAGCGTTGTGTTCCGCCCCGAAAGCGCGCTGACGCTGGACCGGTCGCAGTTTGTCATTGAAAATCTGGTTCTGGTATCCACCGCCAATTGGTCGGTCAAAGCGCGCGAACTGCGGATTGCGACGCGGCCTGCGGTGGCGCAGCCACTGGTCCACGAAATCGGCATCGAGGCCGCGGGCGTCGACCCCGGCGGCTGGTTTGACGAAGTTGCCCAAACCGGCGACCTTCCGGCCGAGTTTAGCGCGCTGAAGATTGACGCGCGTATTCTTTTTGATGCGCCATGGGACCGGTTTGCCGTCGAACGCGCGCGCCCGCAACCGCGCCAGATCGACATAACCGAAGTCCGCGCCGCCTGGGGCGAGATGGATTTTCGAATGGCGGGCAAGTTGGAGGTTGATGAAGCGGGGGTGCCGACCGGCGCGCTGTCGGTGCAGGCGCGCAACTGGCGCGACATGCTGAAGCTGGCGGTGGCAACGGGCACGGTTCACCCCGACGCCGCCCCGGCGATTGAGACCGGGTTGGAGTTTCTGTCCGGCCTGACAGGGACTTCCAACCACATCGACACCACTTTGAATTTTCGCAGCGGATTTATCGGGATCGGCCCGATACCATTGGGTCCCGCGCCGCGAATTTTCATTCGCTAGCGGCCCTCATTGTTGAAGAAGGTGAGCAAAATCATGTTTTCGTTAAGGGTGTATACAATTATCTGTAATATTAACCACGACTGGCACCTGCGAGGCCCACAAAGTCCGGTGGGCGGGCTAACATCAAAGGTAACTCTTGCGGCTTGACCGGAAAATAGCGCGATGGCTGCGGCGGGCGCCGCTGATACGGCGGATCACGCCCAAACCGGGCGCAGTGCGCGGTCGGGTTGATCATATCGTTATTCTGGATGGCACGAATTCGAACCTTATCCCCGGCGAAGAGACAAACGCCGGTGTCCTTTACAAGCTTTTGGGCGAAACCGCCCCGGCGGCACATCTGAACCTGCACTATGAGGCTGGCGTGGCCTGGGACAGCTGGCGGGCAACTGCGCATGTTATTTCGGGCTTTGGCATCAACGACCGGATAAAACGCGCCTACGGCGCAGTATCGTCGCGCTATCAGCCGGGCGACAGGATATTTCTGTTCGGATTTTCGCGCGGAGCCTACGCGGTGCGGTCGCTGGCCGGGATTATCGGCAAAGTGGGCCTGTTGCAAAGCGCCCATGCCACCGAGCGCAATATTCGTCAGGTCTTTCGCCACTACGCAGTTGCCCCATCAGGGTCGGTGGCCGCAGGGTTTGCCCAGGCCTTCTGCCATCAGGGCGTCGAGATCGAACTGGTCGGTGCCTGGGACACGGTCAAATCGCTTGGGCTGAGGGTGCCCTGGCTGTGGCGGCTGTCCGAGGCAAAATACAAGTTTCACGATCACGCGCTGGGGACGCATGTGAAAAACGGATTTCAGGCGCTGGCACTGGATGAACGGCGCGAGGCGTTCTCGCCGGTTTTGTGGGAAGCGCCCGAGCGGTTTGACGGGCATATCGAGCAGGTCTGGTTTCGGGGCACCCACGGCGATATCGGCGGTCAACTGGGTGGCTTCAATCTGGCGCGACCCCTGTCGAATATCCCGCTGGTCTGGCTGCTGGAGCGAACCCAGACCTGCGGGATCGTGCTGCCCGATGGCTGGGAGCGGCGGTATGAGATGGACGCATTGGCACCGTCCATCGGCAGCATTCGTGGATTGGGCTGGATGTTTATCCTGCGCAGGCCCCGCACCGTCGGTATCGACCGGTCCGAGACCGTTCATCCCAGCGTGATCGCGCGGTCCGAAAACGGTGGCCTGCCGGCGCCGAACCTGCCGGTGGCCGACGGCTGACCGGCGCGAAGGGGCTGGCAAGAAGCCGCGCCAGAAACCCCGGCGAAGCTATGCAACCTGGCGAAGGTCCGAACGGGATGTATAGCCCAATGCGGTGCACACCTCGCGCGTCAGCGAGGCACGGTTGAGCGTGTAGAAATGCAAGTGTTCGACGCCGCCCTCGATAAGATCGGTGCAAAGCTCGGTCGCGATGGCGGTTGCCAAAAGATCGGCGCGGTTATCGCGGATGGCGGTTTCAAACATCCCGGGCAGCCAGGTCGGAACATTGGCCCCGCAGCGCGCCGCGAAACGCAATGTCCCGGTCCAGTTTTCTATCGGCAGAATGCCCGGCAAGATCGGCACGTCGATGCCCGCCTTTTCACAGGCGTCGCGGAAGCGGAAGAAAGTTTCGGCCTCGAAGAAAAACTGGGTAATCGCCGAACCGGCGCCTGCCTCAACATTGCGTTTCAACCAGGTGACATCGGCAGCCTCATCCGCGGCCTCGGGATGACGGTCGGGGTAGGCACCGACGCGGATATGAAAATCGCCGGTTTCGCGCAGCGCCGAGATCAGTTCGCAGGCGTCGGAAAACCCGTGCGGATGCGGTTGGAACGCGCCCGAGCCCCGGGGCGGATCACCGCGCAGCGCCACGATCTCGCGCACGCCTGCGCTGGCATAGTTTTCGGCGATGTCGAGCGTCTGGGACCGCGTCGCGTCAACGCAGGTCAGATGCGCGGCGACGTTCACGCCGAAATTCTGGCTGATCGCCGAAACCGCTTCATGCGTCAGCTTGCGGGTGGTGCCGCCGGCGCCGTAAGTGACCGAGACAAATTCGGGGTCATAGGGTGCGAGCGTTTCGACCGTTTCCCAAAGTCGAAACGACCCATCGAGCGTTTTAGGCGGGTAGAATTCGAACGAGAGCGCTGGACTGGGCATAGGAACCTTCGATTCAGAATGTTTCAATCGGTTGTCTCACACCTAAAAACGTGAGACAAATTCATAATTCTCAAGATTATCATGAGGCACGCAGCAAGATGCACCTGGAATTTCGTCATTTGCGGACGATCAAAGCCATCCACGACGCGGGCGGTCTGGCGCGGGCAGCCGGGACGATGAATATCACCCAATCCGCGCTTAGCCATCAGATCAAAGGTCTGGAGGCGCAGGCCGGGATCGAGCTGTTCGTGCGCCGCTCGAAACCTCTGAAACTGTCGGCGGCTGGCATGAAGCTGTTGAAACTGGCTGAAAAAATCCTGCCCGAGATCACGTCGACGCAGGAGGAGTTTCGCGCGTTGCGGATGGGAAAGTCCGGACGTCTGCACATCGCCATTGAATGCCATGCGTGTTTCGAGTGGCTGTTTCCGGTGCTTGAAGAGTTTCGCAAGGCCTGGCCCGACGTGGA
This sequence comes from Brevirhabdus sp., assembly GCA_047518005.1. Classification (GTDB taxonomy): domain Bacteria; phylum Pseudomonadota; class Alphaproteobacteria; order Rhodobacterales; family Rhodobacteraceae; genus JAKZRT01. The sequence goes on from JAKZRT010000001.1 coordinate 19,519, forward strand.
CGTTGATATTCGTCCCGGCCTGAGCTTCGACGCCCTGCCCGCGCTGCAAAAGGAAGCGGTCGATCTGGTGGTCAGCTCGGACCCCGAAGATATTCCGGGCGTGACTTTCCTGCCGCTTTTCGATTACGAACCGGTTTTCGTGGCCTCCGCGCAGCATCCTCTGGCGCAAGGGACGTTTGTCGTGGCCGAGGATTTTCGCGACGAGATGCTGATCACCTATCCGGTCGAACGCAGCCGACTGGATGTATTCAGCCAGCTTTTGATCCCAGCCAAGGTCGAGCCGCGCGCGATCAGACAGGTCGAATTGACGGCGGTGATCCTGCTGTTGGTGGCGTCCAACCGCGGCGTGGCGGTGTTGCCCGACTGGGTGGTGCGCGAGGTGCGGTATAATTCCGATTATGTCACCCGTCCGCTGACCAAGTCGGGACTGACGCGCAGGCTTTTTGCGGCGGTACGCGACGAGGATGTCGAAAAGCCGTTCATGGCCAATGTGGTCAACCTGGCACGAAATTCGACCGTGCGTTTCGGGTTGCCTGCCTGAGCAGCCACGCACTTGCCCCCCGCTACGGCCAAGCGTATAGGGCGGGGCCGCACCAGGAGGGTCCGATGATCGGCAGCGCCAATCTCAACATCATGATCAAGGCAGCGCGGCGGGCCGGCCGGGCGCTTGCAAAGGATTTTCGCGAGGTCGAAAACCTGCAGGTGTCGATGAAATCGGCCGGTGATTTTGTCAGCCGCGCTGACATTAACGCCGAGCGGCTGTTGAAAGAAGACTTGTTGGGTGCACGGCCCACCTATGGCTGGTTGGGCGAAGAAGGCGGCGAGGAGCCTGGCAAGGACCCGACGCGGCGCTGGATTGTCGACCCCCTGGATGGCACCACGAATTTTCTGCACGGGCTCCCGCATTGGGCGGTTTCGATCGGGCTGGAACACAAGGGCGAGGTTGTGGCCGGCGTCATTTATGACCCCAGCAAGGACGAGCTATTCTTTGCCGAAAAAGGCCAGGGGGCTTGGTTGAACGAAGGGCGGTTGCGGGTGTCCAACCGGCACCGGCTGATCGAGTCGGTTTTTGCAACCGGGCTGCCGAACGGTGGCAGTGCCGACTTGCCTGAAACCTTGCAGGATCTTGCCCGTGTTTTGCCGGTCACGGCTGGTGTTCGCCGATGGGGGGCGGCTGCGCTGGACATGGCTTATGTGGCTGCCGGTCGATTCGAAGGGTATTGGGAGCGGGGCCTGGAAGTCTGGGACGTCGCCGGGGGGACGATTATTGCGCGCGAGGCCGGGGCGTTGGTCGAGACTGTTTCGGGATCGGGTGAAATACTGGCCGAAGGGACTGTTATTGTCGCCAACGAGCCGATTTTCAACACCTTCGCGGCCCTAATTCGACACGCAAGTTAACTCTTATTGACGTGAGACGGCCACAGTTTGGCCGGTTTTCGCAATTATTTTGTGGGGTGTGCCAGTAGGCTGGAGCAAGACTTTGTATCATTTAGTAAAATTTTTCACTGACGAAGACGCTGCCGTCACGGTCGATTGGGTCGTATTGACGGCAACCCTTGGAATGTTGGGTATTGCGGTCCAGGTCGGCCTGGGCACTGCGACGAATTCGCTTGCCGACAAGATCAGCACCAACCTCGATTCAGTGGATATCATGACGTTCTGACGTTTCTGTCAGGGCCCGAGATCACTTTGGGGAACCACCGCGTCGCGACTGATCGCTAATCCCAGGGTCCCCGCAGACGATTTCGATGGCCACGAAGTGACACATGGGGAATCGGCGTTTTCTTGAATGAATATTCGGCCTCGGGGTGTGGCGGCCTACCCGAGTTCTCGCGCCAGCTGGTCCTTCCCCCTCGCCGCAGCCAGATCGGCAGACAAAATATCAGTCCCAGCAAAAACCCCCCGGCATGCGCCCAGTGGGCAACACCACCGCCGGTGCTGTCACTGGCGACGCCGCCGATAAGCTGAAAGCCGAACCACAGTCCCAGCATGGCCCAGGCCGGGACCGAAACGATGCGAATGATGAAAATGAGAATGACCAGAATATCGACGCGCGCGCGCGGGTAGAGCAATAAATATCCGCCCATGACCCCGGCAATGGCCCCGGACGCGCCGATGACGGGCACCATGGATTGCGGGGCGGCGGCAACCTGGGCAAGGCCTGCGCCGATACCGCAGGCCAGATAAAAGGCCAGATATCCGACGTGGCCCATGGCGTCTTCGAGGTTGTCGCCGAATATCCACAGAAACAGCATGTTGCCAGCCAGGTGCAGAATGCCGCCGTGCAGGAACATCGACGACACCAGCGTGCCATAGCCCTGGCCCGACGACAGCTGCGCCGGTATGATGCCAAAGTCATGATAGATCTGCGCCAGCGCCTGATCGCCAAGCGAGGCGTTGCCGAGAAAAATCGTTATGTTGATCGCCATCAGTGCCCAGGTCACGAAAGGGCGCGTGGTGCTGGGGTTGTGGTCGCGGATCGGGAACATGACCCCGACCCTTGTTTACCCGACGCACGCGGTCAAGCGGTTGCGAGGGGTTTTCGCCTGGGCAAAAGGCAGAAATTGCGCGAAGTTTGGATATGTCTGGGTTTTGGAAAGTTCTGGTCTCGGTCAGTTGTTTGGCGCTGATCGCTCCGGTGCTGGAGGCGGCTGAATGTCCGCCGCCACCTGATCTCGACGCAGTGGTGCTGCCTTTGATGGCAGATTTGCGCGGCGCGCCTGACGCGAACGCGGCCCGGGTAATCGCCGACCGACTGTGGGCGCTTTGGGCAACGGCACCGGACGTCCGCGCGCAGGAATTACTTGATTTGGGACTGAACCGGCGGGCGGCGTATGACTTTCGACCGGCCTGGGATGCGTTCGACCAATTGGTTGCCTATTGCCCGGATTATGCCGAGGGCTATAACCAGCGCGCCTATGTCGCGTTTTTGTGGCAGGATTTCGCTTCGGCGCTGGGTGACCTTGAGAGGGCGCTCGAGCTTGACCCCGATCACATTGCGGCCTTGGCGGGCAAGGCGTTGGCGCTGATCGGCCTCGGGCGCGAGGCGGAAGCGCAGGATATATTGCGCCAGGCCGTCGAGATGAACCCATGGTTGCCCGAGCGCGGTCTGCTGATCGATCCGCCGGGCGAGGATATTTGAAGCCGGGGGCTTCTTGTGCCCATCATTCCAAACGCTTAAGCCTGAGGCGCCGCGGGCGTGGCGGAATGGTAGACGCATGAGACTTAAAATCTTTGGGGCGCAAGCCCGTGCCGGTTCAAGTCCGGCCGCCCGCACCAATTTTCACCCAGACGCGGGCGCTTGTGCACGCGCCGTGGCGACGGCGCGCAGGACCGGCGACCCTCCGGCAGACGGTGTCGCAAACTCACATTGACCGCACGTTTAGGTTGTGTCAGGGTGGCTTGCCCTGCCGCGGTCTTTCGGTTGGCTTTTCGGCGTGAAAAGGCCATGTGCGGGCGCGTTGTTAAGGCATTGTTAACCTGAATTTATTCCAATTGGCGGGGCTTGAATGGGCGCGGTAATGAATGTGACGAAACTTGCTGGCTATTTGAATTCGCGGGCGCAGGGGATGGAACACGGAGAGTCCCGTTCGTTGGCGGAATGCCTTGAATTGACCCTCGAGCGGATCGATGAGCTTGAGTTTTACAACCAGATGTTGATCGACTTTGTCGCCAACAGCCAAAGTGAGCCGGTTGAATCGACCCCCGACGACGAGCTGCAAGACACCAAGAAGAAGGCCTGAGCGATGGGCGCCTGCCAGGGCGGTGCGGTCCCGGTAAAGGTCACCTATTCGCGCGCCGGTGCGCCACCTTCGAACGCATTTCGCCCGTGGTAATCGCACGGCGCCTCTTGCATCTCAAGATGCAGGCCTTCGCCGACCAGCGGGTTGGCGCGGGCCAGAGCTTCGTCGAAGTCGAAGCCCAGTCCGGGGCCCTCTGGAGGTCTGATATATCCGTCTTCAACCCGAAGCGCCCCGCCGACAAGCTGGTCGTGGTAGGGCGAGTCAATCGATTCAGCGATCAGCAGGTTGGGGATCGAGGCGGCAAAATGAATGTTGGCGGCCCATTCGACCGGGCCGGCGTAAAGGTGCGGGGCCATTTCGGCGTTGAATACCTCGGCCATGGCGGCGATTTTTTTGGGAATTATATACGAAACTAACATTCGCGGCAGAATGCAGATCATGTGGTATCGGCGTCGTCATCCTCGACAACCAGCACGTTACGTAGGTTTCGAGCGAGCTCTTCAGGTGTTACGCCAGGAATGCTCACGTCGGCCTCAAGCTCGGCCTTCGATGGCTGGAAGCTGTGCGGCTTAACCATGACGGTTGGGCGCGCTTTCTCCAGCTTGTCGGGTGTAGGCTCCGGCATGGTGTTTTTGACTTGGCGACCGCTCGGCCTCTTTAGCGCCGATTTTCCTGCCATGGCTAGGCTTCTCCTGGTTGCTCAGCACGCACACCGTATAACGGCTTGCCGGCGATGATCAATGCCACCGTAACCTATTGTCCAGCAAAATGTTTGGGAATTATATCGCAAAGTGCCGAAGCGCCCAAGCCAACGCTAAGCGGCCCGCTGGATCAGATGCAATCGGTTGTTGCAGGGATGGTCGGAAAGCGGTTAATGTATAGGAAGTTAGTGGCCGACCAGGGCCACACTGACATTGCGATAGGCCGTCTCCGATGCTTTCAGGCTGGGAGAGACGGGATACCTCTCGACCTTTATAGCCGAGAGGGCTCGATATGTCTATGCCTATCGCTGACGATGTCGGTAACACGCGATATGTCCGGTTTATGTACCAGATGATCTGTCCGGTTTTAGAACGCCTCCAAGCCATGGAGGGAGGCGATGCGTCGGACGGAGCAGGTACAGGGACTGAGATTGATGAAGTTCGAGGAGGTTTAC
>JAKZRT010000002.1:0-7241 GCA_047518005.1 Brevirhabdus sp.
CATGACGTACCCGACCGTACAAATCCACGTTCTTCATCCCCGCCCTCTGAAAACAGAAAGCATAACACTGATGGAGTTTTACTCCGGCCAACCAGACATTCTGGCCGCTTCAGTGAGGGATTATTGCACCGGCGTTCTCACTGAAGCCGTGGGTGACATCTGCGATCTATTCGAACCTCAAGAGTGCGAAAACTACTTCAGAGCTGCAAACTATGTTGCAGAATAAATGTCCGTAGCTCTAGCGGCAACAATCCAACTGTCAGGGTCTTGTTCGCACCAGCCGTCATGCGGACGCGTGACAACCAGCGGCGCGGCGGCTGAGCCAATAACCCGCTGAGCCTCGTCTATCAAAATGCCTTTCAGGCCCGACGTGCCCAGATCAAGACCCAGATACATGTTTTTTCCCAAGTGGCGGATGATGATTTGCCGTCACCGTAGTCTGCCTTACGGGATGCCACACTTTAATTTGATCAGGAAATTAAATCAATAAATGATGCGGCGTTGCGGTCGAAGCCGCATTATAGCGGCGCGGCAGTCAGGGCGCTGCCGTCCCGGTCAAGCTGCACAATCTGGTTGGCGTCAAGTTCCAGCCACATCGACGTTACTCCGTCAGGCCAGACAACGCGCACTCGAATGGGTCCGCTGTCGCCCAGACCGAAATGCGTCAATACGGAACTGCCGCTTGCGTGCCCGCCGCCAACCGTGATCTCGCGGTGCCATGTTTTGACCCCATCGCTGACTTCGATCCAGCCACCCACCGCATGTTGGTTGGCGGCGTTCTGATGAACGTCCAACAGCAGCCAGTTGCCGCTGTGTGGGTTGGCGTTCTGGTAAACCTCGATCGGTACAAGACGGTTCACCACCACCAGATCGAGCCTGCCGTCAAGGTTCAGGTCAACCAGCGCCGCGCCACGGCTGCGGACCATGCTGGAAATCCCGGCGCTCAGGCCGTGTTCGACAAATGTGCCGTCCGCGGCTTGCATCAGCAGATTATTCGGGTCGGTCATCGCGCCTTCGGGCATTTCATCGACGTTGCCTTTGGCGATGAACACGTCGTTCAATCCGTCATTATCCACGTCGCCGAATTCAACATGCCAGCCGGTCGAGGGGCGCGTGTCGTCGCCCATATAAGGGCGGTGCGCGGTTGTTCCGCGCGCAAATGCGGCGTCGAGGAACGCCGGGCCATCAACGGCTGTGTCCGGAAACTGCAAGATCTGGTCGCCCATGCTGGTCAGGAAAACTTCCGGCAAGCCATCGCCGGAAATGTCGCGGCTGGCGATGCCCATGCCCCAGATACTGAAATCGGTCCAGCCGTCACCGGCACCATAAAGCCGCGGGGTGGCTTCCATTGCCCACAATTGCTCAGTCCCGCCGTGCGCATAATAATGCCGGTCGTTGCTGATCCGCAGGTCCTGGCGGCCGGTTCGGCCCCAGTCCGAAAACAGCATCGAAAGCGGGCAATAGCCGGGGTCTAGCCGGGTGACGCTATAACGCCCGTTGACCGGGCGCATCAGGATATTGTCGTCGCACGCCTCAAACGGCCCATCGGGGTCGTCGCGGTTGACATAATTGCCGATGGCCAGCGTCGGCAGGATGTTTTGCGCTTCCCAGGTTGCAGAAAACGCCGTTGTCCAGCGGTTTCCGCCGTCAAAACCCAGATCGCCAAATTCGCCAAATGTGCAGTCTGACCCACCTTTTAGCAGCCGGTTTTCACCGACCCGCATGATGAACAGATCCAAATACCCGTCGCTGTCGATATCCAGCGGATAAGCGCCTGTGACACCGGTGAGCGCCAACGCCGAAGGGGTGTCGGCGGTCAGCGATACTGGCGCACCGCGTGTCGAAGTGGTGTTGCGCAATAGCGTGGCAGTGGCTGCGCCACCGGCAATATAGAGGTCCGCCATCAGGTCGCCGTCACAATCAAAACTTGCGACCCCGCCGCCGACGAAATGCTCCCACCCGCCGGTGTATTGATGATCGAGCAGCAGATCGATCGAGCGGTTGGTGAACAGCGGCTCAGCGCTTGCACCGCTGGCAGCGAGCAACGCCAGCAGAGCTGTTAGCTCACGCAGCATTTGATCTGGCATCCGTTAGCGCCATATCGGCGACGCCATCAATTGCGAACGCCGCCGCCCCCATGGCCCACATCTGATCGCCCCATTTGCGAACCTTGACTTCGGTTGACGCTCCGCCCGCCTGGACAATGGATTTTTTCATTTCTTCGATTATCCCGTCATCATACATAAAGTCGTACTGCATCCGCTCGCCGGACAGGATTATCAGCTCCGGCGCAAATATATTGACCACGTTGGCCAATCCGATTGCGAACATCCGCCCGGCCCGGCGAATTATTGGGCCTGCCATGCTATCACCGCTTTTTGCGGCTTCCAGCAAGGCCTGCATCTGATGCTCGGCGCTGGTTCCGGCGACCAGGTCCATCGCTGTGTTGGCTTCGCGCAGCAGCGCATAGTCGCCAACATATGCCTCAAGGCAACCGCGCTGCCCGCAGCGGCACAGTGCGCCGTCCAGATGCACCTTGGTGTGACCCAGTTCTGCGCCGCGGCCATGCATGCCGCGAAATAACTTGCCGTCAATGACAATGCCCATGCCGACGCCCTGTTCGACGTAGACAACGATGAAATCCCGGGTATTCCTGCCTAGGCCGAAACGCTGTTCGGCGATGGCCATAAGGTTTACGTCGTTATCGAGGAAGGTTGGAATATTGAACCTGTCGCGCAGCATTTGTTGCAAGGGCACATCGCGTTCGGCGAGAATTGGTGACCAATGGACGTGGGCTGCGGGCACATCGACAAACCCCGCAATGCCCAAGCCAATGCCGGAAATGTCCGACAGAGCCAAGCCTGCGCTATCCAGAGCGGCGATAATATTTTGCTCCAAGAAATCAACAGTTTGTGACGCGGTTCGGACCAGAACAGTGGTGGCGCTGGAATAATCTGCGACACGTTTTCCGTCAAAATCGAGTATCGTTACGGTGCTCAACTTGTCCGACAATTGCATCCCGACGACCATGTGTGCATCGCCGCGGATTTTCAGATCAATTCGCGGCCGCCCGCGTTTCATCGTGCCTGACGCGGACGGTACGCGGACTTCTTGGATAAGACCCTTGGCGATCAGATCGGCGGTGACGCTGGTGACGGTGGCCGCGCTGAGACCGGTGGCTTTGGCAATATCAATTCGCGGAACCGGGGCGGTTTGTCGGATTGCCGAGAATACCAAGCTGGTGCCGGTCTTGCGGGAAACATTGATCGGCGGCTCAGCATTCATTTCCAGCTCTCCACGGTCTCATCGCTGGTCCGACTATTATCCGACGGAATTCTGGCGACAGACGCGGCGATCAGGTGCAGGCTACAATATTTAATTTGATTAGTAAATTAAATTGTCGCATAGTTCCCAGAGACACGGCGATTCGTTGGTTGTAGCGTCGTGCATGCCAATATCTGGGAGGAGAAAATGAAAAAATTTGGAATTATGGCGGCGGCTGCGCTTGGCGTGAGCATAGCCACTTCGGCATTCGCGGCGGATCAGATCATCGGCGTCAGCTGGTCAAATTTTCAGGAAGAACGCTGGAAAACCGATGAAGCTGCGATGAAGGCCGCGATCGAGGCCAATGGCGATACATATATCTCTGCCGACGCGCAGAATTCTGCCGCCAAGCAGCTTTCCGATGTTGAAAGCCTGATTGCCCAGGGTGCCAATGCACTGGTAATCCTCTCGGTGGATTCTGGTTCGGTTGGCGCAGCGGTTGATGCGGCAGCGGCGGAAGATATTCCGGTGATCGGTTATGACCGCCTGATCGAAGACGATCGGGCGTTTTATCTGACCTTCGACAACAAAGAAGTTGGCCGCGTGATCGCGCGCTCAATTCTGGCCGTCGTGCCGGAAGGCAACTATGCCATCATCAAAGGCGACAAGGGCGATCCGAACGCGCTGTTCCTGCTTGAGGGCATGATGGACGTTATCGGTGATGATGTTGCGTCCGGCAAGATCACCATCGTCGGCGAAGCCTTTACCGACGGCTGGAAGCCTGACAACGCGCAGAAAAACATGGAGCAGATCCTGACCGCAAACAACAACGATGTTGATGCGGTTCTGTCTGAAAACGACGGCATGGCTGGTGGGGCAATTGCTGCTTTGGCCGCACAGGGCATGAACATTCCTGTTTCTGGCCAGGACGGCGATCATGCAGCACTGAACCGTGTTGCCCGGGGCACCCAGAATACATCGGTCTGGAAAGATGCGCGCCAACTGGGCATGGCGGCTGGCAACATCGCGTCGGCGCTTGCTGGTGGTGCTGCATTGGCTTCCATTGAAGGCGCAGTAAAATGGTCCGGCGGTGCGATGGGTGTTGAAATGGACGCGATCTTCCTGGCGCCGACCCCGATCAGCGCGGCCAACATCAACGTCGTTATCGACGCGGGTCACATCGCAATGGACAAAGTCTGCGAAGGTGCGATGGCTGGGGTTTCTGGCTGTAGCTAGGCGTCACGCTTGACATTACTCGCGCCGGGTTGGAACCGGCGCGAGTTTCTTGGCATAGTCGATGCCAGGACGGCAAGCCCTTTAACTCATTCGAAATATTTGGAGAGCGATGTGAGCAGCCCTGCAGATACAGGCGCTTTAAAAGTAGAAAATGAGGGCGCGTTCACGCGGTTTCTGCGGGCCACTGAAATTGACGCGCGGCTGCTGGGCATGATTGCCGCGCTTGTGGTGATCTGGGTCGGATTTCACGTTTACGGCCAGGTGGTCAACAATTTCGGCGCGTTTCTGACGCCGCGAAATCTGTGGAACCTTTCGGTGCAGACGGCCTCGGTCGGGGTCATGGCCACGGGCATGGTTCTGGTGATTGTCACCCGCCATATTGACCTTTCTGTCGGCTCTATTCTTGGATTTTGCGCCATGTCGATGGCGATTATCCAGGTCTGGATTTTGCCTGAATTGATCGGGCTGGGGCATCCGATGATCTGGGTGTTGGCGGCTATTTCCGGCCTGCTGATCGGCTGTGTGATCGGTGCTTTCCATGGCTATCTGGTGGCTTATCTTGGCATTCCGGCCTTCATTGTGACCTTGGGCGGGCTGCTGGTTTGGCGCGGTGCCGCGTTCTTGCTGGCGCGCGGCGAAACGATTTCACCGGTCGATGCGACGTTTTCCAAACTTGGCGGCGGACCATATGGCGCGGTGGGGGCGACCGCAAGTTGGATCGTTGGTTTGATCGCCTGTCTGGCGGTGCTGGGCTTGCTGTGGCAGGGCCGGCGTCAGCGCAAGAAGTTCATGTTCCCGCTGCGCCCGCTGTGGGCCGAAACCTTTCTGGGCGTTGCCGGTTGCGGTTTCATCATTGGTTTTGTGGTGCTGGTAAACTCATATCCCTGGCCCAAAGGCATCGTGAGGCAATATGTTGCTGCCAATAATATTACCACGCCGATTGAAGAGATATTCATCAGCCACGGCTTTGCGTTTCCGGTTCTGATCCTGATCGGGGTCGGCATATTGATGACATTTCTAACGACAATGACGCGGTTCGGCCGTTATGTGTTTGCCATTGGCGGCAATCCTGAGGCCGCCGACCTGGCCGGCATCAATACGCGCTGGGTCACAGTCAAGATATTCGCACTGATGGGAACGCTTTGCGGATTGTCGGCGATAATTTCAAGCGCGAGACTGAATTCTGCCACCAACAACCTTGGCACATTTGACGAACTTTACGTGATTGCCGCCGCGGTGATCGGCGGCACATCGTTTGCCGGTGGTATCGGCACGATCTACGGCGCGGTGCTTGGCGCTTTGGTCATGCAGTCGCTGCAGACCGGCATGGTGTTGATCGGCTTTGACGCGGCGATCCAGCAGATGGTTGTTGGCGGTGTTCTGGTGGCGGCGGTCTGGGTCGATTCAATCTATCGTCGCGCGTCCAAGGTTTAGCGAAGGATCGTATGATGGACACACCAACCCCACTGGTTGAAATGAAAAATATCGAACTGGCCTTTGGCGGCATCAAAGCGGTGGACAACTTCAGCATTGATCTGTTTCCCGGCGAAGTTGTCGGCTTGCTGGGCCACAATGGCGCTGGCAAATCGACGCTGATCAAGGTTCTTTCGGGGGCCTACAAGGCGGATGCCGGTGAGATTTATGTGAATGGCGAACGGGCGATCATCAACAATCCGCGCGATGCGCGCCGATACAATATTGAAACCATCTACCAGACGCTGGCGCTGGCGGACAATCTTGACGCTGCCGCCAATCTGTTTCTGGGCCGCGAACTTGTGACCCGGCTGGGGACGGTGGACGATGTTGCGATGGAGGCCGAAACCCGCAAGATCATGGGCCGCCTGAACCCGAATTTCGTTAAATTTTCATCCCCCGTCAGCGCGCTTTCCGGTGGTCAACGCCAGTCGGTGGCAATCACCCGCGCCGTGTATTTCAACGCGCGAATTCTGATCATGGACGAACCAACCGCCGCCCTTGGCCCGCAGGAAACCCAAATGGTGGCCGAACTTATTCATCAGTTGAAAGCCGACGGTATCGGGATTTTCCTGATCAGCCACGACATCCACGATGTGATGGAATTATGTGACCGGGTTTGCGTGATGAAAAACGGCAGGCTGGTGGGCACCGAAAACGTCGCGGATGTGACCGACGACGAGATTCTGAGCATGATTATTCTGGGGAAGAAGCTGCCAAAGACGACCTGACCGCTGCGGGCCCAGTTTTTTGATCGGCAGGTTCGCAGTTTGCGGCCACGTCGGAGGCGCCATCTCCGGGTCCAGCGCTGGTTCGCGAACTCCTTAGCGCGCATCATTGATCGAAAACCTAGAGCGCTTTGCCTCATCGTCAATCACACCCGAGAGGTCACGAATCTGACGGTCGGCATCCAGCAGTCCGGGTTTCTCAGCACCGAAAGGGCCAAATCGCAGAAGTTTCATGTTTCTTTTCTCCCGAAAATTCTAGACGGCCCAGCCGCCGTCAATTGCGTGTGTTTGTCCGGCGGTGAATCCGCTTTCATCGCTGGCCAGATAAGTCGCCAGTGCTGCGATTTCCTCGGCTTTACCGATGCGGCCCATGGGCTGACGGGCGATGCCCTGATTTTCCAATCTTGATGCCAGCCAAAGAGCGCCTAAAAATGCGGCTGATCCTCGGGACACATTCACCCAAAGGCCTCGAAGTATTTCGAAATGTGCAGCAAAAGGTTGAGCGCGACGAAATCGCGATCCGAAACAGCATCCGAGATA
>JAKZRT010000003.1:0-3062 GCA_047518005.1 Brevirhabdus sp.
GACGCGACCGACCGGCGCCCTGTGGACAAGTGGACAGCCGCTCCGCGACCGACCACTTCCCCACAGGGCCAGAAACCGCAACAGAAGCGGTCAACTCATATGGTACATAAACCGGTCAACTCAGAATGTTCTCGACAGCCACCGCCAAAAATTGACGCAACCAAATCGGCGGTCGATGTGTCAACCAGCGCGATCGCTCAAGACGCTCAAGAATTCGATCCCTAGCCTTTTCATTTAGACCACGTGCGAAGCCTGTTGAAAATCTTTCGTCCGTCGCAGGACAGGAAGACCGGACGCCCGTGGATGCCGGGACGCGCGCCGTTTTGCGATCAGCCAGCAGTTTCAATAAGAGGACTTTTCCAAAAAACCGCTCCACATCAACAACTTACCCTTGGTTTCAACCTTGAAACCCCTCCAATTCCCCCATTGACCACCCCCCGGTTTTCCCCCATATCCCGGCCCCATGACCGAGCTTTCCCAGATCCGCAATTTTGCCATCGTCGCGCATATCGACCACGGCAAGTCGACCCTTGCCGACCGGCTGATCCAGGCCACCGGCACGGTCAAGGCGCGGGACATGAAAGAACAGCTGTTGGATGCCATGGACATCGAGCGCGAGCGCGGCATCACCATCAAGGCCAACACGGTGCGCATTGATTATCACGCCCAGGACGGGAAGGATTACGTGCTCAATCTGATCGACACGCCGGGCCACGTCGATTTCGCCTACGAGGTCAGCCGGTCGATGCGCGCGGTCGAGGGCTCGCTTCTGGTCGTCGATTCAACCCAAGGCGTCGAGGCGCAGACGCTGGCCAACGTTTATCAGGCCATCGACGCCGACCACGAGATCGTGCCGATCCTCAACAAGATCGACCTGCCCGCATCCGACTGCGACCGCGTGGCGACCCAGATCGAAGACGTGATCGGCATCGACGCCTCCGGCGCCATTCAGGTCTCCGCCAAGACCGGGCAGGGCATTCCGGAAGTTCTGGAGGCCATCGTCACCGACCTGCCCGCGCCCAAGGGCACCCGCGCAGCGCCCCTGAAGGCCATGCTGGTCGACAGCTGGTACGACGCCTATCTCGGCGTCATTGTCCTGGTCCGGATCGTCGACGGCGTCCTGAAAAAGGCCGACCGCATCCGCATGATGTCGACAAACGCCGTCCACCCCGTGGACCGCCTCGGCGTCTTCAAACCGCAGATGCAGGACATTGCCGAGCTCGGCCCCGGCGAGATCGGGTTTCTGACCGCAAGCATCAAACAGGTCCGCGACACGCGCGTCGGCGACACCATCACGACCGAGAAAGGCGGCACCACCGACGCTTTGCCGGGCTTCAAGCCAGCCCAGCCGGTGGTCTTCTGCGGCCTCTTCCCGGTCGATAACGCCGAGTTCGAGGACCTGCGCGAGGCCATCGAAAAGCTGCAACTGAACGACGCGTCGTTTTCGTCGGAAACGGAGACCTCCGCCGCGCTCGGCTTCGGCTTTCGCTGCGGGTTTCTGGGCTTGCTACACCTCGAGGTCATCCGCGACCGTATCGAACGCGAATACCATATCGACCTGATCACCACAGCGCCATCCGTGATCTACCGCGTCCACATGCGCTCGGGCGAGATCATCGACCTGCACAACCCCGCCGACATGCCCGACATGACCCATGTCGATCACATCGAGGAACCCCGCATCAAGGCGACGATCCTGGTGCCCGACGAATACCTCGGCGACGTGCTGAAGCTGTGCCAGGACCGGCGCGGTATTCAAGTTGACCTGACCTACGCCGGGTCGCGGGCCATGGTGGTCTATGACCTGCCGCTGAACGAGGTGGTGTTCGACTTCTACGACCGCCTGAAGTCAGTCACCAAGGGCTATGCGTCGTTCGACTATGCCCTGACCGGCCACCGCGAGGATTTTCTGGTGAAAATGCAGATCCTGGTCAACGAAGAACCCGTCGACGCGCTTTCGATGATGGTCCACCGCGACCGCGCCGAAGCCCGCGGGCGGGCCATGGTCGAGAAGCTGAAAGAACTGATCCCCCGCCACATGTTCAAAATCCCGATCCAGGCCGCGATCGGCGGCCGCGTCATCGCCCGCGAGACCCTGTCGGCGATGCGCAAGGACGTAACGGCGAAATGCTATGGGGGGGATGTCACGCGCAAGCGCAAGCTGTTGGACAAACAAAAGGCCGGGAAAAAGAAGATGCGCCAGTTCGGGAAAGTGGATATACCTCAGGAGGCCTTTATCAATGCGTTGAAGATGGAGTGAAGAAGAGAAACGCCGGGAGCCTAGGTTTGACTAACAGGGTTTCCCGGGAATAAAGGATCAGATTTACTTATAGATTTTGGAGGGTGAAATGAATAAATTGGCACTTTGGTCGTTGTTAATTGCACTACTGGCGCTCCTATTTGGCGGTGTTTTTTCGAACGTTTGGCAAGATTGGTTCGATTCCGCTCACGTAACATCGTCTGTGTCGTCAATTTCGATTATTACTCGAGATACAAGCGAGCAAGAGATTGAGTTGGATCCTGAAATGGTTTTTGAGTCTCGCCAGATTCCGCTATTTCCGACGCTTAAGAGCACTCAGGGTCTCAACGAACTTCGAGCTATGATTTCCGAGTACGACCAGCGTCAACATGCTATCGTAATAGCAGAATTGAGGAAGTTTCAAAGTATTGCGGGCGCTGGATCTACTCCCGGTGACTTAAAAGCCGCATGGACGGACCTCGGAGCAACGACGCAAGCGATGGCGATGACCTACGCCACTGAAGCATTTTCCAAAGATACAATGGCGGCGAGATTGCTCGATATAGTAATTCAGTCACCCGGTGAACTTGACGACAACGAGGTTGGAATGCAATTGGCGGCGGGCGCTGTCGAGGAATTCAAGGAAATTATAGTTGCGATAGATATATCACCAACCCAAGAACTGTCGAGAACATTCTGAGTTGACCGGTTTATGTACCATATGAGTTGACCGCTTCTGTTGCGGTTTCTGGCCCTGTGGGGAAGTGGTCGGTCGCGGAGCGGCTGTCCACTTGTCCACAGGGCGCCGGTCGGTCGCGTCGAA
>JAKZRT010000004.1:0-12514 GCA_047518005.1 Brevirhabdus sp.
GCCCAATTTGTCACCCGATATCGTTTCTTCGGAAACTTGTGGCGACGAGCAGCGTTGAATTTATGCGGCATTCAAGTGTCCAGATCAGAGGTGGAGCACCCGATTACCAGAACTACCTGTGTTCGTGCAACAACGTCGTTGCCCAGTGACCGATTGGGCTAGCGCACGAAACTTCAGTTTCGAAGTTGGCGAGCTATTCTGCGTCAATACAACATTGGATATACACCTCTTATCGTTTGGACGAAACGGCGATCGGTGGCAACGCCCGCTTTGTCCCGCATCTGAGGCATTGGAGCGAGGTGCAGCGAAGGTCGGCAATCCGCCCTTCTTGCAGTACTTTTGCGCTCAGACTACCATTTTGGACCGGCAAACCTAAAGACAAAGTCGCACAAATGTAGCCCGGCGAGGTCAGAGCGACGCGGCCTTAATGCAGCCAGTGTAGCGACCAATAAAATCAGAACCAAATGTGCTATCGATGGAGAGGCAACCCAAAGATACGTACATACGCCATCCTTTTTTGGAGCGGGTCTTGCGAGCGCTCATACTGAAGGGGGTGGGGGCGTCGGTATGACTGACGGCGGGAAATCTCCCCAGGCGCGCCACAATGACCGCTGTGTGTCGCTCTCAGGGGTTGTCAGACCGTATTCGGATCACTCGTCAGCCTCATTATCAACGATCAGGCATTCTTCGGCGGCCGTGGTTGCTTTTCCATCTATGACAGGGGACGCTGGATCGTCCGCTTGCTCTTCGTTGTCGATAATGAACCCGCCGAACTGGACATCATGACTGGCTTGAAAAGGCGGCGGCAACTCAACCGTGCGGGCGTCTCGTCGATCCCGAAGAAGTGGCACGGATCGTAACGTTTTTGGCATCCGCAGATACTCGGCTAATGACCGGTTCAGTTATCAATTTCGATCAGTCTGTCTGAGGAGCCTTTGCTGCAGGTGCGCCAACGCCTGATAAACCCGCGGAGATTTGAATTTTCCACTGGGTGATGCGGTCCTGACGGTATCAACTGATCGTGGAATTGCCACCGGGGTGTGCAATGGACGCTTCGCCTTGAAGGGTTGACAATTTTTGCCGCCGGCGTGGCTGCTTGTGGACAAATCGGCGGGGCGTGGTGGTTGTTTTTTGTGCTGTATTTATGACCTGATCTGTCGTTTCTGGTTTATGTCGCCAACCAGCGCTCCGGCGCGATCGTCTATGACGCAGGTCACTCGTACATCGCGCCTGTACTGCTCAGGATTCTTGCGTATTTCGCGGATGTGCCGGCGATGATAATGTTCGCGCCAATCTGGACGGCACATATCGGGCTTGATCCGACTGTTGGCTACGGACTCAAGTATCCCATTTCGCCGATTATTACCCATCTGGACCCACAGGTGCTGAGGGCAGACACCAATCCTTCTGGGCCAGTCACGCGCGCGCAGTCAAGAGCGATAGCCTCGGTCATTTTGAAGCACGCGGCTCGGGCGAGAGCAGAGCAATAAGCAGATCCGACAATGCCGGTGTTGCGCAGAATACTGCGCCCCCATCAGCGACAAAATCGTCCATAGGCGGCACCTTGGCCACGCCGCCGGCTTGCTGTGCGATCAGAACCGCCGCAAGCGCATCCCAGCTATTCAAGTGACCTTCGTAATAATAATCGGCAACGCCTTCGGCCACGCGGACAATCCCAATCGCTGCCGACCCGATTCTTCGATGTTCGACACCTGCGTCATGAAGCGCCCTGATCTGGTCCAGGTAAGCATCAATCGGTATCCGGCGTGAGTACCCAAGAATGCCCGTCGCGGTCCGCGGGTCGTTTGTGCTGGACACTTTGATGGCCTGCTCGTCGCAGAATGCGCCGTGACCGAACTGTGCGTGATACAGCCGGTCGGTTGCTGAGTCGTGCACGATACCAAGTTGGGTTTCGCCACCTGACACATAGGCGATGGACACCCCCCAGTGGCGCAGGCCGCGCAGGTAATTGGCAGTCCCGTCTATCGGGTCAACCACCCAGTATCCTGCCAGGCCGGGCGTTCCACCGGTTTCCTCACCTACAAAGCCGTCATCAGGGAACATGCGTGCAAGTTCCGAGCGGATGGTTTGTTCGGCGGCTTTGTCGGCTTTGGTGACAAAATCCTGCAGACCCTTGGCCTGGGTTCCCAACCCGTCGACACCTTTTTCATTCCAAAAGCGCAGTGCCTCGCGGCCCACCTGACGCGCAAGATCACGGGCAAAATCGTAACGTTCCTCCAAACTGCTTTCTGACGATCCATCCATAACTACACCGTCCCGCGCGAAACCAATTTCACATCAATGATTTCATTCCTTGGTTCGGCATCCGGGCTTTTTATTCGCTGTTTCAACACATCCACCGTGACGCGGGCGAACTCCTCAACCGATTGCATGATCGTCGTCAGGTCTGCGAAGGCCCAACTGGCTTGCGGGATGTCATCATAGCCGATCAAGCTCAGCTGTTCGGGAATGCGTATTGAATGTTTATTTCGCAGTGTGTCAAGCAGGCCAAGGGCCACTGTGTCAGAAAGGCAAAATACACCTGGAGATCGGTCAATCAGCGCGGCCAACTTGTGTAGACCGTCAGCCATGATCGGGCACCTGCTGCATTGCCTCAAAATGGCGGCGAACGCCCGGATAGGACGTCAAGATCTTGAAGCGGTCCGGGCGGTCGAGGTTGACCATGTCGGGTGAAAATTTCAGGTAGGACGAAAGTTCCCCCCAGTTTGGTGTCTGGCTGTAAATCATTGATTTGACGCCAATATCGCGGCACAAAGAAACTTCACCCAGATCGTCTTTTACGACATCGAATTCGACGATCTGGGCGCCGTAGGCCACGGCGGCGTCTTTGACAGAAGAATACATCCAGCGCGGGGCCATCATGATAGCATCGGGTGACAGCGCGCGGAGTTGGCGCATGACCCCGGTGTCAAATCCCCAGAAAAAACACTTGTCCAGCATGTTTTGTGCGTTAACAGCATCCAGCACCTTTGCCGGATCTGCCTGTTTGATTTCGATATAGAGCCCCGCTGAGCCGTTCACCAAATTTAGCATTTGGGTCAATTTCGGCACGCGATATCCAGCCGAACCCTCGCGAAACCAGCCGCCTGCGTCAAGCGATCTGATTTCAGCCAACGTCATGTCGATGACCAGACCGCTGCCATTCGTGGTGCGCGCCAGGTCAGTGTCGTGGATGACCACCAGTTCGTCATCAGCCGTGGTGCGTACATCCACCTCGACAAACTGAAACCGCTGATCGTTGCAAATTCGCGCTGCTTCCAGCGTGTTTTCAGGCGCAAGGGTGTTGGCCCCGCGATGGCAGACAATCTCTACCGGATGATCCGGGTTCACTCGGTAGGGCTTCAACAGTTCTGGCCGATTGGAGCAGATGCCCATGATCGGCTGATTCCAAAGCGCATCCAATACCCCGGCGCGATCTTCGTGCCAGATCACAATCTGGTAGCCGTGATCGGTGAAGTTTTTCATCAAGGCGTCGGTCAACAGTTCATGCGGGTTTTCGGATGCATCGCGCCAGCAGGGATGGACGATATCAACCGCCACTCCATCCAAATAGGCAAATGGCTCTACGCCTGCCGGTACCATTACGCCAAGCGGGTAATTGCAACCCATTTCGCGTAGTTCTTTGATCCAGCCGACATTGAACGAGGCAAATGCGGCAAACCGAAAATCCGCATCTTTTAGTAACTTCCATGCCAGCGGTCCCGCGCCCTCTGATTTGATATCAAAATACAACCCACACCCGGTATTCTTCGCCAAGTTTATCACTTGCTCCAGCCGCGGGATGTGCTGGCCTTCCGGTAAGGGCAAACTAGAAATCTCATCCCATGTTGTTTCGGACACACGCAACCCACGGCGCGCCACGCGTGTCAGATTGTCGTCATGAGCGACGACGCAAACACCGTCGGACGAAACGCGAATGTCCAGTTCCCACATCTCGGCACATAAATCGGCGGCAATCTGAAAGGATTTCAGAGTATTTTCCGGCGCATAGTCACTGGCGCCCCGGTGGGCCATTGCAATCGGATGGCCGGTCATTAAGGTTTCCGGCCACCCATATTTTCGCAGCCAGTCCCTAGTCAATGTTTGTGCGGCACGGTGTTCATCCATACAGATCGTCGCTTGTTTCCGAATTCGAATTCCGCGGGAGCTCGGCAAGTGCGCCTTAAACAGATACCTCATGCGTTGGCATTTTTACCCGTGCGCCAGAGATAAGATCACCACTGTCGTTGTTGTACACAAGCGTATCCCCGGGATCGAAAGAAATCACTGCCTCGTCGCCGACGCGATGGCTGGGGACATTACCCAATTCAAGGATATGTGTGGTGCCGAACGGGCAATCGACTCCATACAATATCTCGCGCCCCAATGGTTCCACCTGAATGACCCGCGCCGACATTCCGGAGTCCGAAAATCGAAAATGTTCTGGCCTGACGCCGACCGAAACTTTGTCAGGTATACCCGCGCCGTCATACGCGCATGCCGACTTGCCGATGACCAGTTTGCCATTCCGGCGGTCCGCCAAGAACAAATTTATCGGAGGTGAACCAATAAAACTCGCCACAAACTTGCTGGCCGGGCGCAGATAAAGATCGTCGGCGGTGCCGATTTGCTCGATACGGCCCATGTTCATGCAGATAATTCGATCGGCCATCGTTGTCGCTTCGATCTGGTCGTGGGTCACCAGAATTGTGGTGATGCCCAATTTTTTCTGCAGCGCTTTAATTTCGGTGCGCATCGACAGCCGCAAGGTCGCGTCCAGGTTGGACAATGGTTCGTCGAGCAACAGCAGTTGCGGGCGTTTGACCAAGGCCCGCGCCAAGGCGACGCGTTGCTGCTGGCCACCCGAAAGTTGCGCCGGACGGCGATCCAAAAGGTCTTCGATCTCGACCAGCTTGGCGATATCCTCGGCCCGGGCACGCGCCTGATCTTTTGGGATATTCTTGAACTTCAGCGGAAACATGATGTTTTCGATGACTGTCATGCTGGGGTACAGCGCATAGGACTGAAACACGATGCCGACATTGCGGTCGCGGGCTTCAACCTCGTTGACCAGCGCGTCGTCAAAACGAAGTTCGCCTTCGGTTGGCGTATAGATGCCGGCCAGCATGAACAGGCTGGTCGATTTGCCGCAGCCGGATGGGCCGAGGATGGCGACAAATTCGCCGTCCTCGATCAAAAAATTCATCTCTTCGATCGCGGTGACGTTCCCGAAGTCCTTGCGTATGTTGCGAAATTCTATTCTGGCCACTGTGCAATCATCCTTTCACGCCGCCGACCGACATCTGAGTGAGATACTTCTGGGCAGTGGTATACAAAATCAGACTCGGCAGCAGGTAGAAGGCACCCACAGCGGCAACGATGCCAAAGTCAACGCCCATCAGATCGTCGCGGACGAAGAACATGTACAGGCTCATCGTCCAGTTGGTGTTGCGGATCAGGAAGGTGAAGACGAATATGTACTCCTCCCAGCCGCGAATGAACGAGAACACCGAAATTGCGATCAGCCCGTTGCTGACCTGGGGCAGAACCACCCGAACGAACGCTTGCCGTCGCGACGCGCCGTCGGCCATTGCGCTCATTTCAATGTCCCACGGCACCGCATCGAAAAACCCTTTCATGATAAAGATCGCAAAGGGCAGTTCGAAGCCGACAAGAACCAGGATGACCCCGGTCAGACTGTCCAGCAGGCCGATGCGCGACAGGATCAGGAACAGCGGCACGATCAGGGTGAGCACGGGAAATGCGTGCAAAACCAACAACGAGCGTAGCATCCCGTTTCGGCCCGGAAAACTGAACCGTGACAGATAATAACCTGCCAGACTGGCCACGACGGCGACAATCAGGGTCTGCATGCCCGCCAGATACAACGAATTGCGCATCACCAGCCACACGGACGGAAAATCAACCCCCTGAACTGCCTGCACCCGCGCTCCGATTGCCTCGTCTTCGTTGAAATTGCGATTGGTCAGGAACCGAAAATTGTTGAGATGCAGATCCGGCAATACGTTGACTGCCAAGGCGATGATCGCGATCAGAAAAATGAGACCATAGCCGACATAAAGCTGGACAGCATTGCGGGCGAAAAGGCTCGCGAGCCACAACGCGATGATCGTCGGTACGATGATGAAAATCGCGTTCCACAGAACTACCGTGTCGATGCCGCCGCCCTTGGTTGATAGCGACAGGGTGAACAACCAGAAATAGGGCAGAATCAACGGGATCGAGATCGCGATTAGAAATCCGTAAAGCAGGGTTTTTTTGGCCAGATTGGTCCGCCTCGCGCGCACCGCAAGCCGATCCCAATCATGTTGCGACGGATATTCGGCGGCGTTGGTGTGGGCAAGGGCCATGATCACTGCACCTCGATCCGGGGCTCTTGCATCAGCGCCTTCATGTCGAAGAGCCGCCAGCCCAGCAGGGCCACGACAATGCCAATGACGATCATGAACAGCGCCAGCGCCGCGCCATAGGCGTATTGGCCGTTGAAAAACGAGCGTTTGTAGACGTGCAGCGCGTAGACGGTGGTATCGAAGAACGGGCCGCCCTGAGTCAGAAGCCAGATATATTCGAAGCTCACCATCAGCGACAAGGTTTGGTAAATTGTGATGAAACTGATCGGCCACTTCAGCGCAGGCAGGGTGATATGGCGCACGATCGACAGCGAGCCCGCCCCGTCCACCCGCGCGGCGTAGAACAGGTGATCGGGAATGGCGCGGATCGCCGAGGTAAAAATGATCATTCCCATCGACGCCCCGATGAAACCGTTGACGATAATGATCAACATCATCGGCGCCGAACTTTTCAGATCCAGCGGCTCGGATAACTGGAATACATTCATCAGAATTTGATTGAGCAATCCCGAGCGCGACGGATCGACCGCCCAGAGCCACAACAGGATATACACCACTGACGGGCTCATCCGCGGCAATAGCCAGACACCGCGGAAAAACGACCCCGATACTTTGGCGACGGCGGTCGTAGTCAGCGCCAAAAGCAATCCGAAGGCGACGTTGAAGAACGCCAATGTGCCAAAGACGTAAATGAAGGTAGTGAGGATCACGCCCGACAATCGAGGGTCGCCGCCAAACACTTTTCGGTATTGTTTCAGGGTTGGAAAATCGATCCGGCTCAGCGACCGGTTGGTGTCGGCAAAGGACAGAAAAATATCAACAATAACCGGCAGGACGTAAAACATTAATGTCAGGATGACGGCCGGCCCCAGGAAAATGACCATGTTTGTCCATCGCCGGGTGCGCATCGAGCCGCGATGGCGAACCACGAACGCTTGGCGTTCCGCGTGCATTTCAGTTGATGTCACGTCGGAAGGATTGGCCACGAAATCTCTGCCTCTTGATTAACTTGCGCGTGCAATATCGGGGAGAGCGCACGCGCTCCCCCCAACAAAGTGGCTTGAAGATTTACTGCACTATCACGTCGTCGAATTGCGATTGGGCTTCCTCGACCACGAATGTCGCGGCTTCTGCCGCTGTCAGGCGACCTTGCTCGACACCTTGAAGTCCCTGATAAATGATCGCATTCAACGCACCGAAATCGGCATGGTTCGGCATGAATTGGGTGAACTCAAGGAACGCTGCCGCTTCGGCAAGTGGCCACGCTGCTTGATAAGTCGGATCATCGAGCTGCGACTTCTTGATGCCCAGATGCGTCGTTGTCACCGCGTGCGCTGTGTTGAGATCAGCATCAGAAGTGAAACCGATCAGCCGAGCCGCGAGTTCCTGGTTATCGGACACACCGCTGACCCCGTAAACGATCGGGTGGGTCAGGCTGGACGGCGACCCGCCAGATTCGGCCGGTGGCGCGGCTACCCAACCCCAATCGGCAAAGAACGCAGCCTTTTCAGAGGGCACACCACGCGGAAACGCTTCGCTGCCCAGGTCCCAGACGCCATACATCCAGAACGCGGCATTATTGTCCTTGTAGAAATGATCGCGAATGTTGCCCCATTCCATCGAGGTGTTGTTGCCCGGTGTCACGCCGCTGGCCACATTGCGCTCGAACCACCCGTAAGCCGCCTCGATCTTGGCTGGCTCAAGCAACAATTTGCCCGACGCGTCGTCGAGGAAGCTGCTGCCGTACGAGTTGAACACCATGATGTAGTCTGGCCCCTTCGACGGGCGGTGGAATATACCGTATTCGGCTGACGTATTGTCCACCACCTGCTTGGCCATGGCCGAGATATCGTCCAGCGTGATCTCGCCGGCAAGAACCCGATCTGGCATCGATTCGATGAAGCCATCGTCGTACCCCGCGTCGCGAAGCAATTTCTTGTTGTAAAAGAACATGCGCGCTTCAGCGTCTTGTGGAACCGCATAGCGGCGGCCCTGGCACTCGGTGGAGGCCCACAGATTTTCGTAAATGTCCGCGTAGTGCTGCGGGTTTGCTGCGATATGATCGGTCAGGTCATATGCAAACCCTTCGTCGGCGAAGACGCAAATCCACTCATGCGCAGCGACGAACAAGTCGGGTCCTTTGCCAATGCCAAAGGCTCTGAGCAGCGCCAAGGCGTCATCATCAAACCCGCCTGCGGGGCTCTCGTTCACCGTCAGCTCAACCACGGTGTCGGAACCTTCGGCAGCCAACGCGGCGTTCAGCCGTTCGACCGCGGCCACCACATTGCCGGCGCGCAGCGGGCCTGACGTGTCTTGGCGCGCCCAAAGTTCCAGGGTTACGGTTTCTGCTGCCGAGGTGCTTGGCAGCAGAGTGTAAGGGATGGCAATTGCCGTTGCGGCCAGCACCCCAATCATGTGTCGTCGTATCATCATCGGTATCTCCTCCACAGTTGATGTCGGCCCGTTTGGTGCCGGGCCTTGAGCGGTGCAAAACCGAACGCTGGATCAAACAAGGCGTTGATATTGACCGCTAAGACGCGAAATGCTCTACCCTATTCAGAGATTAATATATACGAAAGAACGTCTTCCGAATTGGGTGAACATCGTCACCAATACACCAGACTTGGATTTTGTCGTTTTGTCAACCGAATCGTCTGTGCCTTCGCGAGTCCAATCACCAAATACCTAGCAACAGTGAATTAATAAATTTGTTAGTCTTATCAATCCTATAGACACGAGATATTGACCCAATTAGATACGTATTTACACGCCTCACCTTCGGAAAATCGAGTCTAAACCGCATTCCCCGGATGACGACGGGTTTCCCCACACTGAGAGCCGTGATAAGGTTTATTTCACAATGAGTTAACAACAGTGGAGCAGGGATTTGGCGGCGAACGCGACGGGTCAAGCGGAAGCCAACTACTATGCGCAACGTGGCGCGCTGGATATGGTCGCATAAAGTGGAGCAATTGGTCTCCGGTGAAACCGGGGGGGTTCACAACCAATACTTCTGTCCGGAAGCCGAAACGCTCAAGCAGTTCCGCCGTAACTATTCCGATCCAAACCGTGGCCCAACCGGCAAGGGTGTAGCCAAGTATCAGGCTCTGAAGCTGACCTGCCAAGCCTGTCCCTCAAAACCAAGATGCTGCCCCAATGCCGATGCGCGCAAGATCACCCGCGAAGAACACGAAGACGCCCGCCAGGTTGCCCGCGACATCGCCAAAATCAAACAGTACGCAATCTCATGCAAGCTCCGAAAGAAGGTCGAGATGCTGTTCGCCCACCTCAAGCGCATTCTGGGTTTGGGGAGGCTCCGATTACGTGGACCATGCGGCGCTCGGGACGAATTCCACCTCGCCGCAACAGCCCAGAACCTTCGAAAACTCGCAAAACTCATCCCGGCACCGCATGTGCCACGGGCAGCATGACAAAGGCCTTGGCTGACAAATGTCAGTGACCCATTTACGACAGTGAGAACGATGAGTTTTTCAACGGAATAAGACATTCCGCGACATTCAAACATTGCGCAGCATCCGCCGATTTGGGCTGGGTGCGGACACTTTCTGCGGCTGCGAGGAGTCCTGCAATGTATCCTAAAATAGGCCATTTGCTAAAGTAATATCTGTCGCGTTAAGAGTTGGTGTCAGAATGTCGGCTTTGTGCCACCCGATGAACGCCGAGCGCGATTGCAGACTTTGAATCTCCGATCGTGTGCAAGAGAAACTTTGGCGCGTTGGATTCGTTTGCATTGGCGCCTGAAAGATCAATATTGCAAAGTAACTCAGAAAGCCGATGAATAATCTTCGAGCAAAGAAAAATGACGGACGCCCCGAAACCGCCAATTTTGAAAGACAAACATCACGATGCGCACTCGGCATTTCGCCCTGAAAATCTGTTGCGCGAGGGACGGCGGCAGCGACAGGTTGCGGCTGGCAACGTCCCTCATTTGTGCTTACTTGATCGGGATGGCGATATCGTACGTTGGCTGATTGACCAGCGGCTGGCTCGACGCTGCCCGTTTTGGGCGTGCTATCACACCGATCTCTATACATTTGATTTCGGGGGCCGTCAGGTTGGGGTGATCGGCAACGCTGTAGGCGCCTCATTTGCGGTATTGCTTGCCGAACAGATGTTCGTCTCAGGCTGCAAACTTCTGATCAGCATCACGTCAGCTGGCCAGATCGCGCGGGATGTGGCCACTCCCTGTTTCGTGCTAATTGACAAAGCCCTGCGCGACGAAGGCACGAGCTATCATTATATGCCACCATCAGATTTCGCATACGCATCCGACGCGTTGTTGGCGGCGCTGGTGGATGCGTTTTCCAACTTAGAATTCTTGGTTGTGCAAGGCTCGATTTGGACCACTGATGCCCCTTACCGCGAAACCGAAGCTGCGATCGCCGCGAACCAAGCGCGTGGGATACTTGCAGTTGAGATGGAAGCGGCGGCTCTTTACGCCTTTGCCCAGGCCCGCAAACAACCTGTTGTCTGTATTGCTCATATCACCAATCAAATGGCGACTGACGGGGATGATTTCGAGAAAGGCGAGGCGGATGGGGCGTTGGCAAGCCTTGCGGTCATGAACGCCGTCGCCAACGCGCTCTTACAGTCCAATGACTCAAAACCAGGGGATCGCTGACGTGCCCATTCCAACCACGACAATCGGTGCCTACCCGAAACCCGCCGACGCCCCGGTTCCAATGTGGAGCAATATGGGTGAGCAGAGGCGCACGGCGCCGACAATGGTCTACGATGCCATGGTGGGGGACCAGTCAGCCGAAACGAAACGTACGCTCGACCGCATGACTAGGGATGCGGTTCGCGAGCAGGTAGATTGCGGAATCACCATTCCAACCGATGGCGAAATCCGTCGAGAACATTACGTTTATTATCATTGCAGGCATGTGCAGGGGATCGACTTTCGACACCTTAGTGAACGAACCATGCGCGACGGAAGTTGGGTGGCTCGCGTCCCCACGGTCACATCAAAACTTGAACCCGGGCCCTCTTTTTTGCCTGACGATTGGCGTGTCGCCCAGTCGGCAACCGATCACGACGTGAAGATTACGGTGCCGGGACCGCTGACCATCAGCGACACAATTGCCGACGAATATTATTCCAGCCGGCCGGAACTGGCGCGGGCGCTCGCCGATGTTCTCAATACTGAAATAAGGCGCCTGGCAGAAGCTGGCTGCACTTGGATCCAAGTCGACGAGCCGTTGTTCGCGCGCCAGGTCGATGAGGCGCTTGCGTTTGGTGTCGAGTGTGTGGAGCGCTGCTTCGCCGGCGTCGGGCCGCATGTAAACCGTGCTGTCCACATATGCTGTGGATATCCTGCCAACCTCGACGATCCCCACCCCGCCAAAGCCGACTCAGCGAGCTATTTTGCTTTATCCAGTGCTCTTGACGCGGCCGATGTGGACGCCGTTTCTATCGAAGATGCGCATCGGCACAATGATCTCAAGCTGCTGGAGTTATTCGGCCACACCACGATTATCCTAGGATTGATCGACATCGCCAATAGCCACGTGGAATCGGTTGACACTTTGCGCTCCCGAATGGTCGCAGCCCTTGAACGCATTGACGCCGACCGGCTTATTGCGGCGCCCGATTGCGGTCTTGCGCTGCTGCCGCGGCACCTGGCCAAGGCGAAGCTGCGAAATCTGGCGACAGCCGCGCAGAGCCTTTAGGGCGGGAGAACAAGGGTGTCCGAGCAAACTACCCCTTTTTCAATCAATTCGGCGCATCTCGGCTCCACGATCAAAAATAGCCTTTGGACACTCAAAGAGGCGTTCGCCGCAAAGTCGATACTAAGCAACCCGGCATCAGATGCCATTGGCGGCCTTTGAGCACCGCACCGCTGCAACCACGATCCACTCGGATGACTGGTATGGGCCCCGGATGTGGTCGCTCAAGCTGTGATTCGAAAATCCGGTTTGTCCCGCACTGCCGTGGTTCCGACGCCAGACAGCTCAACGAACGACCCAGAAAGACGCTTAATACCAACGGCATTTAACATTGACCGATATGGGCCCATTTTCGCATTCCGATTGATGTGATGGTTTCGGGCTGTGCGACGAGCTTGTTCCAAGCTTCGCATCCAGCATCGACGATGGCATTGTAGTCTTCGAACACGCGGT
>JAKZRT010000005.1:0-3978 GCA_047518005.1 Brevirhabdus sp.
ATCTTACCGCACTGTTTTTATTGCAGAACTTTAGTTCCTTAACTTCATCCCGAAAACGCATCTTGTTATTGCACCAAAACAACCTTTTGAGAACAAAACTCGATCTAAAATCCTATGTCGCCTCACGTACCTTTATGCAGATGGACCCGTCTCTGGCGGACTCAAAAAGGATGGGGGCACCGTCAACAAAGCAATTGCCCCACACTTTTTGGTGCTCGCCTTCATCACCCGCACTATTTCTTCTCCACCAACGCACCCTCAACATATTGATGCACTATAGAAGCCAAGAGCGTCTGATACGGCATCCCAAGCTCTAGCGCCCGCGATTTGAGACGTGACAGGTCGTGCTTTGCCAGACGGGTTGTGATCTGGGCTTTGGGCGGGTTTATGGTTACACGGGCGGACGCCTCGATTGCGGCGCGGCGCTCTTCGGTCAGCTCTGAAACAAGCGTTCCTTCCTTCAATGCTTCGTCTAGCGCTTCCATTGTTTCCCGCTCTTCGTCGTCAAACGGTACAGGATCAAGGTTGATTTTTCTGGTTTGGGTCATGGTGTTTTACTTAATATATTTTTTGGTTGCTTGGCGGCTTGGGAAGGCAGTTTTGAGAAACACATAGTCTTCTTCTTCCACATAGGGGACGGTGATCGCGTAGCCGTCCAAATTCACCACATAGAGTCTTTGGTTGCTGTAGCGGTCGCTTGGGTGTGGCAGGTCGTCCAAAAGTGCGCCGCTGTCGATGGCTTCCACCACGTCTTCGAACCCAAAGCCGCGCTCACGTTTGAGCAGGTCGTTTTTCTCTGGATTCCAGGAGAATGGCTTATTCATAACTGCGTTATAATTATGCTGTAGTTACAGTCAAGAAAATTGGTTGTTTTATGCCGTCCCCCGGAGGGTCTATCCCCACGCATGTGGGGGAACCGGTATGACCAAGCGGCAGAGCGATCTTTATTGGGGTCTATCCCCACGCATGTGGGGGAACCCGTATCGGCTAATAGTTTGAAATTATTTAGTTGTCAAAGAGTAAGAGTAGAGTTCGTTTGGCTTTACTCCCGTTTTACGAGCAAAACACCATCCGCATCAACGATCTTTTTCGGCGGCAGGCCAAGTGTTTCGATACGCAGATGTCCCGGGGCGGTCTTGTCGCGCCAGACCAGCACAAGCGATCCGTTGCCCACCGCGTCCCACCATGCGGACAGGACATCCCAGACGCGGGCGCGGACCCCGGCGGACATGTCGGGAGAAACGTAGACGCCCGGGGCCACCTCAAGCATCACCGAGGTGAGGAACCCGCGATAGCGGTTCTCGACATTGCGGGTGACGATCATGGCCATCGGCATGGCTCAGCGGATGTCCGTGTCTTCGGCGATCAGCGCGCGGATCCGCTCGATCATCTTGGCGATGACCTGTCCGTCCGCCAGCGCCCGACCGATCATCCTCCTGGTGATGCGCTCGACATTGTCCTTGGGCCGTCCGGACGCCTGCTTGGCGGCGCGGAAGGCCACCGGGATGGTCAGTTCGGTACGCCACAGATCGGCGATGTCGAGGACGAAGGACTGGCCCGGATCCTCGTGGATAAAGCCCAGCTGCGGGATTGTCGCGGTGGCGGCCACGGCAATCGCGGCGGCGGCTTCGACCGCGCTGGCGGCGTGGTTCAGCGCTTGGTTGGGCAGATCGGCGGCCATCGGGTTGCCCCGATCAAACCGCCGTCTGCGCCACTCGACCCCGATCTGGTGCGCGATCAGGCGGTAGCTCTCCTTCATCCGCGCGCCCTCGATTCCGCGCAGCACATCAAGATCGCGGTGAGGCAGCACCTCGCCCAGACGCCAGGCATATATGCGACGCGCGCACATCAGCCGCAGGTCGTCATCGGCCCAGAGCCGCGCCTGCATCCGAGCTAGCCCCGACCGATCCGGGATCAGCGGCGGCGCAGTATAAAGCCGGACTCCGTCCGCCCCCACCGCCGCCAGCGCGGTGCGCGCATGGGCCAAAAGTCGCAATGCGTCGTGGCTGACCGTCGATCCAGGGCCAAGCATGATCATCGACACGCCCTGAAGCGGAATGGCATGATCACCGGGGGTGAGTGCATCGGCATCGGTCGCCTCGCCCTGCAGGAAGGCCAGCGTGCCGTCCCGTGCGATCAGCGCGCCACGGGCGAGGTATAGCAGACCGGCGCGGTCGCGATGGGGCACCTTCGCGCTGTCCAGACCAAGCCGACCCTTGAGCATATTAGCGCTCCGGAACCGGCGCTTGCGGGGCGCGCAGGAGCAGCATCCCGTAGCCATAGGCGCAATGCCGCCCCACGCCGCTGGCCAGAACCTGAGCAAATTGAGTGGGGTCGGTGACGGTCAGCGTGCCGTGGACAATGGCATCGGGGCCTTCGCGCGCGGTCCCGTTGCGGACCACCCGCGTCCGTCGAAAGCCCTGCAGCCAAGATGCGCCCCGGTCCAGATCGGCGGCATGAACCAGACGCTCGGCCAACCAGTCAAGACAGACCGCCTCGCGCGTACGGCCCTGTGACTCCATTCCGGCCAAATCGCCCGCGTGATGCCGCAGGGCTTCGTGCAGAAAGGCATCCACCTCGCTACCCGGCTTGAAAGTGCCGCCAAGCGTGGCCTTGATCCGCCGCACCGGGCGAAGCCGCAAGTCGAAGCCGACCCTCTGCCCGGCCCTGAACGCATCCGGCATCGGTTTGGTCAGAAGCTGTGCCGGATTGAGCACCGCGATCTGATCGGGCATGGCTTGCACCGCCGCGTGCTCGCGCAGCGTTTGTGCCTCCAGCAGGGAATAGGCATAGAGGTTGCCGCCTCTCCCGCGCGGGGGCACCAAAAGACGAAACGGCCGCAGCACACCAGTGCCTAACATCTCGACCGTCAGGTGATGCAGCGCCAACCCTTCGTCGAACGTGCCACCCCCCGACCAGCCGCGATTCGCGGCCCAGCGAAAGAAGGCGCGCATGTCAATCGGGGCCTGAACCAGATGCAGCGCTATCACAGGCCGTCCTCGCCGATGCGCCGTTCGATCACCCGCCGCGTGCCGCCATGCAGCCCGGTGGCCCAGACGCGGATATCCGCCAGCGCCTGCCCCTCTGCCTCGGGCCCCTGTCCCGGCGTCCATTGTGCCCGGGCGTCTGCGGGAAGTCGTGGCAGAACCCTGTCTTCCTGCTGCGACACGATCTGCAAGGCTGCGATGGCGGTCTCTGCCGTCACGTGGTCCTTGCGCAGGATCGGACGGCTGGGCAGGCAAGGCTTGCGACCGAGAAACAGTGGCCGCGCCGGGCGCTCCAATGCCTCTCCCAGCGCCTCAACATCGGGCTTTTCCGCTGCGGGCTCCAATCGCAGGACAATGACAACCGCACTGTCGGCGTGATAGTCGCGCAAGCGACGGTGTGGGGCGTCATAGCTGTTACCGGCCCGGCTTTCGACCTGGCCGCGCGCCGTCCAGCCACGATCCTGTTTGGACAGTTGGGCGTTCTGGCTGTCGGTGATCCTGCGGCCCTCGCGGGCAATGGCACTGGCCATGACGATGCGATCCTGCAATGCCTGATGCGCCGCGCGATCGGACCAGTCCCAGCCAAGCGCATTGCCCAAAAGACCCGTTACCATGGACAGCGTCGGGAAATCGCGAACCGGGCCGACCTGATCGACAGCGACCCCGCCAAACGCCATCAAAGGAGCAGCAAAGTCGAGGACAAGCCACTCATGAGTCATGCCGATGCCCCGATGTCAATGAGCGTTTAAAGTTGACCCGGTTTTGGCATTTAAAAGTGACCCGCCTTTGAGTTGCGAAGCCAATAGGCGAGATGCCCTCATATAGCGAGCTCGCCTATTGGCTTTGTTTGCGCTGCGGCTTATTGAACGCGGCTGTTTTTGCTCTGTGCGAAGCGGAACGAGTTGTTGCCGGTCTCGATGATTGAACAGTGATGCGTTACTCTGTCGAGCAATGCGGTTGTCATCTTGGCATCGCCAAAGACCGACACCCA
>JAKZRT010000006.1:0-4134 GCA_047518005.1 Brevirhabdus sp.
GAACCCGGCTGTACAATTCCACAGAATACATCTCCCCGCCCTCAGCTCGTTTGCCTCAGGCGTCAGAATGGCGGAGTTTTACTCCGCGACAGTCAGATTATTCGACCGTTTCTGTGGTCCAGTATTGCTCCGGGATTCACACCCAATCTCGCCGAAACAAAAGCGCGGCCCTTAAACTTATGCGGAAACTACTGAAAAAGCACGGATACGTTCCGGATCAAATCGTCACCGACAAACTGGGCTCATATTCGGCTGCCCTGCGTGACTTGGGGCTGTCCTACATCCACGTCACGGGCGGTCGATCGAACAATCGAGCCGAAGTTTCGCATCAACCGATGCGCAGACGAGAACGTCGAATGGGGCGGTTCAAATCACCCGGATCAATGCAGCGTTTTCTGTCCACACACGACGCCATCTACAACCATTTCAATTTGCAGCGTCATCTGATCTCGCGGCGAACACTCCATCAAACGCGCGCCGCAGCATTCGCTGAATGGCACCAAATTGTTGCAGCTTGAATTCGGATTGTTTCGATTTCGCTGGTTTGCCCGAGTTACCGTGACAAAGCCCTCCCAACCCCTTTGTTCGACGTGCGAGCCAGTAGACAACCCCCAGGGAAACGAGTGCCGCTAGTTTTTGTGCCGCGTAGCGGGCGATATGGCGCAGGAGGAAAGACATGGCGGCACATTAGCCAATCGGGCCGTGTGCCGCCAGACCGGCGGTTAGCCTTTGCGCCAAACGGTCACGAGCCACGGCTGCTTGTAGCACGGGAGCCCCGGTGGGCGGAAGTAACACTGCACCTCGAAGAACCCGGCAGCGGTGACGTAATTGCGCCAGGTGTCGAGATCGAAGAAGCAGCTGTAGCGGTCATCGCTTAAACCTTCTTCATTGTTTCCTCGCGGGTTCGAGCAGAACAGGACGCCCCGGGGCTTTAAGGTTGTGGAGAGCTCTAGCAGAACCCTCGGCAATTCCTGGCTCGGCACGTGGAATAGCGACGCATTCGCGAACACGCCGTCAAAGTGGCTCTCCGGCAATGCCATCGCGAGAAAATCCTGGTGCAGAACGTCGCACCCGGAATAGCGGCGCGCCATAGTGACGAACTCCATCGATCCGTCCAGGCCCGTGGCGTCATGGCCCAATGACCGGAAATAACGCAAGTCTCGTCCGGGCCCACAACCCAGGTCGAGGATGGCATAGGGGGGCTCGCCCTCGATTGCTTCCAGAAGCGCCTCATAGTTCTGGCTGACATCGTGGCCCCAAGTCCCGTCCCGATAGGCCTCGGCCGCGCGATCGTAATGCGCGATCGTCACTTCCGAAATGCGCCGCAATTGTGCTTTATCAAGCGCGTTGGACGGCTTGTCAGGATTGCCCTTCGGCTCCACCGTGCGCCCCGCTTTCCCACCCGAACGGTAGCGCTTGGCGCCCGGGCTGCTGAGGAATTTGGCCACGGTCGCGCCGGTCCAGCGCCGGCCCTTGCGGGTGGTGACGCCCTTGCCGTTGAAATGATCAGCGATGGCTTGGGGCGCAGTCATCCCCGCCGCCTCGGCGGCCTCAAATTCGACGACGAGGTGCCGCACGAACGCCTCGATCTCTTGTCGCCGTCGCGCCATTCCTTAAATCCCTCAGTATTGATTTTGTATGTTTGGCAGGACAATTGCACCCATCTTCGCGTGTCCGTTTGTGATGCAGTGGACGGCTCCCACCACCGGCATCTAGGTGCCGAAATGCGGTGTCAATGGATAACCTGTCAATGTCGCCTTTTGGCTTATTCTGTTGAAAAAATCCGAAATCAGAATCATGAGATTTTCCGGCTGAAGCGCGTCTTATGAGAAAGTCGGAAAGGGTTGTTCATGAGACGCTGAGCGCTTGCTCAAGAGCGACGGAAGGCGAGTTTGGCCGACCCCCTCGCCAAAACTAGCTGATCAGGCTGCATGGCAAAAAAGCCCGTCGATCAGGCCCGAAATTGGAGTTTTTCAACGGAATAAGCCCAAACTACTAAATATTGCCGGTTTGATTTTGCCGTGTTGCAGACGGCAATTCTCCAAAGTGTCGGCGATAGTGTTGTGAAAACCGGCTCCAATCCCAGAATCCATGCTCGGCGGCGATATCCCCGATCGAGTGGTCCAAACAAGAACGCTTCGACAACTTTCGCTTGATCTCATGTAGCCGGAGTATGCGTAGATAGGTGAGCGGCCCCATGGAGACATTCGAAGAAAACGCCTGCTCGACCGACCGTTTCGAGGCGTGCGCCGCCCCGGAAATCTTGGCGCTGTCATCTAACGTATTGGTGCTGGAATGAAGCCAAGTCCTACATTGTTGGTAGCGATCGTAAGCATGGGATCTGACAAAACTACCCTCAGCCATCACATTTCCCAATTCCAGAGAGAATTTGGACGCAATACTTGCCGCCAATGCTGTGCCAACCAGCGCTGCTGGGGCGAGTGTTTTGTTGGGGGCGACGCCCTCAATAGCGGCAATTGCATCTTCGCGAATTCGGCGTGCAACGCGGCGCGCGCTGAGATACCCAACGGTCCCTTTTAGGCCCTCCAACCAGTCCAAGACAACGGGTGCCAGGCTGAGTTGGCGTAAAAATAAATCGCGCTTTATCGCGATTGCCATAATGGCGCCGTTCAGTGGGCTGATCACGTGCAAGTTTCCAGTGGGCGGTAAGACGAATACTTCAGCGCCGGAAATCTGGCGTCCATTGACCAGGAAATTACCCCCTTCACTTAGTGTAACACCAAACGTGAAATGATCAGTCGAACCGACCACTTCTTGTTCAAGAGCTTGATTACAATGCTCCATGTGAATTGCCACATCTTCGCCGAAAAAGGCTGACAGGAACCGCCCCCGAAAGGCACCAGGCGTCAGTTGTAAATAGCTCTGGTCGTGGCCAACCAGTTGCTCTGCCTGCTGATCAAAATCCCTGAAGACGTTGTCTGCCAAGACGTCACTTCTTGCGCTAAAATCGCAAGTGGGGAACCAACGCGTTGATATCAAATTTTTTTCCAAACTTTTCCCCAGCCCTAATTTTGCGTTTGGCGCATAACAGCCACTGCGTGAGGTCGTCTAAGCTGACAATAGCCCGAATTCGGGCACTTCAAAAAGGGGAGAATAAAATGCTTGCGAAACTCATGGCCACCGCGTTGGTGTTCGCGTCAACAGCGGCGCATGCCCAAGATCGTTGGATGTCAATTCCACAGGCGCCGAATATGCCAGAGTCTGTTTCAAGCGGCATCGCCACGGTTAACGGGATTGACATGTATCATGCGATCTATGGCGATGCAGACGGTACACCAATCTTGATGATACACGGTGGGTTGGCCCACGCAGATGTCTGGAGCGCCCAAGTGGCGGACCTGATGGCAGATTACAAGGTTATCGTCGCAGATACCCGTGGGCACGGACGATCCACAAATGATGGCAGTGACTATAGCTATGGCTTGCTGTCGGCGGACTACCTGGCGTTGCTTGATCATCTGGGTGTGGAAAAGGTTCACCTGGTTGGGTGGTCTGATGGCGCGAATATTGGCTATTCGATTTCGCAAACCAATCCGGAACGGCTTGCCAGCCATTTTGCACATGCAGGCAATGTGACCTTAGATGGAGTTGACCCGGCCGTTGAAACCAACGAAGTTTTCGGCGGTTACGTCGGCATGATGGCCGCCGACTATGGTGCGCTTTCACCGACTCCCGACGGATTTGACGCCTTTCTGGGTGGTGTCGCCACGATGTGGGGCACGTCCAAACCTGGTGGCGTCGATGCGCTAAAATCTGTGACGGTGCCAACGTTGGTGGTGCAGAGTGAGTTTGATGAAGCGATCCTAATGGATCATTCAAAACTGATTGCAGACCTAATTCCGTCCGCTGACTTATTGATTTTGGAGAATGTCAGCCACTTTGCCTCATTCCAAGCACCGGGCGAATATTCTGCTGCAATTCGCGCATTCATAGAGCGCTAAGGTGGCACTGAATTTTCATTGATGCAAGGACGAAACCGCCAAACTCAACGGCGTTGATCCACAGGCATGGCTCACTTGGGTTCTGGAGCGTGTCGCCGACCATAAAATTAACAGGCTAGACGAGCTGATGCCGTGGAATTACAGCCCGGAAGTGTAACCACCGGACGCTTAC
>JAKZRT010000007.1:0-4711 GCA_047518005.1 Brevirhabdus sp.
CTTAGGGGCCAGTGGTCACAGGGAAGTTAACGGAAACCGCACGAAATAGTGGATATTTTAGCCAGATTCCCTGTTGGTGCGGGCCAGCCCCGCGAATTCGAAGAGCCGCGGGTCGAGCAGATGGCTGGGTCGGGCATTCATCAGCGCCCGGAACATGACCTGTCGCTTGCCGGGCGCATTTTTCTCCCACTGCTCCAGGATCGCTTTGACTTGTTGGCGCTGCAGCCCGGAATGGCTGCCGCAGAGATCGCAGGGGATGATCGGATAGTTCATGGCGCGCGCGAACCGATCGCAGTCGGCCTCGGCAACGTAAGCGAGCGGGCGATAAACAAAAAGATCGCCCTCATCGTTCAGAAGTTTCGGCGGCATCGTGGCCAGACGCCCGCCGTGGAAGAGGTTCATGAGGAATGTCTCGAAGATGTCGTCGCGGTGATGTCCCAACACAACTGCCGAACAGCCTTCTTCGCGCGCGAATCGGTAAAGATGTCCGCGCCTGAGCCGCGAACAAAGCGTGCAATAGGTGTGGCCCGGCGGCACCTTGTCGGTCACGACCGAATAGGTGTCGCGATAATCGATCCGGTGCACCACACCGCGTGCCTTGAGAAATTCAGGCAGAACCGTTGCCGGAAATTCGGGTTGGCCCTGATCGAGGTTGCAAGCAAGGATTTCGACAGGCAAAAGTCCACGCCGCTGAAGCTCGAAAAGCGCGGCCAAAAGGGTGTAGCTGTCCTTGCCGCCCGAGAGACCAACCAACCAGCGCGCGCCGGGCTCGATCATGCCCTATTGTTCTATCGCTTCGCGCACCGACCGGACAATGCGTTTGCGCAGTTTCTTGAACTCGGTCGCCCTGGGAGCGCCGTGAAATAGCGGGTGGATTTCGGTAGTGTCGCCTGACATGTTTGCGGCTTTATCGCGGCGGATGGTGTCCGGCAAGTCGGCAGCACCGCTGGTCAGTCGCGGCGCACCACCATCGGCCCCATGCGCCGCCCGCCCATGATGTGAAGGTGGTAATGGGGCACTTCCTGTACGCCGTCAGGTCCGGCGTTGGAAATAGCGCGAAATCCGCCGATGCCGCCATCCGACCCCAGACCTTTGAGCCCCACCACCGCAGCCACAGCGCGGGCGAAATCGGTCAATTCCGCCTCGGTAGCTTCGGCTGAGAAGTGGTCATAGGTCACATAATGCCCCTTGGGGATTACCAGAACATGCACCGGGGCCTGCGGTGTGATGTCGTTGAATGCAAGGCTGTGATCGCTCTCGAAAACCTTGTCGCAGGGGATTTCTGCGCGCAGTATCCTAGCGAAAATATTTTGCGGATCATAGTCGTAGGCCATCGTGCCCCTCAGTCGGCAAAGAGCTGCTCGGTCGCGGCAATGTCTTGCGCGCGATCGATGGTAATGTCCAGAAAGCCTGCAAGCGGGCCGGCGTTTTGGGCGGCACTCGCGCTCTGGCGGAGATTGTCAAAGTTCTCGAACTCAGCGTCGCGTATCCGGTCTGCCTCGAACGTCACGTCGTTTCGGATTGCAGGGATCAGAATGTCTACCGTGCTTTGTGGAGTGGCCTCGCTGACCAGACCGATACGGTTGGCGTGGCCCAGAAGAAATTTATCCTAAAAGTCGCAGTCGATCTGCAAAATGTGGGTTGTTGGGCGATTTTCGGAAAGGTCACGGATCAGGCTGATGTTGTTTGTATCAAGGCAGATCAGCATGCGATCGGTCCGGAAGTGCTCAAAAAGCAGACCAATAAATGCCTGGCAATGGCGCGACCGCTTGGCAAGGCTCTTTTCGATACCGCCGAGATCAGGCAGTGGCGTGGTTTCTTCGCTGAAGAGATAATCAATGGCGGTGAGGTTGGTCAGTTGCCGGATACGCTCGGTCAAACGTTTGGCGACGTGCCACTTTTTGCACAGCAAGAGCAGAAGCGTCTGTTCGCGGCCGTAACCGCCATCCGTTTCCCAAAATCGGGTTCCGAAGCGGCGCCCGAACCGACCGCGCCCGGTGAGGTATCTGTACAACGTCTGACCTTCGTTCGAGACACTGAATTTGACCCCGGTTGCGGCGAAAAGATCACCCAATCGGCGTTTTAATTTTTGTGCTCCGGGGCTGATCTTTCGGGCAAACAGATAGTCTTGGCCAATGAGCAGATCGTGGTGATCATTGTAGAAAGTTACGGGCATTCCATAATCGGAAAACATCAGAAACGTCGGGCTTTGGCTGTGTATTTCGTTGTCGGGCACCAGATGCCGCACGAGGGTTTGAAAAAAAGTTTCGTCCGGGATCCAAGTGGTTCGAAAAAACTTCATAACGTCGCGGCGAGTTTGGGCAAATTCGAGCACCCATTCGACGGTGCGGCGGCGCAAGCACCACCATTGTGAACCGATCATCATCTGCAGACCGTCCGGAATTGTCCGAGCCAGACGCAGGCGCTTTTGCAAGCCAAGCGCTGCATAAAACCACCATCTTTGCGCGCGTTCATTGAAATAATGGCGATAGATCAGCCGCTCGTCGCGCATTCCGGTCTTGATCCAGTCGCTGTCAAAATAGTCAACACTTTCAATGATGTCGGCGTCCTGAGATTCAAGCTTCGCGCGGATATATTCGGCGCTTTTGATTGGCATGCAATCGCCGGACACCATGTAGAAATGCGTGGCGCGGGGATAAGACTGCGCGGCGGCTCCAAGGGCGTTAAGCGTGGCTTGGACCAGCGACCACTGCCCCCAGCCGCATTTAACCCGTTTCCGGACGACAACCACATTTGCGTTGTCTTTAAGCGCTTTCTGGATGGTTCCAAAGGCCCCTGCGGGGGCCCGCGCGTCAAAATGGATCGCCATGACGTCACCTGCGGCGGTCAGGCGGTTCGCTTGCGCTATGATCGCCTCGGTGTCCTTGTGGCAGAGCAGGATGAAAGCAATTTGCGTCAAATTGCTAGCCCAAGGGTCGCAGTTGCCGATGAGTTAACTTAAGAGAGGCTAACAGAGATTGAAAAGGCTAAAATTCTTTGGTTTTTGGTATTAACACTGAATGCCTGATCAGGGCGGTTTGAGGCGCAAAGGCTGATTGCAGATGGGATTTCCGGGCACCTGGATGACCGAGAGCGAAAGCCTGGTCTATCGCGTTGTCCCCAAGTGTGCCTGTTCGACGATCGGACAGATCCTCTATTTTACCGATCACGGCCGGTTTTTCGATGGCGATATCCACGATGCGACCGAAGGTCTGCACAAATGGGCCATGGAAGCGAGCCAGATGCGGATCAGCGGCGTGGTGCGCGGGCACGGGGCGTTTGCGTTCAGCGCGGTGCGCAATCCGTATTCGCGCATCCTCAGCTCGTTTTTCGACAAGATCTGCGGCATTCAGCGCAACGGCAACCGCTATCGGGGCAATCTGGTTCCTATCTTGATTCAGAAGTATGGGATCGAAGTTGGTGGAGCCGACGGGTCAGATGAGTTCGATCAGATCAAATCTTTCCGCCGGTTCCTGTTGTTTGCGCGCGACACCATACGGTGGCGAAAACCGATGGAGCCCGACATTCACTGGTCGGCGATGTCGGGGCATCTGTCGACATTTATCGTCAACGGTGGCCGGTTCGACCGGATTTTCTGGACCGAGCGTTTCGACGAAGGGATGCAGGCTGTATTGGGCGGGGTTGATGTGCCCGTTCCGGCGGACCTGACCGCGATCCCCCGGTTCAACGAAAGCGCCGGCCACGGACCCAAGCGCGCCCATCCGGTCGAGGATTATTTCGACGACCGCGCGGTGCATCTGGTCCGCGAGATCTACAAGCGCGATTTCGAGCTGTTTGGCTATGACGCCAGCGACCCGTCGCGCCGCGCCCCGCTGCGCGAGATCGACTTGGACGAGATCCATGCCAAATTGGGTGATTGATCCGGTTGTCGCTGGCATTGCGCCGCGCTCTGCGCGCCGCGGCGGGCGATTTTTTTGAGGAAAAATTTCCACGGAACGGGGCGCTGCCCCCCTCTTGCCCATTCCGGGCAATTCACCCCCGAATTATCTATCAAAACGATGAAATCGGGCTGGATATTAATTTTCGCGTCTGCTGGTAACCGAGGGTCTGCTAGCCGCGAACGCCGATCTCGGAGAGCGCCAGTTCAAGGTCCGGCGGCAACCGGGCCGCACCCGGTTTGGCGGACCCCAAATCGCGCGGCGCGTCGGACGCGGGCAGATAGCGCCAGCCCTGGAAGGCGCGGCGCGGTGCCGGCTCGGTGCGGATCAGGCCGGGGTCCATGGTGATCCCACAGCGGCGGATGCCATCCTGGCCGATGACCTCGTCCAGCGAACGGATGCGCTGGCGCACCCGGATCACGCCGCGGATCACCCAGTAAAGCGACCCTCCGGCCAGTAGCTCGATCTCGCGTTTTGGCCGCATGCGGGTGACATGACGATGCGCACCGCCGGGCAAGCCCGAGGCATGGGCGTCGCGCCAGGCGATCAGCGCCTCGACGCTGTCGATGCCGACGCACAGTTTAACAAGATGTAATTTGTTGGCGCTCACTGCCGAATCCCCAATCTCGTTATTAGTCTATCTTGGGAATCGTTCAAGCGGGTGGGTGGTAAGTGTCGGTAACACGCGATATGTCCGGTTTATGTACCAGATGATCTGTCCGGTTTTAGAACGCCTCCAAGCCATGGAGGGAGGCGATGCGTCGGACGGAGCAGGTACAGGGACTGAGATTGATGAAGTTCGAGGAGGTTTA
>JAKZRT010000008.1:0-38117 GCA_047518005.1 Brevirhabdus sp.
GACGCGACCGACCGGCGCCCTGTGGACAAGTGGACAGCCGCTCCGCGACCGACCACTTCCCCACAGGGCCAGAAACCGCAACAGAAGCGGTCAACTCATATGGTACATAAACCGGTCAACTCAGAATGTTCTCGACAGTGCAAGCGAGATCAGCCCAAGCCCGCCGCCGACCGCGCCGAACCCAAGCGCTGTGCGCCGCGCTGACCCCGCGGCCAGCAGCGCCGGCAAGATCAGGATCGGGGCGATTTTCAGGGCGACCGCCAGACCAAGCGCCGCGCCTGCCGTAAATCCGGCCCCGGCGCGCGCCCGTTCGATGGCGAGAACCGTCAGGAAGCCGACCAAAATCTGCGGCTGGTTCTGGAAAAGCGCCAGCGGCGCGAAGGGTCCCGTCGCCAAGATCACCAGCCCGAGGCCGATATAGAGCGCCACCGACATATCGCGCGCCGCAGTGCGCCAGGCCAGCCAGATCGTGCCTACAAGCGCCAGATGGTGGACCACCAGCGCGATGTTGTTGAAGGCGCTCAGCGACATCAGACCAGTCAGCGGGGCGGTCAAGGCCGCCCAGAGCGGCGGGTAGATATAGGGAAAAATTTCGGCGTCATAACCAATGCCCTGGG
Organism: Brevirhabdus sp.; assembly: GCA_047518005.1. Classification (GTDB taxonomy): domain Bacteria; phylum Pseudomonadota; class Alphaproteobacteria; order Rhodobacterales; family Rhodobacteraceae; genus JAKZRT01. The sequence goes on from JAKZRT010000008.1 coordinate 618, forward strand.
CGGCCTCGGCCCAGCCGGGCGGCGTTTCCGTCGAAAAGACCTGCGCCGGTGGCGGATAAATGGCACCCAATTCGCCCGACGCGAAAAAATACCCGGCCAACCAGGTGGCGGTCAGATCCGGGGCAACGCGGCCCCAGAATAAGGTCAGCGAAACAAAAATCGCCAGCAGGGCCAGCATCAGCGCGACCTGGGCGCTGCGGCTCATGAAGTCCGAAAGTCGCGCAGGGAAAATGCGACCGCAAACGCCAGCATCGTCAGGCTGCCGGTCAGGGCGTGCCAGTGCAGGGCGGCGTTATCGGGGGCTGTCACCAGAAGGCTGTATTTGCTGAGCACCGCCCCCGCCGCGATCAGTGCCAGCCAACTGCGCTGACCGGCACCGGCGCGCGCCAGCACCGGTATCGCCAACAGCGGAAGCAGGAAATGATGCGACCATGCAATCGGCATCGCCAGCGTGGCGAGCGTATAGATGGCGACCAGCCGCTGCGCCCGGGCGCGGTCAGCGGGCAGTTTGCGGGTCTGCGCCATCGCCACTGCGATCGCACCGATCGCGACCAGAATTGCACCAAGCCCGAACCAGCGCGGCGGTGACAAAAGAACCACCGAATATACCCCGAGCTTTACCGCGCCTGCTTGCCGGATGAAAGTTGCGAGCTCGTAGACCGCGGCTTGTGCGGAATAGGAAAAATCAAGCAACGGCAATTGTTGCGCGGCCAGACCCAGCTGATCAAGGAACGTCAGATGCAGCGGCAGACCGGCCAACATCAGACTGGCCCCGGCCAGTGCCGACCCGGCCACGACGAATGCCACCACTGCGCGCCGGTCCCCGCCTGCGATCAGGATTACAACCAGCAGAACCGGCGTCAGCTTGATCGACGCGGCCAGCGCCAGAGCCGTGCCGCCTGCAATGGGGCGACCCCGCGCGACACGCTCGAAACCCAGCAGGATCAGAAAGGTTACAATGATCTGCGGCTGGGCATGCGACAGCGCCTGAAGCACCGGGATCGACGTGGCCAAAAGCGCCGTTGAAACAAGGGACCACCGCGTAAATGATATATCCTGGCCCCACAGCCGGTGCGCGAGCCCTACCGACCAGGCCAGCAGGCCAATCTCGACCGCACGGGCGACATTGAAAAACTCGTGCGGAGCTAATGTTTGGGACACAGGCGCCGCAAGGACGGCCCAAAGCGGCGGATAGATGAACGGGTATACCGGCTGGTGGCCGTACCCAAGCGCCGCGGCATATTGGCGCCAGACCTCGGGATAGTCGTTTCCAAAAAAGCGGGCCGGGCTTGCGTAGACCTGGGCCAGATCGCCCTGTCCGTAGAAATGCCCGGCGAAATAGAGGCCCGACAGGTCTCCGGGCCAGGTGCCGACGTATTGCCAGAAGCTGGCAGCGGCCCAAACCAAAAGGATCAGGGCACCTAGGATCCAGTGAAAACGATCTGACGGCAATGCTGGCTGCCTGGTTTGCGATGTTGGCGAAAATCTAGCATCCGCGCCCGAAGCCATGCAACGGCCTTATTCGGCGGCGTGATGGACCTGTGGCTTGTCCGCCGCAACCATATCGGGTGCCTCATGACGCACAGCTTGCGCTGGCCGATAGAGATAGTCGCGGGTTAACGGCACCGCTTCCTGGTGGCGGGTTAACTGGAAATGAAAGACGCACTGATGGTCGTGGCGAAACGTCAGTTCGGAGGCGACAAGATAAAACCGCCACATGCGGCAAAAGCGATCATCATAGAGGCTGCGCGCTTTGTCGATATTGGCCATGAACCGCCGGTACCAGTGGCGCAGAGTTTCTGCGTAATGCATCCGCCAGACCTCGATATCGGTTGGGTACAGGTCTTCTTTCTCAATCGCCGCCATGACTTCGGACATCGACGGGCAATAGCCGCCGGGGAAGATGTATTTCGAAACCCACGGGTTGGCGTATCCCCGACGCTTGGTCCGCCCGATGGTGTGGATCAGGGCAATTCCGTCATCGGTCAGTCGGTCGCGGACGTTCCGGAAAAAATCGCGGAAATGCGGTGCGCCCACATGTTCGAACATGCCGACCGACACCACCCGGTCAAAGCGTTCGGTCACGCAGCGATAGTCGGTCAGGCGGATGTCGATCCGGTCGGCCAGACCGGCATCAGCCGCGCGTTTCGTGGCCAGTCTGTGCTGTTCTTCGGACAGCGTCACACCGACCACCCGCGCCTGGTAATCGCGCGCCAGCGTAATCGCCATGCCGCCCCAGCCACAGCCGATGTCCAGCACCCGCATCCCCGGCGAGATCAAAAGCTTGTCGGCGATGTGCTTCTTTTTCTGGGCCTGCGCGGTCTCCAGACTGTCTTTGCCACTCTTGAAATAGGCGCAGGAATATTGCCGGTCCGGATCCAGGAAGAGGTCGTAAAGTTCGCCCGGAAGATCATAATGGTGGGCCACATTCGCGCGCGCGCGATCCACCGGGTTGAACTGGTCAAGCCGCCCCCTGAGATAGCGCAGCACCTCGGTGGGCCAGGACACCAGGCTGCGGGTCGCTTTGGTGCGGTTCTGGATCGCCAGCGCCAGAAACCCGTGAAGGTCGTCGTTCCCGATCTGAAGGGTGCCGTTCATATAGCCCTCGCCGACGCCCATCTCGGGGCGCAGGACCAGTTGCCGGGGCAATGCCGGGTCGGTGAATTTCACGCGAATCGGGCGTACCGCCGGGTCTCCATAAAAGCGCGATGTTCCGTCAGGCAATGTCAGTTCCAGCGCACCCTTGCGGATCAGGCGGCGCAGCACGCGATCAAGCAGCTTTTCCCACATGGCTCCACCCCCTGGACCATTGCCGTTATTTGGCCAACTGACCGGGGCCTGGAATGCTGCCCCGGTGGTTGCAGACCCGAATTAGGGCAAATATTCGGTCGAAAATCAAGCTGATCGCGCTAGGGTTGAGCGACACTAGCGGTTACTTGCCAGCGCCGAGCACCGCCATTCCTGCGATGACGGTCCGGCGGCCGGAGTTGCCGCGCTTCGAAGACCAGACCGCTTGGAATGCCCAAGCGGCCACCCCGGATGGCCCTGAGCGCCGGCTCAAATGCGGTGGCATCCTGCGCGATCTTCGGAACTTTTCGCGCCAGCAGCGTCGTGGGCAAGCGCGAGGCGACCCGCCAGACGCCTTGACTTCCGTCCGTGTCCCATGTGTATCGGCCCGGTTATTCGCCCAACCCAGACCGAGGCCCGCCAATGCACGCCTATCGCAGCCATACCTGCGCCCAACTGACCGCTTCGGACGTGGGCCAGACCGTTCGTCTGTCGGGTTGGGTTCACCGGGTGCGCGACCATGGCGGGATCTTGTTTATCGACCTGCGCGACCACTACGGGATCACACAGGTGTTGGCCGATCCCGACAGCGCCGCCTTTGGTGACGTCGAAAAGGTGCGGTCGGAATGGTGCATCCGGATTGATGGCGAGGTGAAGGCCCGCGCGCCCGACCTGATCAACCCCAAACTGCCCACCGGCGAGGTCGAGGTTTTCATTCGCGAACTCGAGGTTCTGGGGGCGGCCGACGAGCTGCCGCTGATGGTGTTCGGCGATCAGGAATACCCCGAGGAAACCCGCCTCAAATACCGCTATCTGGACCTGCGCCGCGACGTGATGCAGGCCAACATGAAACTGCGCTCGGATGTCGTGGCCAGCTTTCGCCGCCGGATGTGGGACCAGGACTTTCGCGAATTCCAGACGCCGATCATCACCGCGTCATCCCCCGAAGGCGCGCGCGACTTTCTGGTTCCGTCGCGCCAGCACCCCGGCAAGTTCTATGCGCTGCCCCAGGCCCCGCAGCAGTTCAAACAGCTGATCATGGTCTCGGGGTTTGACAAATATTTCCAGATCGCGCCGTGCTTTCGCGACGAAGACCCGCGCGCCGACCGGTCGCCGACCGATTTCTATCAGCTTGATATGGAGATGTCGTTTGTTACCCAGCAGGACGTATTCGACACTATCGAGCCGGTGATCAAGGGTGCGTTCGAGGAATTTGGCGGCGCGCGCAAGGTCGATACCGACTGGCCCCAGATTGCCTACAACGACGCCATGAAATGGTATGGCACCGACAAGCCCGACCTGCGCAACCCTTTGAAAATGCAGGACGTATCGGAACATTTCCGCGACTCGGGTTTTGCGATTTTCGCCAAGCTCTTGGAGACTGACGGGACCGAGATTCGCTCGATCCCCGCGCCCACCGGCGGCAGCCGCAAGTTCTGCGACCGCATGAACGCCTTCGCCCAAAAAGAGGGCCTGCCGGGGATGGGGTATATTTTCTGGCGGAAGCGGAATCATAAATACGACTATGAAGAATTGAAGTTCATGACGTTCGATGAGCTCGAAGATCAGGAAGTTATTGATGAGAGGGAACGTGACGCGTTACGTGCCATCCACTCAGCGCACCAAAGTGACGACAACGAACAAGCAAAATTTGTTTTTGAAGCGAATTTCGGCGAACATGAAGCCGCGGGCCCGCTTGCCAAAAACATCGGCCCCGAGCGCACCGAAGCTATCCGCCAACAACTCGACCTTGGTGTCGGCGACGCTGCTTTCTTTCTTGGTGGCAAGCCACGCGTCTTTGAAGCCACTGCCGCCAAGGCCCGGGTCGAGATCGGCAACCAGCTGAAACTGTCTGACACCGACCGCTTCGCCTTCGCCTGGATCGTCGATTTCCCGATCTACCAGCGCGACCCGGAATCCGGCGCGCTCGATTTCGACCACAACCCGTTTTCGATGCCGCAGGGCGGTCTCGAGGCGCTTTCGGGCGACCCGCTGGCGGTGCGCGGGTTCCAGTACGATCTTGCCTGCAATGGCTACGAGCTTGTCTCGGGCGCAATCCGCAACCACGAGCCAAAGATCATGTTCCGCACGTTCGAACTGGCCGGATACGGTCCCGACGAGGTCAAGAAACGCTTCGGCGGTATGGTCAACGCCTTCCGCTTTGGCGCGCCACCCCACGGCGGCTGCGCGGTCGGCATCGACCGCTGCGTGATGCTGTTGGCCGATACCGCCAACATCCGTGAGGTCATCATGTTCCCGATGAACCAACGCGCCGAAGACCTGATGATGGGCGCACCGAGCGAACCGACGGGCGAACAGCTGCGCGAACTGGGGCTAAGGGTGTTGCCGGCCGAGGATTAATACCTCGGGATTTCGCCCAACAGACGCAATGCCGCTGTCCTACGCAGCTCGCCCTCCATGCGGATGTCGCTCGGCTCGGCGGTTGCCCCGGCGATTCTGTCAAAAATTTCGGTCAGGGTATTGGCGCTGGTTCGAGCCCGAGATTTCCCAGGATCTGGGCGCAGTGAAACTGCCGTCGCTTCAATGCCGGATCTGCAAGAAAATCGCTATACAGCTCAGGCCAGCATCCCAATGGTTCGACCTGCAGGCTGCCACGTTAGAGGCCGCCTGACTTGGGATCCAGAGCAAATAACCAAAGCCGCGACGATTGCCGCGGCTTTTTGTCTCGGAAACTCCGACAGTCTTAGATCAGACTTCCGGCCAGCCCGCTGACAAAGGCAAGCGCACCCAGTGCCAGCATCGCGCGATCGATCAAGTTGCGAACGCGGACCGGCAGCGAATAGGTTTCGATCTTGTCAAGCATGCGATCACCTCCGACCTGTTACGCCCGCATCTGTGGCCCCCAAAAATGGCAGGAATATGCAGCACCAGGGGCGATTTTGCGGGGCTGGACCGTGCCGGTGCGGCTGGTAAGCTGGCCGCGATGTCCGACGCGCCCAATTTTATCCCGGTTCCCAATTGGGTGCCGCCGCCGCGCCCCGCGACGGCGCCGATCGAGGGTCGCTATGCGCGGCTGGAACCCTTGACGTCCGCCCATGCACCGGCGCTTTTCGAGGCGGTTCGAGGGGCCGATAGGCTCTGGACCTACATGCCCTACGGACCGTTCGAGGACGCCAAGGCGCATGCTGCCTGGATCGACCGGATCGCGGGCCAGCACGACCCGATGTTTTTCGCGATCATCGACCCGGCCACCGGTCTGCCAGGCGGCGCGCTCAGCCTGATGCGGATCGATCCGCAAGCCGGTTCGATCGAGGTTGGTCACATCCATCTGGCCCCGCGCCTGCAACGCACCCGCGGCGCGACCGAGGCGCTGAGCCTGTGCGTCCGCTGTGCGTTTGGGGCGGGCTATCGCCGGTTCGAATGGAAATGCGATGCCCTGAACCTGGCCTCGCGGCGCGCAGGCGAACGTCTGGGGCTAAGCTTCGAGGGCGTCTTTCGGCAGGCCGGCGTGGTCAAGGGCCGCAACCGCGACACCGCCTGGTTTGCTGCCATCGATACCGAATGGCCGGCCCTGCGCGCGGCCTATGACACCTGGCTTGACCCGGCGAATTTCGACGCAGACGGACGGCAACGGGTCAGCCTGTCGTCGCTGACCGCCCCGGTCCTGGTGGCACGCGATCCAGCGCTCGCGCCGCTTTCTTGAGAAGAAAGCGGACTGAAATCTTTTGAAGATTTCGCGCCTTTAGTCATCTAGATTATGGCCACTTCCCGTTGGGGCGGGTGCCGCAGCCGTTGGTTCACGCTGCGTGTTCTCAAAGCACCGAAACCCGGGCCAGGCGGTCTTGCAGGATCGAGCTGAGCTGAGACACTGCGGCCCCGGTGGAACCCTGCCCGCCCTGCGCGGCCCCAAGCGCCCGGGCGGCAGCCGCCAGCGCCGGGTCTTCGGCGCTGAGGGCGACGCCGCCCAGAAACTGGGCCACATATTCCAGCGTCTCATCGTCTGCCGAGCTATCCAAGAGGTCGGCCACATGGGCCAGATCGTCTTTCAGCGCCAGCAGGTCGGGGGCCAGGGTCTCGTTGCTGACGGCCCGTGGCCCGCGCGGTTGTACCTCGCGCGGCAGATGCGCCAGCACCGCTTCCTGAAACGCCGCGACCGAGGCGACCGGTTTGCCCAGATAGCCATCCGCGCCCGCGTCCATCGCCTGGGTCCGACCGTCCGGATCGCCACTCATCCCCAACAGAACATTGACCCGCGGATGCCCCTGCGCCAGGTCGGCGATCAGGTCCAGCCCCGAACCGTCAGGCAGCCCAATGTCGACGATCACCACCGAGGGGCGATAGACCCGCAGGTGCCGTGCCGCCGAGCGCAGGCAATCGGCCCGCCGGATCCGCGCGCCGGATCTGAGGCACATCAGGCGGATCGCCTCGCAGGCATAGCGGCTGTCCTCGACAACCAGAACCGTCAGCCCCAAAAGCGGCCGGTTGGCGGTCGGCAGGCGGCGCATTACGAAGTCTTCAAGATCATCCATACCCGTCCCTCGCAAACGTGCGATTCTCATTAGAGCGCCATCGAGGCTAATCTTTGGTAAACCGACGGCCGCGAATTTCGTGCGATGCCTGCGTCGCCCCGCGCCCTTGCCCCGGTCCGCTCGAGGCGTGATAAAGCGGCGACCAAAACCGGAGCCTCGCCCATGATCGGACGCCTGAACCACGTTGCCATCGCGGTACCCGACCTTGACGCTGCGATGGCGCGATACCGCGATACGCTTGGCGCCCGCGTCGGTTCCCCCCAGGACCAACTCGACCACGGCGTGACCGTGGTTTTTATCGAATTGCCCAACACCAAAGTCGAACTGCTTTGCCCCTTGGGCGAGGCGTCGCCGATCGCCGGTTTTCTCGAAAAGAACCCTGCAGGCGGCATCCACCACATGTGCTACGAGGTCGAGGATATTCTGGCCGCCCGCGACCGGCTTTTGGGCCAGGGCGCGCGCGTGCTGGGCTCGGGTGAGCTGAAGACCGGCGCGCATGGCAAGCCGGTGCTGTTTTTGCACCCCAAGGACTTCAACGGCTGCCTGATCGAGCTGGAGCAGGCGTGATGGATGTCGCCTCGGGCCTTGTCCTTTTCGCAGTGGTCTGGTTCATGGTGCTGTTCGTGGTTCTGCCGCTGCGGCTGACCACTCAGGGCGAAGCGGGCAAGGTGGTGCCCGGCACGCCCCCCGGTGCCCCGCACGGGGTGAACCTGAAACGCAAACTGGCGATCACCACGCTGGTCGCGGCGCTGGTCTGGGGCCTGATTGCGGCGGTGATCATCTCGGGCGTGATCGACCTGAGCGAGATCCAATTTTTCAACCGCCCGAGCGGTCCGGCGCCTGACCAGATTTAATTCTGGGGGGTTGCGCCGCGCTGTCGCGCGTCGCCAAGAAGCGGCGGCGGTCAGAGATCTCCCAACCCGTCGCGCGGCGGTTCGTTGTGCAGACGGTGGAAAAGATGCGTGAACGTGGCCGCACCCAGGACCGGCACCAGAAGGTTGATCACCGGAAAGCTGAGCGGCACCGCCATCAATGCCCCCGCGATCCAGATTGTAACGCTGTATCTGCGGCGCATGGCCCGGGCTGCGGCCGGTGAAAGCCGGCGCAGCGCGATCAGCTGAAAATACTCCCGTCCCAGCAAGAACCCGTTCAGCGCCCAGAAAATGAATGGCGCAAACGGGATGAAAAAGACATAGAGCAGCAAGGCCGAGATATTGGCCAGCACGATCACGCCAAGAAATCTTGCGCTGTCTTTGAGCCCGGTCATGAAACTGGCGCGCGGGGCCTTTGAAAGCTGCGGAAAATGTTTGTCTTCGACCGCATCCGCGACATCATCGAGAAAGAGCGCGGTAAAGGCCGAGGCCACCGGCACCATCAGAAACGCCGACAACAAGAGCATCAACGGGATCGAGGCCCAGGATACCAGGTTGTCTACCCAGGTGATGGTGCCGATCCAGGGAATGGTGAAACTCTCGGGCAAGACAAGCGAGAGCGCCATCATGAAAATTGCGTAGATCGCCGCCAGCAAAAGCAGGGTCAGGCCGATACCGATCAGCAGAACCCGCCGGAAACGTGGGTCGCCAAGTTGCTCGATGGCTTTGAGAAAATCACTGATGATCATGCGTCGATCCAGGTTGTCAGGGTGTCGATGTCGGGGCGGGGTCGGTCCGGCGGCGTGGCGCGGGCGGTGCCGATGTGGACAAATCCAACAAGTGTCTCGTCGCGGGTCAGCCCCAGTCCTGTGCGGCAAAATTCGGCGTCATGGGCCGCCCATCCGGTCAGCCAGTTGGCACCCCAGCCTGCTGCGAGCGCAGCGTTCAACAGCCCGAGACAGGCCGCAGCGGCCGAGTTTCGCTGTTCGGCCAACGGAATTTTCACGGGCGGTTTGGGCGATGAGATGACGGCCACCGCAAGCGGTGCCGCCGCCAGTTGAAAGCGCATTTTTTCGATTTCCTCACCGGGCTTGCCAAGGTCCTCGCCGCGCCCTGCCACCAGACCGGAAATCCGCACCATCGCCGGCGCGCTGAGAACGATGAACCGCCAGGGTTCGAGCTTGCCATGATCGGGTGTCCGCGCGGCGGCGGCGAGAAGCGGGCGCAAGGCCGCTGCATCCGGGACCGGAGCCGCAAGCGTTTTGAAAGGGCGCGACCGCCGCGTCAGCAGAAAGTCAAGCGCCGCAGGGTTAGGGGGTGTCGTGGCGGACATGATATTCCTTGTCTCTGTCGCCCATGTCGGGGTGTCGGTCGCAGCTTTCAAGCGGGGCCCGCGAAATGGACAGCCAGCGCGTCGATCTGCGTCTCGATAAAGGCCTGAAATTCGGGTCCTGGCTGGCGGGCAGCGAAAGTGTCGCCAAGCGGATCTGGGGCGGTGATCTTGCTGCCAGAGAGCGCCTCCAGCACCGCATGTCCGGCAAAGGGCACGTAAATTTCTGAATAGCCACCCTCGTGGACCAGAACCAGACGGCCATCGCAAATCTCGGCGGCGCTGTCCATCAGTTGGACGGTCATGGCGCGGAAGGTTTCGGCGGTGGCCAGCATGCGGCCGAGCGGGTCGATTGCAGCTGCATCAAACCCACAGGCCACCATGATCGCGTCGGGCGCGAAAGCCTCGAGCGCGGGCAAAACCAAGCGATCCATCGCGCAAAGATAACCCCTATGCCCGGTGCCAGGCGGCAACGGGATGTTCATGTTGACCCCGCGCCCCGCGCCGCTGCCCCGGTCGTGGGCGGCACCGGTGTCGAGCGGATAGTTGCGGTCCTGATGCAGTGAGATGGTCAGAACATCGGCGCGGTCATAGAAAATTGCCTCGGTCCCGTTGCCGTGATGCACGTCCCAGTCAACCACAGCGATGCGCCCTGCCAAGCCCGCGTCCAGCGCCGCCTCGGCAGCGATTGCGATATTGGCAAACAGGCAAAAGCCGTTGGGGAAATCGGGCAGGCAATGGTGCCCAGGCGGGCGCGACAGGGCATAGGCATTGCCGTGATGGCCTTGCAGAACTGAATAAAGCGCTGCTTTGGCCAGACCGGCCGAAAGCGCTGCAATCTCGAAACCGCCTTTCGCGAACGGCGCGCGCAGGCCCAATTCGCCGCCGCCCTGGGCCGAGAGATCGCGAAACTCGCGCAAATAATGGTCGGGGTGCGCGCGCGCGAGGTCTTCCCAGGTCGCGTGATTTGCGCCTTTCAAATCCAGGTCTCGGGCCAGGCCGGTGACTTCGATCAGATTGCGCAGGCGACGTTTGGTTTCGGGATTTTCGGGCAGACCACTCATACTGGGCTGCACCAGGCCACCAAGGGGCAGAGTGAAAGCATAGTCGCCCCCGGCGTGCCAAAAACAGCGTTCGTCCCAGAAAAACCCGGTTTTCATCTTGCGCCGCGCCCCCTCTGACGGTCTGATCGGCGCGAGCTTATGCGGGATCGGTTGAGGGGCCAAGCGATGGCGAAGGGCGCATTCAGTGATTTGGCCGCGGCTGGAGCCGAGTTCAGAGTGCGCGTGACGCCGCGGGCGCGCGGCAATACGGTCAGCCGCGTCGAAGGCGGACTGGCGGTGTGCGTGACCGCGCCGCCTGAGGACGGCAAAGCCAACGCACCGAAGGCGCCCGATTTGACGGTAAATTCTTAACTCCAGCTTTTGATTGCGGGGTCGGGTTGGCGCTGCTATGGCGATAAGTGTCGATGCCAGATGGCTGAGCGGAAGAGATGCGGCCCGACCCATGTCGGGGGGCTTTTATCTTGTCGTCGAAGGGACTGCGTGACGGGCACGTGGTTCGCTCTGCCGGATGTCGACGCGCGACGGACGACAGAGGAGAGGGCAATGTCGAAAATTGGAGTGATGCTCTGCGGACACGGATCGCGCAGCGCCCCGGCGGTGCAGGAATTTGCGCGTCTGGCCGACCGGCTGCCCGCTTACTTGCCGCCCGAGTGGCCGGTTGAATTCGGTTATCTGGAGTTTGCCAATCCGGTGATCCGGGCTGGGCTGGGCGCACTGCGCGATCGCGGCTGTGACCGGATTCTCGCCGTGCCGGGGATGCTTTTTGCCGCCATGCACGCCAAGAACGACATCCCGTCGGTGCTGAACGAATACGCCCGCGCGCATGGGCTCGACGTCAGCTATGGCCGCGAACTTGGGCTTGATCCGCGCATGATCCGCGCCGCCTCGGACCGGATCGCCGAGGCCGAAGCGGCGGCCAATGCATCGGGTGGCGAAGTGGCGCGGCACGACACATGTCTGGTGGTGATCGGGCGCGGCGCCAGCGATCCGGACGCCAATTCGAACGTCTCGAAAATTGCCCGGATGTTGTGGGAAGGCATGGGTTTTGGCTGGTGCGAGGTGGGCTATTCCGGGGTGACATTCCCCTTGGTCGAGCCCTGTCTGGAGCAGGTCACGAAGCTGGGCTTCAAACGGGTCATTGTCTTCCCCTATTTCCTGTTTACCGGCATCCTGATCGACCGCATCTATGGCTTCGCCGATCTGGTGGCCGGGGCCCACCCGGGCACCCAATGGGTCAAGGCGGGCTATCTCAACGACCACGCAGGCGTGTTGGAGACATTCGCCGGGCGGGTACGCGAAATTCTGGACGGCCCGCCCGAGATGAACTGTTCGCTGTGCAAATACCGGACCCAGGTTCTGGGATTCGAGGCCGAAGTGGGGCTGCCCCAGGAAAGCCACCACCACCATGTCGAAGGCCAGGGTGCGACCGCGCCGGGGTCGAATGTCACGGACTGTCGTCTTTGCGAAGACTTCTGCACCGGCGTGTGCCGGTTGGACGGGATTGCGGCGGATCATCATCACCACAACGGTGACCATCATCACGATCACCACGGGACCGACCACCACCATCACCCCGAATACCCCCACGCAGATCACCCCATGGGGCCCGAAAGCACACGCAGACATCTCAAAGACGCATGACACGCGTTGCCGACTATGTCCGCGATCCGACTGCGATCTATGCCGAAAGCTTTGCGATCATTCGCAACGAGCTGGCCGCGCGCGGCGCGCCGCCACCATCTGCGGTGGCACTGCGGATGATCCACGCCTGCGGGATGGTCGAACTGAGCGATGACCTGCACATCGCTGAGGGTGCCGAGGCGGCGGGGCGGGCGGCGCTGGACGCTGGTGCGCCGATCTATTGCGACGCGGAAATGGTGGCCCGGGGGATTATTGGACGGGCGCTTCCGCCCGGTGTCGAATGCCGCGTGGCGCTGAATCATCCACAGGTTCCGGACCTGGCCGAAAAGCTGGGCACCACCCGGTCTGCAGCGGCGGTCGAGCTGTGGCGCGACGGTCTTGAGGACGCGATTGTTGCCATCGGCACTGCCCCGACGGCGCTCTTCCATCTTCTCGAGGGCTTGGCCAATGGCTGGCCGAGACCGGCGCTGATCATCGGCTGCCCGGTGGGGTTCGTCGGCGCTGCCGAGGCCAAATCTGCGCTGCACGGGGGCGGCCACCGGGTGCCCTACATCACCGTGCTGGGGCGGCGCGGCGGCTCGGCGCTGGCGGCGGCGGCGGTCAACGGGCTGAGCTTGGGCACCGGGGGCGATGGGATATGAGCGCCTGGCTGGATGTGATCGGGATCGGAGAGGACGGCTGGGCCGGGCTCAGCGACGCGGCGCGCGCCCGGCTTGGTGCCGCCGAGGTGATCATTGGCGGCACCCGCCACCACGGGTTGGCGCCGCACCTCAGCGCCCGGCGCATCCGCTGGCCCAGCCCGTTTGGCGCGATGCTCGACGAAATATCCGATCTGCGCGGGCAAAATGTGGTTGTTCTGGTCACCGGCGATCCGACATGGTTTTCGGCGGGTGCGCATCTGGGCCGCAAATTCGGCGCCGATGAAGTCACGTTTCACCCACAGCTTTCGGCCTTTCAATGGGCCGCGGCGCGCCTGGGGTGGAGCCTTGCCGATGTTGAAACGCTGACCATCCACGGGCGGCCGGCAGAACAGGTCATCCCCTATTTTGCACCCCATGCGCGGCTTTTGGTGTTGACCCAGGATGGGGGGTCGCCCGCGACCGTCGCACAACTTTTGACCGAGCGTGGGTTCGGGCCATCGCAACTGATTGTTCTGGGCGCGCTTGGTGGACCTGATGAATCCCGCGACGAGCGAACGGCAATCGATTGGGGCGACCGGGCGGCCCCTGAATTTCACATATTGGCGATCGAATGTGCAATGGCCGAAGACGCACCACTGCCCTTGCCCTTGACCGGGCTGCCTGACGAGGCCTTTGAACACGATGGCCAACTGACCAAACGCGAGGTTCGGGCGATGACACTCGCCGCACTTGGCCCCAGGCGGGGCGCGGTTTTGTGGGATCTGGGTGCCGGCGCCGGCTCGGTCGGGATCGAATGGATGCGCGCGGCAAGCGACGCGCAGGCTGTCGCAGTCGAACCCCGCGCGGCGCGCCGCGCGATGATTGCCACCAACGCCGCGCGGCTGGGCACGCCGCGCCTGCGAATTGTCGAGGGCCGCGCGCCCGAGGCGATGAACGGCCTACCCCAGCCCGATGCGGTATTCATCGGTGGCGGATTTTCACGCGCCGTGGTTGCGGCGTCTTTGGACGCGCTGGCACCGCACGGGCGGCTGGTGGCCAATGCCGTAACGCTGGAAAGCGAAGCGCTGATGACCGCGTTGCAGGGCGAATATGGCGGCACCCTGTCGCGGATCGCGGTGTCGCGGGCCGAACCGATCGGGTCGCGCCGGGGCTGGAAACCGTTCATGCCGGTTACACAGTGGGTTTTGGCGCGATGACCGGTCGGCTCTATGGCGTCGGCGTGGGGCCGGGCGACCCCGATCTGCTGACGCTCAGGGCGCACCGCTTGATCAGCGCGGCTCGGGTGGTGGCATATCCGGCCCCCGATACCGGGACAAGTTTCGCGCGCGCCATTGTGGCAGATCTGATCCCCGTGGCTGCCGCAGAGGTTCCGATTGTCATCCCGATGGTTGGGGCGAGGTTCCCGGCACAAGATGTCTATGACAAATCGGCGGCGGTGCTTGGCGACCATTTGAAGGCCGGGCGCGATGTTGTGGTTCTCTGCGAGGGTGATCCGTTTTTCTATGGCTCGTTCATGTATCTCTATTCGCGGCTCGCTGACCGCTTCCCGACCGAGATCGTGCCGGGGGTCAGTTCGCTCGGCGCGGTGACGGCAGCGTCGCGGCGACCGCTCTGCGCGCGCTCGGATGTGCTGACGGTGTTGCCCGCGACCTTGCCCGAGACGGTCTTGCGAGAACGGCTTGCATCGGCGGATGCCGCAGCGATCATGAAACTGGGGCGGCATTTCAGCAAAGCCCGCGCGGTAGTCGACGATCTTGGCCTGACCGCGCGGGCGCATTTCGTGGCGCATGCCTCGCTGCCCGAGCAGCAGGTTTGCCCGTTGGCGCAAGCCCCGGAAAATGCTCCGTATTTCTCGATGATCCTGATCCCGGGGGAAGATATCTATGCCTGAGCCTCGGGTAGTGGTGGCAACGCTTCTGGCCGCGCACGGGGCGACCGGCGACCGGGTGGCGGCAGTGCTGCAAGCGCGGCACGATCTGCGTGGCCGGGACTTTGACGATGTCACCGGACATCTGGCCGAAGTGTTTCTGGGCGGTAATCCGCTGGTCGTCGTGGGGGCTGCGGGCATCGCGATCCGGGCGCTGGCCCCCCATCTGGGCGGCAAGCGCACCGACCCGCCGGTGCTGGCGGTGGCACCCGACGGCAGCGCGGTGGTGCCGCTTTTGGGCGGCCACCAAGGTGCCAACGACCTGGCGCGGGTCTGCGCGGATGGCCTGGGCGTTGCGGCGGCGGTCACAACTGGCGGCGATGTGATTCTGGGCGTGGCGCTGGACGCCCCGCCCGCGCCGTGGCGGCTGGAAAACCCCGAGGACGCCAAGGCGGCGATGGCCGCACTTCTGGCCGGATCCGGTTCGGAGGTGTCGGGTGAGGCCGACTGGCTCGGGCCTTTGGGCGCAGCGGAAAAAGCTGGCCCCAAGAACGCGCCGGTGGTGCTGAGCGTGGACGGCACCGCGCCGCTGATCTATCGCCGCCCGACGCTGGCGCTTGGCGTGGGGTGCGCGCGGGGCGCTTCCGGCGACGCGATGATTTCCTTCGTCATGGCAACGCTCGCCGAGGCGGGCCGCGCGCCGGGCGACATCGCGGCGGTGCATTCGATTGATCTGAAGGCCGACGAGGCCGCGATCCATGCGCTTGCCGCCCATATGGGCGTGCCGGCCCGTTTTCACCCCGCCGCGAGGCTGGAGGCCGAGAAAGACCGGCTGGAAAACCCGTCCGAAGTGGTCTTTGCCGAGGTCGGCGCGCACGGCGTCGCCGAAGGCGCGGCGCTGGCGGCGGCGGGGCCGGGGGGCGATTTGGTTCTACCGAAGGTGATGTCGGAAATGGTCACTTGCGCCTTGGCGCGGCTGGGCAATGGCGGGGCGGCGGGGACGCCGCGCGGATCGCTGGCGGTGGTGGGCATCGGCCCCGGTCAGGCCGCCTGGCGCACCGGCGAGGCTGCCCGGCTGATCGCCGAGGCGGATGAGCTGGTGGGATATGGGTTTTACATCGACCTGCTCGGCCCCGCAGTCAAAGGCAAGACGCGCACCGATTTTGCCTTGGGCGAAGAAGAGATGCGCTGCCGCTATGCGCTGGAGACTGCGGGTGCTGGGCGGCGCGTGGCGCTGATCTGCTCGGGCGATGGCGGCATCTTCGCCATGGGCGCGCTGGTGACCGAGCTTTTGGACCGCCCAGAAGCGGACCACGGTGTCAGCGCCGCCGCGCGCCGGGTCAAAGTGGTGCATGTGCCGGGCATCTCGGCGCTGCAAGCGGCCTCGGCGCGCTGCGGCGCGATCTTGGGCCATGATTTCTGCGCGATATCGCTCAGCGACCTGCTGACCCCGCGCGCGGTCATCCAAAACCGCCTGAAAGCTGCTGCCGAAGGCGATTTCGTGATTGCCTTCTACAACCCGGTGTCGCGGCGGCGGCGGACGCTGTTGGCCGAGGCACGCGACGTTCTGCTGGCCCACCGGCCCGCCGATTGCCCGGTGATCCTGGCCTCGAACCTTGGCCGACCGGACGAAAGCCTGCGATTGCGGCGGCTTCAGGACTTGCAGGTGGACGAGGTCGATATGCTGACCGTGGTGTTGGTCGGTGCCTCTTCCAGCCGCGTGGTGGCAAGCGGCGACACCACCGCCGGGGCCGGGGGGGCCTGGGTCTATACGCCGCGCGGTTACGCCGGGAAACTAGAGGGATCAGCCCCATGACGGTCTATTTCATCGGCGCGGGTCCGGGTGACCCGGAACTTTTGACGCTGAAAGGCGCGCGGCTGATCGCGGCCTGCCCGGTGTGCCTTTATGCGGGGTCGTTGGTTCCCGAGGCGGTGGTCGCGGGCGCGCCCGAAGATGCTGTGGTCAAGGACACAGCGCCGATGACGCTGGATGAGATCATCAAAGATATTGCGACAGCGCATCGCGCCGGGCAGGACGTCGCGCGGGTGCATTCGGGCGATCCGTCGCTTTACGGGGCAATCGCCGAACAAATCCGGCGTTTGAAGTCGCTTGTTATCCCCTACCAGATCGTCCCCGGGGTGCCCGCCTATGCCGCTGCAGCCGCGGCCATGAGGCAGGAACTGACGGTGCCAGAACTGGCGCAGACCGTGATCCTGACCCGCACAGCGATGAAATCCAGCGGCATGCCACCGGGCGAAGACCTGGAGACGCTCGGCCAAAGCGGCGCGACGCTGGCCATCCACCTGAGCGTGCGCAACCTCATAGAGATTGAGCGCAAACTGACCCCGCTCTACGGCGCAGATTGCCCGGTGGTGGTGGCCTACCGGGTCGGGTGGCCCGACGAGATGTTCCTGCGCGGCACGCTGTCAGATATCCGCGCCAAGGCGCGTTCGGCGCGGCTGACGCGGACCGCACTGATCTTCGTGGGTCGGGTTCTGGCCGAGGCGGATTTCCCGGACTCGGCCCTTTATGATGGCGCGCGGCCGCATCTGCTGCGCCCCAGAAAACACGCGTGATTTAATCTCGGCAAGCGGCGGGCCTGTACGCGGTCGGGTAAGTGCGCGGTCTTTGTAGGTCAATGTGTCCACGCGTGGCCAAGCAGCTAAGACATTGAAATATGATGGAAACCAGAGTGGTCTGTGGTCTGTGGTCTGTGGTCTGTGGTCTGTGGTTTGTGGTTTGTGGTCACTGGCCGCGCGGCTCTTTGGCGAGTTTTCGTCAAGCAAGGCTCTTCACTACAAATCCGACACATGCATGCAGCGATGCCAAAAAAGCATCAAACAAACTGCGAAGAGAAGTGTGATCCGGATGAGCGCCCTGACCCCAAGACGTCACTCGGGCAGTTCGACCGACGGGATGATCGGAAAGAAACTTCCGCCGGACCAAACTCCGAACCAGCTTTCGCCGTCGTGGTTGGCGCGCGACCCGATCTCGACCAGGCGGTAGAAACTTTTGCGGTCGATCAGCGCCTCGAGGTTGGCGCGTATCAGGACATAGGGCGACGGTTCGCCGGTATCCGCGTCGCGCACCACGCGGACAGGGTTTTCGGGGCCCGCGGTGACAAAATCGCCGACGTTGGTCTCGAAGGTCAGGCGCTGGTCGGGGCCGGTACCCGAAACTTCGAAATCCACCGCCACGAAAGGCGCGTCATCGACCTTGATGCCGACTTTTTCGACCGGGGTGACCAGGAAATACTCATCGCCGTCGCGGCGCAGGATGGTCGAGAACAGCCGTACCAGCGGCGCCCGGCCAATCGGTGTGCCCAGATAGAACCAGGTGCCATCGCGGGCGATACGCATATCCAGATCGCCACAGAACGGCGGGTGCCACAGATGCACCGGCGGCAAACCCTGTTTTCCGGCCTTTTGCGCGGCCTGGGCCAGGGTGTCGGCCGACGGTGTCTGGACCGATTTGGGCGTCTGTGTCACAGGCTCGTGTTTACTCATTGTTTACTTTTTGGTTCCGCGCGGGCGCGCGATTTGCGATGCTGTGGCCAAATATGACGTATGTGCGGAGGTTTGTCATGGCCAAGACCGAAGACCTGGTGAGCGAGATCGAAGAATTGGGGGCGCGGCTGGCCGAGGCCAAGGCCTCGATCAACACGCGTTTCATCGGTCAGGACGACGTTGTCGACCTGACGCTTTCGGCGCTTTTGTGCGGCGGTCACGGGTTGCTCATTGGCGTGCCGGGGCTGGGCAAGACGCGGCTGGTCGATACTCTGTCCACCGTGATGGGGATCAACGGCGCGCGGGTGCAGTTCACGCCCGACCTGATGCCGGCGGATATTCTGGGCTCGGAAGTGCTGGACGCCGATGTCAGCGGTCGCCGGTCGTTCCGCTTTGTCCAAGGGCCGGTGTTCTGCCAGCTGTTGATGGCCGACGAGATCAACCGCGCCAGCCCGCGCACCCAGTCGGCATTGTTGCAGGCGATGCAGGAAAAGACGGTAACGATCGCCGGTCAGCCGCACGCGCTGCCCGAGCCGTTCCATGTGCTGGCCACCCAGAACCCGATCGAACAGGAGGGCACCTATCCGCTGCCCGAGGCGCAGCTTGACCGGTTCATCGTGCAGATCGACGTCGATTACCCCGACCGCGACACCGAGCGCGAGGTCTTGCTGGCCACCACAGGGGCCGACGAGGCCGAGGCGTACGAGGTTTTTGGCGCTGCTGAACTGATCGCCGCGCAACGGCTTTTGCGGCGCATGCCGGTGGGCCAGTCCGTGATGGAGCTGATCCTCGATCTGGTCCGGTCCTGCCGCCCGGACGAGGCAAGCGCGCCACAAGCGGTGCGCGACGCCGTGGCTTGGGGGCCGGGGCCGCGCGCGGCCCAGGCGCTGATGATGACGGTGCGGGCGCGGGCGTTGATCGATGGGCGGCTGGCCCCCTCTGCCGACGACGTGCTGGCCATGGCGCGACCGGTGCTGATCCACCGCATGGCGCTGAGCTTTGCGGCGCGGGCGCGCGGTGAAGAGCTGCCGGCGCTGATCGATCTGGTTGCGCAAGAAGTGACGCGGGTGGAGGCGGCGGCGTGACCACCGATGCCGCGATATTTCTGACCGGGCAATGGGTGCCGGTGATGGGTTTGAATATCTATGCGCCACGGGGCAATAAGTGACGCCGCGCGCCCAAACCCTCCGGCGCGAAGCGCAGACGCTGGCGGGGCGTCTGCCGCCGCTCTTGGCCGACGCCGAGCATCTGGCGACCACGATTCTTCTGGGCGCCCACGGGCGGCGGCGGGCGGGCACGGGCGACGAGTTCTGGCAATATCGCGCGGCACATCCGGGCGACCCGGTGCGCGCGATCGACTGGCGGCGTTCGGCCCGATCGGAAAACGCGCATTTTGTGCGGGAAAAGGAATGGCAGGCAGCGCAGACCGTCGAGATTTGGGTCGATGCGGGCCGGTCAATGGCGTTTTCCTCGACCGCCTCGCTGCCCTCAAAGGGCCACCGCGCGCGGCTTTTGGCGCTGGCGCTTGGCGTCCTGTTGATCCGCGCCGGCGAACGGGTCGGGCTGACCGACGGGGCTTTGCCGCCGCGCGGCGGCGAAGGACAATTGGCGCGCCTGGCCGAAGTGCTGGCCACCCGCGACGATGCGGCGGATTTCGGCAGCCCCGAGGCGCGCGGCATGTTGGCGCGGTCACGGGCGCTGTTTGCATCGGACTTTCTGGGCGACATTGCGCCGCTTAGCGCCGCGCTGACCACGGCTGCCGACCGGGGGGTCAAAGGCGCAGTTCTTCAGGTTCTCGACCCGGTGGAAGAGGCGTTTCCCTTCGACGGGCGCACGCGGTTCGAATCGATGACCGGCGCGTTGACGTTCGAGACCCAAAAGGCGGGAAGTTTGAAAGGGCGCTATCTGGACCGGCTGGCGGCGCGCAAGGCCGAACTGGCCGATCTGGCGACCGCGACCGGCTGGCAGTTTATCACGCATCACACCGACGCCCCCGCGCAGGGCGCGCTTTTGTGGCTTTACCAGGCGCTTGAGAAGGTGCGCTAGGGCCGATGTTTGCCATTGGTCCCATAGGGTTTGCCGCACCCCTGGTGCTTTTGGGGCTGATCGTGCTGCCGATCCTGTGGCTTTTGCTGCGCGCGGTGCCGCCCGCCCCGGTGCGGCGGCGGTTTCCGGGCATCGCGTTGCTCTTGGGGCTGACCGACGATGACCATGAAACCGACAAGACGCCCTGGTGGCTTTTGGTGCTGCGCTGTCTGGCGGTGGCGGCGGCGATCATTGGGTTTGCCGGGCCGGTCCTGAACCCGCAGGAGCGGGCCGAGGGCGCGGGCCCGGTGCTGATCCTGCTCGACGGCAGCTGGGCCAGCGCTCCGGTGTGGGAGGCGCAAAGCGACCGCGTGCGCCAGGCCCTGGACCGCGCGGCGCGCACTGGGCGGGCAGTGGCCATGCTGTCGCTCAGCGACCCCGCGCCCGGGCCGCTGCCTTTTCAGGGTGCCGAGGATTGGGCCCAGCGCCTGCCGTCGTACGAGCCGAAATCATGGGTGCCGGATCCGGGCGTCGTGGACGAATTTATCACGCGGCTGGCCGTTGAGGTCCGGTTTGACACGCTGTGGATATCGGACGGTCTGGCGCGGGGGTCTCGCGCCGCGCTTTTGGCGGCGCTTGCGGCCAAGGGTGCGGTGCAGGTGATCGAAAGCCCGCGCCCGGTTCTGGGGCTGCGACCGGCCCGGTTCGAAGATGGCGTCGTGCGGGTGTTGGTGCTGAGGAACCGCGCTGGCGCGGGTGGCGAAGTCGAGGTGATCGCCCGTGGCCGCGACCCGGTGGGCATCGAGCGCGACCTGGCCCGTGCGACGGCTGAATTCGCGGCCGGCGACAGACAGGCCGAAATAGCCCTGTCGCTGCCCGCCGAGTTGCGAAACCGGATCACCCGGTTCGAGGTTGCGGGCACACGGTCAGCGGGGGCGGTCATATTGGCCGATGACGCGCTCAAGCGCCGCGAGGTCGCCCTGATCGCGGGCCGCGAGGACCGCGAGGGTTTGGAGTTGCTGTCGCCACTTCACTATCTGCGGCAGGCGCTGGCCCCGACCGCCGACCTGATCGGCGGGGCGCTCGACGATATTCTGTTGGCCAACCCCGATGTGATCGTTCTGGCCGATGTGGCCAAGCTGGCCGAGGCTGAGGTTGCGGGGCTGACGAGCTGGATCGAGCAGGGTGGGTTCCTTTTGCGGTTTTCGGGTCCACGGCTGGCCGCCAGCGATGTCAGCCGCGACACGCTGGACCCGCTGATGCCGGTGCGGCTGCGCGCTGGCGGGCGGGCGGTCGGCGGCGCGATGAGCTGGGGCGAACCGAAGTCGCTGCGTGCGTTCAGCCCATCGTCGCCCTTCTTTGGCCTGAACGTGCCCGGTGATGTCACCGTCAGCGCCCAGGTCATGGCCCAGCCTGACCCCGAACTGGCTGACCGCGTGATCGCCTCGCTGACCGACGGCACGCCACTGATCACCCGGCGCGCGATTGGCGAGGGTCAAGTCATATTGTTTCACGTCACCGCCAACGCCGAATGGTCAACGCTGCCGCTGTCGGGGCTTTTCGTGGCGATGCTGGAGCGTCTGGCCATCTCGACCCGCCCGACCTGGCCCGACGCCGAAGCCATGGCAGGCACCACCTGGGTGCCGGAAAAATTGCTGGATGGGTTCGGTATTGCCCGCGATGCAGGCGCGCGGGCCGGCGTACCGGGCGAGGTGCTGGCCGAAGGCGCCATCGGCCCCGATCTGCCGCCGGGACTTTATGCGGGCGCCGAGCGCCAACTGGCGCTGAATGTGCTGGATCCGACCTCGGCCCTTGCCGCTGCCACCTGGCCTGCGGGCATTCCGGTCGAGGGGCTTACAACCTTCGCCGAAACGCCCCTGAAAGGGCTGTTGCTGGCGCTAACCGGAGCGCTGCTGTTAATCGACATAGTGGCCTCGCTCTGGATCTCGGGACGGCTTGCGGGGCCGCGCGGGGCGATGGCGGGACTTGCGCTGGCACTGGCGGTGAACCCGGGCGGCGTGCCGGTCGCACAGGCGCAGGAGGTCGATGACGCGCTTGCGCTCAGGGTCACGTCCGAGGTCGTGCTGGCCCATGTGATCACCGGAGACGCGTCGGTTGACGGCGTCGCCCGGGCTGGTCTGACCGGGCTGTCCGACCGGCTTTACCGGCGCACCTCGATCGAGCCTGCCGCCCCGGTGGCAGTCGATCTGGAGACCGATGAACTGTCGTTTTTCCCCTTTCTTTACTGGCCCGTGACGCCTGACCAGCCGGTCCCCTCGGCCGAGGCCTACGCACGGCTGAACCGGTATTTGCGCACCGGCGGCATGATCATGTTTGACACCCGCGATGCGCATCTGACCCGGCGCGGCAGCACCACGCCCGAGACGCGGCACCTGCGCAATCTGGCGCGGTCGCTGGACCTTCCGCCCTTGGAACCCATTCCGCCCGACCATGTACTGACGCGCACGTTCTACCTGCTGCAGGACTTTCCCGGGCGTCATACCAGCCGCGAGGTCTGGGTCGAAGCCGCACCCGCCGACGCGATCCGCGCCGAGGGCATGCCGTTTCGCAACCTCAACGACGGCGTGACGCCGGTGGTGATCGGCGGCAATGACTGGGCCGCAGCCTGGGCGATCAACGAGCGCGGCCAGTCGCTGTTTCCGGTTGGCCGCGGCTTTACCGGCGAGCGCCAGCGCGAGATCGCTTACCGGTTTGGCATCAACCTGATCATGCACGTGCTGACCGGCAACTATAAGTCGGACCAGGTGCATGTGCCGGCGCTTTTGGACCGGTTGGGGCAATAACGATGACCGGACAGATCATCTTTGACCCGCTGTTGTCCTGGAGCTTTATTGCCGGTGCCGGGCTTTTGGCGCTGGCGCTGGTGGCCTTTGCGACCTGGCGGCGGCTGAGCGGCTGGTGGCTGCGGGCGCTGGCGCTGGCGGCGCTGGTGGGCGCGCTGGCCAATCCGTCGCTACAGATCGAGGACCGCCAAAGCCTCAGCGACATCGTGATCGCCATCGTGGACGAGACCGCGAGCCAGCGCATCGGCGACCGGTCGGATCAGGCGGCCCGCGCGCTGGCTGCGCTGGAGGCGCAAGTGGCGGCGCGCGGCAACACCGACCTGCGGGTTATCCGGCTGGACGATGGCGCGGGCAATGCCGGGACCGAGCTGATGTCGGCGCTGGCCCAGGCGCTGGCCGAAGAGCCGCGCGCGCGGGTAGCCGGTGCGGTGCTGATCACCGACGGCCAGGCGCACGATATCGAACGCGCGCCGCAAATGCCCGCCCCCCTGCATGTGCTGCTGACTGGCCACGCCGACGACTGGGACCGGCGGCTGATTGTCAAGAACGCACCGGGCTTTTCCATCATCGGCGAAGCGGTCGACCTGACGCTCAGGATCGAAGATCAGGGCGCTGTGCCCGAAGGGCTGGGCGTCGGCAGTCTGACCAGATTAATGGTGTCGGTCGATGGCGGACCGGCACAGTCGCGCGATGTGCCAGTGGGCCGGGATGTGAGCGTACCGGTGACGCTGGATCATGGCGGAATGAACGTCATTCAATTCACGCTGGCCGAGGCGATCGGCGAGCTGACCGACCGCAACAATTCGGCGATTATCCAGATCAATGGCGTACGCGACAGGCTGCGGGTTCTGCTGGTCTCGGGCCAGCCGCATCCGGGCGAACGAACCTGGCGTAACCTGTTGAAATCAGACAGTTCTGTGGACCTTGTGCATTTCACTATCCTGCGCCCGCCGGAAAAGCAGGACGGCGTGCCGGTGACCGAGCTGAGCCTGATCGCATTTCCAACGCGCGAGCTGTTTCTGGAGAAGATCCACGAATTCGACCTGATCATCTTCGACCGCTACAAACGGCGCGGTATATTGCCCGCCATTTATCTGCAGAACGTCAATCAATACGTGCAGGATGGCGGCGCGGTTCTGGTCGCGGCGGGGCCTGATTTCGCCACCGCCGACAGCCTTTTTCGCTCGCCGCTTGGCCTGGTTCTGCCGGCGGCACCGACATCGTTCGTGCTGGAGGACGGTTACCGCCCGGTGATCTCGGACGTGGGCCGGCGCCATCCGGTGACCCAGGGGCTCGAGGCATTCGCACCAACCGGGGGCTGGGGACGCTGGTTCCGGCTGATCGATCTGGCGGCACCGCAAGGCCATGTGGTGATGACCGGGGCCGACGAGCGGCCGCTTCTGGTGCTGAACCGGGTCGGCGAGGGGCGGGTGGCGCTGCTCGCCTCCGACCATGCCTGGCTGTGGAGCCGGGGTTTCGAGGGCGGCGGTCCGCAATTAGAACTGCTGCGGCGGCTGGCGCATTGGATGATGAAGGAACCCGAACTTGAAGAGGAAGCGCTGACCGCCCAGGCCGAGGGCCAGAGCGTGACGATCACAAGGCGCACGATGGCCGAGGAAGTGGGCGAGGTGACGGTGACCGGGCCGGACGGCAGGGTCACGGTACTGCCCTTGAACGCGGACGTCCCGGGGCGGTATCAGGCCCAGTTCGAGGCCGACGATCTGGGGCTTTACCGCATTAGCGAAGGTGGAATGGCGGGCGTGGTGGCCGTGGGGCCGGCAGCGCCGAGGGAGTTTGAGGAGACGGTCGCGAGCGCCGACAAACTGAGTCCGCTGGTGGCCGAGACCCGCGGCGGCGTGATGCCGATCTCAGCCGATTTGCCGGATTTGCGCACCGTGCGCCCCGGACGGCCAGCCACCGGGCGCGGCTGGATCGGGATCACACCGCGCGAGGCTTATCTGACCCGCGACGTGTCGGTGATGCCGCTGCTGCCCGCTTGGGTGGCCTTGGCGCTGATCGCGAGCCTGATGATCGGGGCCTGGCTGATCGAGGGACGGCGCAGCGCCTGAAGATAGCGCCGCGGGTCATTCCCCCCCGGGACCCTCCTGCCCGGGACCCCCTGAAGGTACTTGAAAAACGACGAAAACTGGGAGCCTGACTTGGGCCGGACTCCCAAGTCGACGGTCAGCGGATGAAGACCTGGGCCGCGCCGTCGGGGATTACCACGCCCATGAGCGCGCCGGTGAAGGGCTGTTCGTTCACGTGCGGATGCAAGAGACCGCGCAGGCCCAGGCGGGCACCGGCGCTGGCGGCCAAAACCCGGGAATCATCGGCCCCGGCTGGGGTGGCGACAGCGGCGATCAACCCAAGTCCGAAGACCTTTGCAGGCATCTGGCGGCTCCGATAGACTGGTGGCGAACCCCACTGCGCAGGAGAGCCTCATGGACATGCCCGTCCCCGATGCCGCAATCATAGCGAAAAAGGCACGGATTGTCAGCCGCCTCCAAGAGGTTCTGCCGAAGGATGCGGTGATCCACGCGGCCAGCGAGACCCGGGCCTATGAGTGCGACGCGCTGACCGCTTACGCCTGTCCGCCCCTGGTTGTGGTTCTGCCGGGCTCGACCGACGAAGTCGCGGCGGTGCTGCGGCTTTGCAAAAGCGAAGGCGTGCCGGTGGTGCCGCGCGGGTCGGGTACGTCGCTGGCGGGCGGGGCGCTGCCGACGGCCGATTGCGTGGTGCTGGGCATCGCGCGGATGAATGCGGTGCTCGAGACCGACTACGAAAACCGGTTCATCCGGGTCGAGAGCGGGCGCACCAACCTCAGCGTCACCGGTGCGGTCGAGGAACAAGGTTTTTTCTATGCGCCCGATCCATCGAGCCAGCTGGCCTGCGCTATCGCTGGCAATATCGCGACGAATTCGGGCGGCGCGCATTGCCTGAAATACGGGGTGACCACCAACAACCTTCTGGGGGTGACGCTGGTGTTGATGGACGGCACGGTGGTCCAGATCGGCGGGGCGCATCTGGATGCGCCCGGACTGGATCTTTTGGGGGTGATCACCGGGTCCGAGGGGCAATTGGGCGTGGTGACCGAAGCCACGTTGCGCATTCTGCCAAAGCCCGAGGGCGCGCGCCCGGTTTTGATCGGGTTTGACACGAGCCGCGACGCCGGGGCTTGCGTCGCCGACATCATCCGTGCCGGTCTGCTGCCCGTCGCCATCGAGTTCATGGACCGCCCGTGTATCCGCGTCTGCGAGGCCCACGCGCACGCCGGGTATCCCGATTGCGAGGCGCTGTTGATTGTCGAGGTCGAGGGCAGCGCGGCGGAGATCGACGCGCAGCTTGCCGTGATCCTGGAAATTGCGCGCCGCCATGACCCGGTGGCACTGCGTGAAAGCGGATCGGACGAAGAAAGCGCGCGCATCTGGCTGGGGCGCAAGGCGGCTTTTGGGGCGATGGGGCAGATCAGCGACTACATGTGTCTGGACGGCGCGATCCCGGTGTCGAACCTGCCGCAAATGCTGGACCGGATCACCGAGATGTCGGCGGCATACGAATTGGATGTGGCCAATGTCT
The DNA here is from genome assembly GCA_047518005.1 of Brevirhabdus sp. Classification (GTDB taxonomy): domain Bacteria; phylum Pseudomonadota; class Alphaproteobacteria; order Rhodobacterales; family Rhodobacteraceae; genus JAKZRT01. The sequence goes on from JAKZRT010000008.1 coordinate 27,222, forward strand.
TTCATGCCGGCGACGGAAATTTGCACCCACTCATACTTTACGACGCCAACACGCCCGGTGAACTGGAGAAATGCGAGGCATTCGGGGCCGATATTCTGCGCTTGTGTGTCGAGGTCGGCGGTTGCCTGACCGGCGAACACGGGGTCGGCGTGGAAAAGCGCGATCTGATGCATCACCAGTTCACGGACGATGATCTGGAGGCGCAGATGCGCATCAAGGATGTGTTTGACCCAGCCTGGCTTTTGAACCCGGCGAAGGTATTTCCGCTGTCGCTCACGCAGGCCCGGCGTCTGGGCGCGCGGGCGGCCTGAGGAGGACCGGGGGTGATCGAAGTCTCCAGCGAAGATCAGCTTGCCGAGGCGATCAGAGCGGCGGACGGGCCGGTGTCGGTTCGCGGCGGCGGCACCCGCATGGCTCCGGTGCCGGGCCGGGTGCTGGCGACCGGTGGACTGACCGGGATCACCCTTTACGAACCCGGCGCGCTGACCCTATCGGCGCGCGCAGGCACGCCGCTGGCCGAGGTCGAGGCAGCGCTGGCCGCCAACGGTCAGCGCCTGCCGTTCGAGCCGCCGGACATGCGCGGGCTTTTGGGGACCGAAGGCACGCCCACCATCGGCGGGGCGGTGGCGGCGAACGCCAGCGGTCCGCGGCGGGTGCAGGCAGGTGCGTGCCGCGATGCGCTGATCGGGGTGCGATTTGTCGACGGCACGGGCACCGTCATCAAGAACGGCGGGCGGGTGATGAAGAACGTCACCGGCTACGATCTGGTCAAGCTGATGGCGGGCAGTTTCGGGACACTGGGGGTGCTGAGCGAGGTGACATTCAAGGTGCTGCCCAAGCCGCCGGCACGCGCGGTCTGTCTGATCGAAGGGCTGACGCCGCCGCAGGCGGTCGCGGCGTTGGCATCGGCGTTGGCATCGCCCTACGAAGTCAACGGGGCGGCGCATACCACGGTCGAGATCGATGGCGCGCCGGTTACGATGATCCGGGTCGAGGGGTTCGCGGGGTCGGTCGCGCATCGGTCGCAGGCTCTGGCTGACCGCCTCGCTGAGTTCGGTGACGTGGTGATCGAGACGGACTTTGATCGTACCCGCGCCGGTTGGGCCTGGGTGCGCGATGTCGAGGCGTTTCATGGGGTGGCAGGGGATGTTTGGCGGCTGTCGGTCAAACCCACCGATGCGCCGATGGTGATCGATCGGCTGAACGCGAAGGCGGTTCTGATGGACTGGGGCGGGGGCCTGATCTGGGCGCTGACCGACGAGGGGATGGACGCGCGGGCGGCACTTGCAGCGACACCGGGCCACGCCACGCTGGTGCGCAGTTCGCCCAACACGCGGGCCAAGTTGGGCAGGTTTCAGTCCGAGCCGGGGCCGGTGGCGGCGATCTCGGCTGGGCTGCGCGAAAAATTTGACCCGCGCGGTATTTTGAACAAGGGCTTGATGGGAACTTGAGATGAAAGAATTGCTAGTGAATCCAGAATTTTGGCAAGCGGTTTCAAATATCGCGTGGCCCGCTTTTGCGCTTGTTATCGTTCTAATTTTCCGGTGGCCGCTCAATTCGCTTTTGCGACGTGACAACCTCACGATAAAGGTCGCTGGGATTGAACTCAGCGTTCCTGCTGCAACAGAACAGGTTGGGAAGAGCCTGTCCGATCTGCAAGAGCGACTGGCCGCAGTCGAGGATGTGATGGGCGATGCAGCGCCCGGGGCACAACCAGAAATAGATGAGCAAATCCAAGGAACAATTCTGTGGGTAGACGATATCCCAAGTAACAACGCTTTCCTGATCGAACGGTTTGAAAGCGAAGGCTATAGAGTCCGGAAAGAACTCTCGACAAAAGAAGGGTTAAACGCGCTTGAGGCAGACAAAATAGACTTTGTAATAAGCGACCTGAGCCGCAAAGAGGATGGAAAGGAAAACCCTTATGCAGGATTGGAGTTCATCAATGCACTCCGACTGAAGGGGCTTGATGTGCCCGTCTTGATATTCGCCGGTCCTTGGGCAATCAAAAAGAAAGACCGATTGCTCGATGCTGGTGCCAATGCAGTGACCACCTCTGGCGTAGATGTGATGCGTTTTGTTCGGCGACGCTGGCGAAATCTGATCTAGTGCGAACCGACTTTACCCCCGAGCAACTGACCGATCCGGCCACCGCTGAGGCGAACCAAATTCTGCGGTCCTGCGTCCATTGCGGGTTCTGCACGGCGACCTGTCCGACTTATCAGGTGCTGGGCGACGAATTGGACAGCCCAAGGGGGCGGATATATCTGATCAAGAATATGCTGGAAACGGGGCGTCCGGCGGACGAGCGCACGGTGCGCCATATCGATCGCTGCCTCAGCTGTCTGGCCTGTGTCACCACTTGCCCGTCGGGGGTCGATTACAGGCATCTGGTCGACCATGCGCGGGTGCATATCGAAGCGACCTATCGCCGTCCCTGGGGCGACCGCGCCCTGCGCTGGCTTCTGGCACGCATTCTGCCCTATCCAACACGGTTCAGACTGGCGCTGCTGGCCGCCAAGATCGCGCGGCCGTTGCGGGGGCTGGTGCCGGATGCGCGGCTGCGAGCGATGCTGGAGATGGCGCCGCGGCGCATTCCGCCGGTCAGCCGCAACGATGATGCGCAGGTGTTCCCGGCGCAGGGCGGGCGCAGGATGCGGGTGGCGCTGATGACCGGCTGCGCGCAAAGGGCGCTGAATACCGACATCAACGACGCCACGATCCGGATATTGACGCGTCTTGGGGCCGAGGTCGTGGTGGCCCGTGGGCAGGGCTGTTGCGGGGCGCTGACGCACCATATGGGCAAGGCGGACGAGGCGCGGGCCTCGGCGGCGCGAAATCTGGCGGCCTGGGGGGCCGAGATCGACGCGCCGGGGCTGGACGCGATCGTCATTAACACCTCGGGCTGCGGCACCACAATCAAGGACTATGGCCACCTTTTCGCGCGCACCGAACACCAGGCGCGGGCGCGCCAGGTCGGTGCCCTGGCCCGCGATGTGAGCGAGGTGATCGATGTGCTGGGACTGCCAGAGAGCAAGGCAATGGGCCTGCGCGTGGCCTATCACGCGGCCTGTTCGCTGCAGCACGGTCAAAAGATAACGTCGGTTCCCAAGAACCTGCTGAAAACGGCTGGTTTCGAGGTCGTCGAGCCTGCCGACAGCCATCTGTGCTGCGGGTCGGCGGGAACCTATAATTTGTTGCAGCCGGAGATTTCCAAACAATTGAAAATGCGCAAGGTTTCGGCGCTTGAAGCGCGTGCGCCACAAGTTATCGCCACCGGAAATATCGGCTGCATGATGCAGATCGGGTCCGCGACGCACATCCCCGTGGTCCACACCGTCGAATTGCTGGACTGGGCCACTGGTGGCCCCCGGCCACCGGCGCTGTAACTGCCATATTCCTGCCAAATCGCCCTGCTAGCCTTGGTCTGACGCATTACCGAGGCTGCCATGCGCGGATTTTTTGCAGTAATTCTTTGTTTCGTCCTTTCTGCCGGCCAGACTGCCGCCGAGGGGATCAACGGCGCATCGCCGCTGCGAACGTTGGCCACTGCTGATGACACGCGCGGGTGGGAGGCCGTGGGGCGGCTGAACTTTGGCGGGAACGCCTATTGCACCGGCGCGCTGATCGCCGAAGATTTGGTGCTGACGGCGGCGCATTGCCTGTACCGGAAAGGCTCCGGCACCCGTTATGACGCGGACGAGATCGAGTTTCTGGCCGGTTGGCGGGGCGGCCGCGCGGCGGCTTATCGCGGTGTGCGGCGGATCGTGTCGCACCCGGATTTCATCTATTCCGAAGTTGACCGCATTGCCCGGGTCGCCCACGATCTGGCCTTGGTCCAGCTTGACCGGCCAATCCGAAATCCCGCGATCACCCCTTATGCCGTTGACCAACGTCCACGAAAAGGCGCGTCGGTTGGCGTCGTGTCCTATGCTCGCGACCGGTCCGAGGCACCCAGCTTGCAGGAAGCCTGCCGAGTGCTGGCGCGCCAGGGCGGGGTTTTGGTGCTGGGCTGCGAGGTCGACCATGGCGCGTCGGGTTCGCCGGTGTTTGTGACCGGACAAGACGGCGTGGCGCGGATCGTGTCGGTGGTCTCGGCCATGGCCCGGGTGCGCGATATGGACGTGGCGCTTGGCACCGCGCTGACGCGGCCTTTAGAGGCGCTCTATGCCCTTCTCGACGCGCCCGAGACCGATGCAACTGAACTGCTGGCCACAAGAGCACTGCCGATGGTGCGCAACCTCGGCGGCGCTGACGCCAGCGGCGGGGCCAAATTTCTGAAACCCGCTAATTGATGCGCTTACTGGCCCCGATAACGGCAATCGCGGCGCTGATCATGCTCGGCACTGCGTGGTCCGAGACCAGCGACAGCCCGCTTGATGCGCTGACGCGACCGCTGGAACGCTCTGGGTGGGAGGCCGTGGGGCGCATCGACATTGCCGAGGGCGGATTTTGCACCGGAACACTGATAGCGCCCGATCTGGTGCTGACGGCGGGGCATTGTCTGGTCGAGGCATCCGACAATCGCCCGATCGATCCGGCGCGGATCATCTTCAGGGCCGGGCTGTCGAATGGCGCGGCGGTGGCGGTGCGGTCGGTCACTCAGACGGTGGTGCATCCCGATTATACCAATCGTCAAAGCCCCCGGTTTGACAGTGTCGAGACCGATATCGCGCTGATGCGGCTTAACCGCCCGATCCCAACCACCCTGGCCGACCCTTTTGCTATTGGCGAACAGGACCTGGGGCGGCAGGTTTCGGTGGTCTCATATGCACGCGGACGCGCTGAGGCGCTGAGCTGGCAGCGCAGTTGCTCGGTACAGCACAAAAATGACGTGGCAGCGGCCTTTTCCTGCGACGTGACCTTCGGCGCGTCGGGGTCGCCGGTGTTCGATACCTCGCGGCGGCGGCCGATGATCGTGTCGGTCATCTCGCGCGGACACGCCGGGCCGGATGGCGCGCTGGCGTTGGGCCCCCTGATCAAAGCGCCGATCGCCGAGCTGATTGAGGCGCTGCGAACCGCCAATGGCGTCAACCTGGCCGGCGGTGGTCTGGCCTCGGTGGTGCAGCAATCCGAGGGCGCGCGGTTCGTGAAGGCCGGCGATGGCGGCACCGGCGGTGCGCGGTTCGTGAAGCCGTAAGATCGAGAGTTTTCACGGCTGTGCGTGCCCGACACGGGGGTTTCGATCTTGCAGGTCTTGAACAGCCCGGTTTCACCCCCCAAATAACATCGCAGGGACGCCCGATCGGGGTCCCGTTTCAAACCCCAGGCCTGTCCATATGGAAGGCCGCCACCCGTTATCGCTTTTAGGAGGATGACTCATGCGAAACTTTGATCTTGCACCGCTTTACCGCGCCACCGTCGGCTTTGACCAGATCGCCGATATTATGGACCGGGTGCTGAGCGCCGAACCTGCCCAGACAACCTATCCCCCTTACAACATTGAAAAAACCGCAGATGATGGCTATCGCATTTCGCTCGCGGTTGCCGGATTTTCCGATGCCGACCTTGGCGTCGAGGTTCGTGAAAACGCGCTGGTGATCTCGGCCAAAAAAGCCGAAGCGGCAGGCACCGCCAAGTTCCTGCATCGCGGTATCGCCACCCGCGCCTTCGAACGCCGGTTTACGCTGGCCGATCATGTTCGCGTGACCGGGGCTGCGCATGTCGATGGTATGCTGCACATCGACCTGATGCGCGAAGTACCCGAGGCGCTGAAACCCCGTCGCATCGAAATTCAGGCCGGTCCGGCGATTGACGTGAAGGCGGTTGAAGCCGCGTAACACGCGCATCGCTTGAACCCAAACGATGGGCCCCCGCGGACGCATTCCACGGGGGTCTTTTCACGTGCGTTGTGCATTCACGCAGAACCGTTTTGCACGAATACGGTGGTTCGGACGTGGACGGGCGACGGGGGCCGGTGCTAGGGTCGCGCCTATGAAAAAGATACAAACCCAGGGCCTGCACCATGTCACCATCGTAGGCGCGGACCGCCAGACATCGCTTGATTTCTGGGAGGGCGTGCTGGGCATGCCGTTCATCTTTGACCAGCCCAACCTCGACGACCCTGACGAGGGGCATCTTTACTTTGACCCCGGCGACGGGCGGCTGATCACGGTTTTTACCAATGAGAAACGCGAATTCTCGCACGATCGTAGCCCGACCGACCCCGGTTGCGTGCATCATCTGGCGTTCTCGGTGAGTGCCGCGAGTTTCAAGATGGCCATCGACCGTCTTGAGGCGCGGGGCATTGGGCATACCGGCGTCAAGGACCGGGGGTTCATGGATTCGATCTATTTCAAGGACCCGATGGGGTTGCTGATCGAACTGGCCTCGTACAGGTTCTTCCCGCCGCGCGGCTGCGCCCATGCCGATGTGCTGATCGAGGCGCACAAGCTGCGGGTCGAGCGCGGCGATAACAACATTTCCGAGGAACATCTGGCCGATGCAATCGAAATTTTGGTGGAACGGGGCCAAGCGTCGCTGAGCGCCGATCGAAGCGCCAAGAACCCTTACTGAGATTTGCGCCGCGTGTCGCGCGTCGCCCCGGGCCGAGGCGGCGCTGGCCCGAAGTATTTCCTGAAACAATGATAATCAGAGAAACTTGGCTGTCCAGGTTGGCTCTGTGTCGTTAGGTGCTGGCGAAGCGGCATAGACCCCGCGGGCAATGGCGCGGCTGAGCGCGACAGCGGCAGCGTGGCCGAGCCGCATGGGATCTGCCGCGGGGTCGGGCAGAGGTTTTTGCCCGGTTGCCGCAGCAAAGACCAGATCGCCGTCAAAAGGCGTGTGCGAGGGTTGGATTGCGCGCGCCATGCCGTCGTGGGTGGCCACGGCCATGCGGGTGGCCTGGGCCTGGGTGAGTGCCGCGTCGGTGGCGACGATGGCAATGGTGGTGTTCTGGCCCGGCAGTCCGGGCAGATCTTGCTCGAGCCCCGGATCAAAAGCTCGCTCCGTGCCGCGACCGCCAAATTCGTCCGACATTTCCCAGGGCGCGGCCCAGAAAGTACCCGCCTCGTCGGTGACTGACCCAAGCGAATTGACCGCGACAATTACACCGACAGTCAGACCGTTGTCCAGTACCAGACTGGCCGATCCGATGCCGCCCTTCAGCGGCCCGGCGGTGGCTCCGGTTCCCGCACCAGCCGAGCCGAGCGCAAAGTCAGGGCTGCAGACGTCATAGGCGGCGCGACCAAGGACGGCGTAGGGGTTCGAGCCCCAGTCCTTGTCGCCCCCGTTGAGAAGGTCAAAAAGGATCGCCGCCGGAACGATCGGCACCCGCGCTGCGCCAACGGCAAAGCCGCGCCCCGCGGCCACAAGTGCGTCGGCCACGCCCGATGCGGCGTCCAGCCCGAAGGCCGAGCCGCCGGAAAGCACCAGCGCGTCAACCTCTTGCACAAGCTTGTCGGGGGCCAGCAGATCGGTCTCGCGGGTGCCCGGCGCGCCGCCCATCACGTGGACGGCGGCGGTGAAAGGGCGGGCTCCGGTCACGACGGTGACGCCCGATTTGATGCGATCGTCATGGGCCTGACCCACCACCAGCCCGGCAACATCGGTGATCAGATTTCGCCGGCCCGGTCGCATTTTCCTGCCCTCCTCCCTACATCTGCACCTTAGCGGGCTGGCCAACGGCGGCAAGCCGGGGCAGTCTGGGCCGAAAGGGGTGCCAATGCGATACGTGAAGTGGACATTCTGGGGGCTTCTGGCGCTGCTGGTGCTGGCATTTTTGCATTACACTCTGCCGCAGCGCGATATCGTGCGCATCGTCGCCACCTATGAGGAACGCCAGGATTTTGGCGCCAACAGCCTGTTCTGGTCGGGCGGCAGCGCGGGAACGGCCTCGGCACCCAATCGCGACGTGCTTTTCATCCAGACCATCAAGGCCAACGGCAAGGTCATGGTCTATCGCAACGAAGACACCGGGTGGGGCTGGCCGCCCTATTTCAAGTTCTCGACCGCCAATCTGCAGACCGAGGCGGCGGATGCCGTATCGACCAAAGACGCACCCGAATGGGTGGCGATGGGGCACTATGGCTGGCGCAGCGAGTTGATCAGCATCTTCCCGAACGCGGTGAAACTGAAGCCGGTCGCGGGGCCGGATGTGACGCTGATCCCGTGGTTCAACATCGTTCTGCTGGTGGTTTTGGCGGCCCTGATCAGGACCCTTCAGGTGCGGATACGGCGGTGGTGGCGGCGCATTCGCGGACCGGGCGAAAGCTGAGCGCAGGCCGCGGTTTCGCGCCGAAAAAATTGCCGGGAGGGCAGAAGATGGCTTCGCAAACTTCGGTATTGTCCGACGTCGACCCGCTGATTGCGGCGGCACTGGCCGATGAAAAAACGCGCCAACAGGATCAGATCGAACTGATCGCGTCGGAAAACATCGTCAGCCCGGCGGTGCGCGAAGTGCTGGGGCACGAGATCACCAACAAGACCCTCGAGGGCTATCCGGGTGCGCGGTTTCACGGCGGTGGTCAGTTCATGGATGTGGCCGAGCGGGCCGCCATTGATCGGGCGCGGGACCTCTTCGGCGCGGCCTATGCGAACGTGCAGCCGCATTCGGGGACGCAGGCCAATCAGGCGGTGTTTTTTGCCTTGCTCAAGCCCGGCGACAAGGTGCTGAGCCACGATCTGGCGGCAGGCGGGCATCTGAGCCACGGTGCCAAGCCGAACCTGTCGGGTCGCTGGTTTGAAGCGCATCAATACGGGGTCGACCGCGAGACCGGACTTTTGGATTACGACGCGATTGCAGAGCAAGCGCGCGACCTGCGGCCAAAGCTTTTGATCGCCGGCGGGTCGGCCTATCCGCGCGAGATTGATTTTCAGCGATTGGCGGGAATTGCCCGGGACGCGGGCGCGTATTTTCTGGTCGATATGGCGCATATCGCGGGGCTGGTGGCGGCGGGTGTGCATCCATCACCGGTCCCGCATGCCGATGTGGTCACCTGCACCACCACCAAGACCCTGCGGGGCCCGCGCGGCGGGGTGATCCTGTCGCGGCGCGAGGATCTGGCCAAGCGCCTGCAGTCGGCGGTGTTTCCGGGCGTCCAGGGCAGTCTGCATTCCAACGTGATCGCGGCCAAGGCGGTCTGTCTGGGCGAGGCCCTGAAGCCCGATTTTCGCGCCTATGGGGCGCGGGTGCTGGCCAATGCGCGGGCGCTGGCGGCGGCGCTGGCGGCGGGCGGGATCCGGATCGTTGGCGGCGGGACGGACACCCATATGGTGCTCTTGGATGTGTCGCCGCAGGGGCTGCGGGGGCAGGAGGCCGAGGACGGGCTGGCGGCGGCGAATATCACCTCGAACCGGAACCCGATACCGTTTGATGCGGTGCGCCCCGCCGATTGGGTCGGGCTGCGACTGGGCGTCTCGGCGGCGACCACGCGAGGGTTCGGCGAGGGCGAGATGGCGGCCCTGGGCCGGGAAATCGCCGCAGTGATCCTGGCGGCAGGCAAGGCAGAGCCCGACAGGGCGACGGCGCAGGCCCGGGCGCTGGTGGCCCGGCTATGCGCCGAATTCCCGGCGCTGTGAGGCAGCGCCCCGGCCCGCCAAGGTGTTTCACGGTGGAACCAGGTGTTAAGATTATGATTTATAACAGTAAAACGATTGAAGAGGCGAATAGAGTTGCGATTGGGAATGGTGCGCGGACGCGGACCTTGCGGGCGGCGTTTGGTTTGCCGATTGGTGCTGGACCAGGGTTCGGGGCTGCGGTTTGCGCGCCGCCGCGATGTCAGCGGGTGCTGTGGTCATCCGGTCCGTACCGGCAAACAAAATAGCCATTTCTGTCGATTTCGGGATCAACATCCGGTCATAACTTGGACGCGAAAATTTCTGATCGGCGAAGATCACGCTCATGGCGAAGAAATTGTCGGGTGTGGCGCTTGTGGCAGAGACACAACGCCGGCCCCGACGGCTTGCTGTCATTCCCGCGCAGGCGGGAAACGTTCAATGCCGAAAGGCTGACCGTGAGAGGCCCCCGATTGCGCGGGGATGACAATGCGGAAGGCGAAAAGTGAGGATGCGTGGCATCGGGAAACGGCCCTCGTCCGGGGCTCCGCCCGTTCGGGCCTGAATTTGTCCCCCGGACAAATTCCGAGACGGCCCTCACCCTTCGCCATATGGCACCCAGATGTTCTTGACCTCGGTGGCGTGCCCCAGAAATTCGCGGCCTTCGCCCGAACTGCCCGACCAGTCGCGGCTGCGCCGATGATTGACCCAGGTCCGTTTGAGGTTGCCTGCGGCCTCCAGCTCGATGGTTTTCGACAGATCGGACGACGAAAAGCTCCAGATGGCGTCGAGGTCCATATGCCCGGCCATCTGCGCGGCCAGCGCCGCGTGATCGCCGGTCAGGATGTTGACCACGCCCGGCGGCACGTCCGAAGTTTCCAGCACCTGATAGAAATCCGTGGCGGCCAGCGGATAGGGTTCCGAGGCCACCAGAACGCAGGCATTGCCCATCGCCATCGCCAGCGCCGGGGCCATGGCCGACACCAGCCCCAGAAGCGGGGCGTCGTCGGCGCAGAACACGCCAATCTTGCCAACCGGTTCGCGCATCGCCAGCGCCACTCCCCGGATCGGCACCGAATGCACCGCGCCGTCGTATTTGTCGGCCCAGGCGGCACCGGTGAAGAGGCGGCTGACCGACGCCGAAACTTCGGCCCCGGCGGCTTTGGCGCTGACCCCGGTCATGGCGCGGATACGCGCGGCGAATTCGCCGGATCGCGCATCGAGGTTTTCGCCGATGTAATACAGGATCTGGGCGCGCAGATGCCCGGTCGCCCGCGCCCAGCCGCGGGCGGCTTTGCTGGCCGCCTCGACTGCATTGCGAATGTCCTTGCGGTTGGCCTCGCCCACTTCGCCCAGCATCGCACCTTTTGGACCCCAGATAGCGCGCGAATAGCCGCCGTC
>JAKZRT010000009.1:0-8952 GCA_047518005.1 Brevirhabdus sp.
CATCGTAGACCGCCGCAAGAGACAACAGACGGCGGCTCTGCCGGGCATCCTTGCAACGGCTGGCGAGTTTACGAAGGTGGCGGGCATCAAAGTCGCGACGAAGCGGAACACTGGCTGGCATGGCGATCCTCCTTTGCCAACTTTGAATCAGATCAAAACCGATTTGGGAATCCCCACAGAGTCAGAAATTGATGCCGTTGGTATAAGTAGCGCCCGAGTATTCATCCCGCAGGAGCCGCACCCAATGGCGGTTGGCATTTTTGACAGTGGGTTGGGCGGATTGACCGTCTGGGCGGCGGCCACGCGGCGGTTGCCGGAACAGGCATTCGTCTATTTCGGCGATTCTGCCCATGCGCCTTACGGGGTGCGCGATGCCGATGATGTCTATGCCCTGACCTGCAAATCGGTCGAACGGCTGTGGGAAGCGGGCTGCGACCTGGTGATCCTGGCCTGCAACACCGCCAGTGCGGCGGCGCTGCGGCGGATGCAGGAAAGCTGGATTCCGCGCGACAAGCGGGTTCTGGGAGTTTTTGTGCCACTGATCGAGGCACTGACCGAACGGCAGTGGGGCGACAATTCACCGCCGCGCGAGGTCGGCATCAATCAGGTCGCTTTGTTTGCGACCCCTGCTACCGTCGCCGCCCGCGCCTTTCAGCGTGAACTGGCGTTCCGGGCCATCGGCGTCGATGTCGAGGCGCAGTCGTGCGGTGGCGTGGTCGATGCCATCGAGGACGGCGACCAGATACTCGCCCAAGCGCTGGTGCGCAGCCATGTCGACGCGCTGCTCAGAAAAATGCCCAAGCCCGACGCGGCAATTCTGGGCTGCACGCACTACCCGCTGATGGAGGCCGAGTTTCAGGCGGCTTTGGGGCCAGATGTCAAAGTCTTCTGCCAGGCGACCCTGGTGGCCGACAGCCTTGCCGATTACCTTGATAGGCACCCCAACATGGTTGGTCCGGGGCAGGCGTCGATGCATCTGACGACCGGCGACCCGGGCCGCGTGTCCGACAAGGCGACCCAGTTCTTGCGACGAAAGATCACCTTTCAGGCAGTCTGATTGCAGGCCGTGCCAGAACCCCTTATGTGATCCGCAGTTTCAACGAGGTCCTCATGACCCACAAAGTCGCTATTCTGGGCGCGTCGGGATACACCGGCGCCGAACTTGTCCGACTGATCGCCACCCATCCGACGATGGAAATTTCTGCGCTCAGCGCCGACCGCAAGGCCGGTCAGGCGATGACAGACGTGTTCCCCCAGTTCCGCCACCTCGACCTGCCGGAACTGGTCAAGGTTGCTAACGTTGATTTTGACGCGGTCGATCTGGTCTTTGCAGCATTGCCCCACGGGCTGAGCCAGGCGATCGTCAAAACCCTGCCCGAGGATGTGAAAATCGTCGATCTGGGCGCCGATTTCCGGCTGCGCGACCCGGCGGACTACGAGGCGTGGTATAACCGGCCCCACGACGCGCCCGAACTGCAAAGCCAGGCAGTCTATGGCCTGACCGAGTTTTACCGCGACGACATCCGCGGTGCCCGGCTGGTGGCGGGAACCGGGTGCAACGCGGCGGCGGTGCAGTTCGCGCTGCGGCCGGTGATTGCGGCGGGTCTGATCGACCTTGACGACATTATCTGCGACCTGAAAAACGGGCCGACCGGGGCCGGGCGGTCCCTGAGGGAAAACATGCTGTTTGCTGAACGGTCGACCGATGTGGTGGGCTATGCCCAGGGTGGCAGGCACCGGCATCTGGCCGAGTTCGATCAGGAATTCAGCCGCCTGGCGGGCCGCGAGGTTCGGATCATGTTCACCCCGCATCTGGTGCCGGTTAACCGGGGCATTCTGGCCAGCGCCTATGTCAAGGGCCAAGCGGGTGCGATCCACGCAGCCCTTGAAAATGCCTACGCAGCCGAGCCTTTCGTGCATGTCCTGCCTATAGGCAGCGCTCCGGGCATCGGCCATGTTATGGGGTCGAATTTTTGCCATGTCGGCGTGATCGGCGACCGGGTGCCGGGCCGGGCGATGATCGTGGCGGCGCTCGATAACCTGTGCAAAGGTTCGTCCGGGCAAGCGGTGCAAAACGCCAACCTGATGCTGGGCGAGGCTGAGACCGCTGGTCTGATGCTGGCCCCGGTGTTCCCGTGATTGGGCTAAAGAAACGACGCCGGATCCAGGTGATTTCGGTGGCTTTTGTCGCGCTGGCGGTGGCCACCGGACTGATCGGATATGGGCTGCGCGACGGGATCAACCTTTACCGCAGCCCCAGTCAAGTGGCCGAAGCGCCGCCGGTGCCGGCCGAGATCTTCAAACTGGGGGGGTTGGTGATGGACGGATCGCGCACCCCCGCCGTCGATGGACAATTCAGTTTCATCATCACCGATTGTCTGGCGGATATTCCGGTGGATTTCGTCGGCAGCGAAGTGCCCGACCTTTTCGCCGAAGGTCAGGGCACCATTGCCACTGGCCAATTGGTTGATGGGCGCTTTCAGGCGACGACCATTTTGGCCAAGCACGACGAAAGCTATCAGCCGGTCGAAGTGACCGACACCCTGTCGCAGGAAGGCGCCTGTCAGAACCCCGAGGGCTGAGGCAACGCGCGCTTTGGTTTGTATTTGTAAAGAAAATTCGCGTGAACTGCGCTCGGATTTGGGCAGAGTCAGGCAGGCGGTTGAGACACTCGGTCACCGATATTGCACGCGAAATTGTGGCCCGCGAGGGCGGCTATGTCGATGATCCCGATGACCCCGGCGGGGCCACCAAGCACGGCGTCACGATCGATACGCTGCGCCGGCTCGGGCTGGACCTGGACAAGGACGGCGACGTTGACAAGGCCGATGTAAGTAAGATCACGCCTGGGCTCGCCGAGGAAATCTTCGTCAATACCTATTTCAAAAAACCCGGCATCGCGCGGTTGCCCGAACCGTTGCAGGCTTCGGTTTTCGACATGTACGTCAACGCAGGATCGAACGCCGTTCGTATTTTGCAGCGGCTTCTGGCGCAGATCGGCTTTGATGTCTCGGTTGACGGTCAGATCGGCCCGCAGACCGCCAAAATCACCCAGGCCGCCATGGCCGGTGCCCCCGATCATCTGGTCGATGCCTACGGGATCGCGCGGCGCAATTACTATTATTCGATCGGCGACCGCCGCCCGCAAAGCCGCAAATACGCGCGGCGCAGGAACGGCGGCAAGGGCGGCTGGATCAACCGGGCCGAGGAATTCATCGCGCCCCGGTTTCATCTGACCGAAAACGAACATTCTGAAAGGGTGTCATCATGGGCATAGGCGCGATTGTGGGAACATTGCTGGGCGCTGGCGGCTCGGGTCGGAATGTGGTTACCCAAACTATCGGTGCCTTTCGACCGAACGCCGAAGCGCAGGCGCAGCGCGAAGCCGAGCATCGAAGCGCGGCCCTGACCCAATATGCAGCCGAGTTCTACGCCCGCGAAAACCGGTCATGGCTTGATATTCTTGCTGACGGACTGAACCGTCTGGTGCGTCCGGTGGTGACGATCACCCTGCTTATTCCCATTCCGGCGACGGTTTATAACCCCGAGGGGATGGCGGCGGTGTGGCTGGCGATGGCGTCGCTTCCGGCGGGATACTGGGCGGTCGTGGGCGTTGTCGTGCCGTTCTATTTCGGCGGGAGGATGCAGATGAAGGCACTGAATTCGGGCAAATGGAGGGCGGCAGCGACCGCGGCCGCCGCGTTGGCCCGGACAACCCCGTCCCCCGAGGCAACCGACGCGCAGGGCGACGGGCCGAATGCGGCGCTGGACGATTGGGCGAAATCGCGGGGTCGGTCGCGGCGGCGGTGACGCGATGATCAATTCACCGGGACATCTGGTGATTTGAGCGCACCAGCCCATTGGCGCATTGCGCTCCATCAACTATGGTTGCGCCATGTTGGTCGAACTTGGACATTTTGCCCTGATCCTGGCGTTCTTTGTGGCTTTGGTGCAGGCGGCGCTGCCGATGGTGGGTGCGGCGCGTGGCTGGCGCGGCTGGATGGCGGTCGGCGAACCGGCGGCCACGGCCCAGGTGGTGCTGATCGGATTTTCCTTTGCGGCCCTAACCAACGCCTTTGTCACCTCGGACTTTTCGCTGGCGCTGGTGGTGGCCAATTCGCACACCGCCAAGCCGATGCTTTACAAAGTCGCGGGCGTCTGGGGCAACCACGAAGGCTCGCTTTTGCTTTGGGTGCTGATCCTGGCGTTTTTCGGGGCCTCCGCAGCCTGGTTTGGCGGCGGATTGCCACCCAAACTGAGGGCGCGGGTTCTGGCGGTTCAGGGGTCGATCTCGGTGGCCTTTCTGGCCTTTATCCTGTTGACCTCGAACCCTTTTCTGCGGCTCGAGGTTCCACCTTTCAACGGCCACGACCTGAACCCGCTGTTGCAGGACCCGGGCCTGGCGTTTCATCCGCCATTTCTCTACCTCGGCTATGTCGGTCTTTCGATGAGCTTTTCCTTCGCGGTCGCGGCCCTGATCGAAGGTCGGGTTGATGCGGCCTGGGGACGGTGGGTGCGGCCCTGGACGCTGGCGGCATGGATGTTCCTGACCGTTGGCATCGCGCTGGGGTCCTGGTGGGCCTATTACGAGCTGGGCTGGGGCGGATTCTGGTTCTGGGACCCGGTTGAGAACGCCAGTTTCATGCCCTGGCTGATCGCCGCGGCGTTGCTTCATTCGGCGATTGTTGTCGAAAAACGCGAGGCGCTGAAAGCCTGGACCATCCTTCTGGCGATCCTCGCCTTCGGATTTTCCTTGATCGGCACTTTCATTGTGCGCTCGGGCATTCTGACTTCGGTTCACGCCTTCGCCAACGACCCCGAGCGCGGGCGGTTTATCTTGCTGATATTGGCGGTCTTCGTTGGCGGCGCGCTGACGCTTTTTGCTGCCCGAGCGGGCAGGTTAGAGGCGCGCGGGGTGTTTTCGCCAATCAGTCGCGAGGGCGCGCTGGTGGCCAATAACGTGCTGCTGGCAGTGGCGGCCCTGGTGGTTTTCATCGGCACGCTCTGGCCGTTGATCGCCGAACTGTTCTTCGACCGCAAGCTCAGCGTCGGACCGCCGTTTTTCAATTCTGCGTTCACCCCTTTCATGGTGGCGCTGGCGGTGCTGCTGCCGCTTGGCGCGATTCTGCCCTGGAAACGCGCGCGCCTGTCGCGCAGCCTTCGCCCACTGGGCGCCGGTGCCCTCTTGGCGCTTGCTGTGTTCGGGCTGGCCTTTGCCTTGCAGACCGGACGATCGGCGCTTGGCCCGATTGGCGCGGGGCTCGGGGCCTGGGTGGTTGCCGGTGCTCTTCTCGATCTGATGCAGCGGACCGGTCGCGGCGGCGTTGCCCAGCGTTTGGGACGGATCACGCGCCTGCCGCGGGCCGATCTTGGCAAGGCAATGGCCCACAGTGGGTTGGGTGTCACCATCCTGGGCATCGCGGCGCTGACCGCCTGGACGGTGGAAGATATCCGGGTGGTCAATGTCGGCGAGACCTATTCGGTTGGGGCCTATCAGTTGACACTGAACGCGGTTAGGGGCGTGCAGGGCCCGAATTACGCGGCGGCGCGGGCGGATATTTCGGTGCAGCGCAATGGCCGCGACCTTGGTGTCATGCACCCTGAAAAGCGCGTTTATCCGGTTGCGGGCATGGCCACGACCGAGGCGGCGATCCGCAATGGCGTCCTGCGCGACCTTTATCTGGTGATCGGCGACCAGCAGGCGGACGGCAGCTGGGCGGTACGCAGTTTCATCAAGCCCTTCGCCAACTGGATCTGGGCCGGGGCGATTATCATGGCGCTCGGCGGCGCGCTCAGCCTTTCGGACAGGCGGTTCCGCGTGGGTGCGGGCGCGGCGCGGCGTGACCCAAAAACCCAGCCGGCGGAATAAACGATGTGGCGCGCGGTGCTTTTCTGCATCATGATAGGGCTTGGCAGTGTTGCGCAGGCGGTCGAGCCCGGCGAAATGCTGGAAGACCCGGTGCTTGAGGCGCGCGCGCGGATTTTGTCCAAGGGGCTGCGCTGCCTGGTCTGCCGCAACGAAAGCATCGACGAATCCAACGCCGATCTGGCCCGCGATCTGCGGCTTTTGGTGCGCGAACGGATGGTTGCGGGTGACAGCGACGATGCGGCAATTGCCTTTATCGTCGCGCGCTACGGTGAATTTGTTCTGCTTCAGCCCAGCCGCCGCGGGGCCAATATCATTCTTTGGGCCGCAGGTCCGGTAATGTTGGTGCTTGCCGTGGGTTTCGGGAGTTTCTATCTGCGCAGGCGCGCGGTGCGCGGTACCGGAACCGATGATGCCCTGACCGAGGACGAGGCGCGCCGCTTGCAGGAAATTCTTCGCGACTAGGCTTGCGTCCTTTTCTTGGCGGCCCGGACATCATATCTGGGACCTGGACAACAGGACGAGACCATGGACTACGAAACCATCCTTTTTGATCTGCGCGACGATGTCGCGACCGTGACGCTGAACCGGCCCGATCGCAAGAATGCGCTGAACACGCAGATGCGCGCCGAATTGCTGCACGCGGTGCGCCGGGCCCCGAGCCATGCGCGGGTGCTGGTGATGACCGGCGCGGGCGACGCCTTTTGTTCGGGCCAGGACCTGAGCGACCGCGGCAATGCCGCAAATCTCGATCTTGAACGCACCTTGCGCGACGAATACGAGCCGCTGTTGCGCGCCATCTTTGACTGCCCGATCCCGGTGATCGCGGCTGTAAACGGCGCGGCGGCGGGGGCGGGGGCCAATCTGGCGCTGGCCGCTGACGTCGTGATCGCCGCCGAATCCGCCTATTTCTTGCAGGCTTTCACCCGCATCGGGCTGATCCCTGACGCCGGTGGGACGTATTGGCTGCCCCGGCAGATGGGCTTTGCCAAGGCCATGGGGGCCGCGCTTTTCGCCGAACCGATCGCCGCCCCTCAGGCCGAGGCCTGGGGGATGATCTGGGAAGTCGCGACCGACCAAGACTTTGAGGATCATTGGCGCGGTAGGGCGCTCAAACTGGCCGTAGGCCCGACAGCGGCCTATGCGGCAGTCAAGGCCGCAATTCGCGGCAGCTTTGACAATGGCCTGGATGACCAACTGGCGCTCGAGGCCAAGCTCCAGGGCAAAATGGGCAAGACCAGGGATTTTCAGGAAGGTGTGGTTGCGTTTCTTGAAAAACGCCGCGCGGTTTTCGAGGGGCGATGACTTCGAAATCTGCTAAATATCGCCCCGGCGGCGTTGCCTGGGCCGTGCGCTGCGGTACAGTCGCCGCATCGCCGAATGCATTGGGGTGCGAAAAGTGATTTCGGAACGTCTTTTTCTCAATCTCGCCAATCGCCTGATCAAAAACGGAACGATTGAAATAACACTTCCGGGTGGCCAGATGCGCCGGTTTGGCGATGGCACCGACCCGAGCAGCGCCATTCACATCCACGACCCCCGCTTTTTCGGACGGCTCCTGCGCAATCCCGAGATCGCCCTGGGCGAAGCCTATATGGATGGATCGCTGACCGTGCCGGACGGCGACCTGAAAGCCGCGCTGACGGTTTTGGCGCGAAATGCAAAAGCCGGGAACATGCCGCCTTTGCAACGGCTGCTGCGGGGTATCCGCCGCGCGCTTCGCCATTTTTCCAGCCTGAACCACAGGCGCGCATCCAAGCGCAATGCCAAGGCGCATTACGACCTTCCGGTCGCGCTTTATGATCTCTTCATGGAAGAGGACAAACAATACACCTGCGCCTATTTCCGGCGCGCTGACGAAACTCTGGAAGCGGCCCAGTCCAACAAGAAATCCCACATTGCGGCCAAGCTGTTGCTGGAACCGGGTATGGAGGTGCTCGAGATCGGGTCGGGTTGGGGCGGGCTGGCGATCACGATGGCGCGCGATTACGGCGTCAAAGTCACCGGTGTGACGTTGAGCCCGGTGCAGCTGCAGGACGCAAAGCGCCGGGCCCGGGCGGCAGGTGTCATCGAGAACATCGAATTTCGCCTGCAGGATTATCGCGCGGTGACCGGCCGCTATGACCGGGTCGTGGCGGTCGGGATGATGGAGCACGTGGGCAAGCCGCAATACCCGGTGTTTTTCAACAAGATCAATGACCTGTTGACGGACGATGGTGTGGCTGTTCTGCAATTCATCGGTCGATCTTCGGTGCCCGATATGACCTCGCCCTGGATCGCGAAATACATCTTTCCCGGCGGCTACGCGCCGTCGATTTCCGAGGTTGCGCCGTCGGTCGAGGCGTCGGGCCTGGTGATGACCGATCTGGAAGTATGGCGCGGGCAGTACGAACGCACCCTGCAACACTGGCAGGCGCGGTTTGAGGCCAATATCGATGCGGTTCGCGCGCTGGTTGACGAGAAGTTCGTGCGCATGTGGCGGTATTATCTGACCGCCGCCGAGATCGGGTTTTCAGAACGCCATCAGGTGCTGTTCCAGATGCAGCTGGCGCGCCAGCCCTGCACGGTGCCCAGCCGCCGCGATTATCTCTACAGCGAATCTCTCGCGGCGGAACCCCTGGCGTCGCCCGACGATAGCGGCACCAAAAAATCCACCGCAAACGCGCTTACCTAATTGCCATACGGCTGCGGCATATGAAATATTTCGATCAGCGTCTCTTCGCTCACACGTCCTCTGTCGATCACCTTTTCGCGGGTGCTACCGAGGCTGAGATAGGGATTTCCGAGCGATTCCCATCCGGCGTCATGGCCAAATTTGATGAGGCCTGGGCTCCCCTGCCACCGGTCTTTGTGCAGACTGCGGAACATTTCAAAATTCACGACAACTGTTTTTCTGTTTAGAACTGTCCTTCCTTTTCTGTCCTTACACAACATGTGCAGGGATTCGTGTCGGTAACACGCGATATGTCCGGTTTATGTACCAGATGATCTGTCCGGTTTTAGAACGCCTCCAAGCCATGGAGGGAGGCGATGCGTCGGACGGAGCAGGTACAGGGACTGAGATTGATGAAGTTCGAGGAGGTTTA
>JAKZRT010000010.1:0-93546 GCA_047518005.1 Brevirhabdus sp.
CTGCGCGACCAGATCGACGCGGATTTTTCCGACCATCTCGCCGAGACCGAGGCTGGCGTCGAGGTGTCGCTTGCCGATGGCCGGGTGCTGCGGGGGCGGCACGATCTATTGGACCCGCTGGACACCGGGGTCCGGACCCGCCGCCTACGCGAGAAGGCCCGCGCATTGGTCGGCAACGACCGCGCCGATGCGCTGTGGATCGCTAGCGGGGCCGATGATCTGGCCCCGCTGACCTCAATCCTGACCGAACCGGTCTAGCTTACGTGATCATACGCCCGTTCGCCGTCTTGCATCAGGTCCAGCCCGTTGGCTTCGGTCTCGGCATCGACGGAACCCAACCAGCGCCCCGGCGAGCTTCACCAGAATGACCGTCGTGACCACAGTAAATGCGCCGACAATCGCCAGACTGCCCAGTTGTGCGGCCCAGGCGCCTTGGCCGAACACTGCGATCATGATCGGGTCTCCTGTCGAATTCCTGTTGGAACGGTTTCAACCCCGGTCGGTCGCCAAGGGGAAGACGCGGCTGCCAATCGATGGGTCGATCAGAACGAATTCAGGCATACTGCCGTTAATTCGGGCGCGTTTCCGTGCAAACGCCTGTTTTTTTAAGCAGAATCAGAATTCAACCTGACCCAAAAGCATCAGTGCATGTGCAACCGAGGCCGCGCGTACTTTGGCGCGTCCAATCGCACCAAAGTCGCGCACTTGCGACCGGACACCGCCACCGGCAAGTGCCAGCCCAAAACACACCCGACCCTCGGGCTTTGACTCGGACGATCCTGGACCCGCGATGCCGGTAACTGAAACTGCCACGTCTGCCTCTGACCCGTCGAGCGCACCCTTTGCCATCTCGCGCGCCACCTCTTCCGAGACCGCGCCAAATTGGGCCAGAGTTTCTGGGGACACTCCCAACAGATCGACCTTGGCGGCATTGGAATAGGTCACAAATCCCCGCTCGAAGACATCCGACGCACCGGCGGGTTCGGTCAGTGCACCAGCCAAAAGTCCGCCCGTACAGCTTTCGGCGACCGCGATCCGGCGTCCGGCGTCGCGAAACCGGTCCAGTATCTCGACTGTTGTTGTCAAAAGATCACGCCCCAGTGCCAGATGAGCGCCAGAACAACGACCCCAAGCGCGGCAAAGGCCCCGGCCCAAACGTCGTCGAGCATCACGCCCATGGCATCGCCACGGCGGTCGGCACGACCCACCAGCCAGGGCTTCCAGATGTCAAAAAGACGAAAAAGAAGAAAAGCGGCAACGATGCCGGGCCAAAGCCTCAACGCTTCGGCCCCCATGGCCGCGGCTCCGGCCGAGACCGGTAAAAGCGCGATCCACTGGCCGACAACCTCGTCGACCACGATTTCGGAGGGGTCATCGTCACTGCCGCCCGCCGTTTCGCGACCGGTCGCCCAAAGCCCAGCGCCAAAGAGCGCCAGAGCGGCAAGCGCCAGCAACACTGGCCCGCCCGCCAGATGCAGCGCCAAGGCCACCGGCAGTGCGGCCAGCGATCCCCAGGTACCGGGCCCGGGCGTTACGTGGCCGACGTAAAAGAAAGTCGCGATCAGGTGGCTCATCGTCGCACCAGCGTTGCCACCGCCTGCGCAGCAATTCCCTCGCCGCGTCCGGTGAACCCGAGTTTTTCGGACGTTGTCGCCTTGACCGAAACCCGGTCGCGGTCAATCCCAAGAATTCTTGCCAGCCGGTCCTGCATCGCGGGTGCATGCGGCCCGATCTTCGGCGCTTCGCAGATCAGCGTGCAATCGACGTTGCCGATGGCAAATCCCCGATCCGCTGCCAGATCACGCGCATGGGCCAGAAATACCGCGCTTTCAGTGCCTTTCCACTGCGGGTCAGAGGGCGGGAAATGGCGACCAATGTCGCCCTCGGCCAGCGCCCCGTAAATCGCATCGGTCACCGCGTGCATGCCCACGTCGGCATCTGAATGTCCTTGCAGACCCCGATCAAATGGCACGTCCACGCCGCACAACCTCACCTGATTGCCGGGGCCGAAGCGGTGAACGTCAAAGCCGGTGCCGGTGCGAATGTCCATCGACTCCCCCAGAACGCGCGCCGCCCGGTCAAAGTCGGCCGCGGCGGTGATTTTCAGATTGTCCTCGTCCCCCTCGACGATGGCCACATCAAGCCCGGCGGACAGGGCCACCTCGACATCATCGGCGGCGTCACCCTGAAAGGCCCGGTGCGCGGCCAGAATGGCCTCCAGCCGGAAGCCTTGCGGGGTCTGGGCGCGGTAAAGCCCGTCGCGACGGATGGTGTCGGTAACGCGCCCGGCCTGGCCGGTCCACAGCGCGTCACGCATCCCCAGCGCAGGCGCTGCCCCGGCACAATCGCGCAACCCGTCCAGCACCCGGTCGATCAAATCAGGCCTGACAATCGGCCGCGCTGAGTCGTGGATCAGAACCTGGTCAACCGTGCCTTCAACTGCGCAAAGGCCCGCCAAAACCGAAGCCTGCCGCGTTGCGCCACCGATCGCAATCTGGAATTCGGCGAGATGGTCAGGGACCTGATCATCGGCATGCACGACCAGCACCAGCCGGTCGACATTCGGATGATCGGAAAAGGCGCGCACTGCACGTTCGGTCACGCTCTGCCCGGCCAGCGTCCGCCATTGCTTGGGCAAACCGCCGCCCGCGCGGGTGCCGCGCCCGGCGGCCAGGATGATGGCGGCCACTGTCATAGGCGCTGTCTATGCGCAGAGAAAACCGGGGGCAATGCGATGCGTTTGGCACTAAAGTGCTCATCTCTTCATCGTATGCCGCATTTTCAGGCGAATATCGCGAATTTTCCTTTGCCAGTCCCCGGTCCGCCGCGTAATGACCAGCGACGAGAGGGACCCATGCCCATTGCCCTGGCCCACACCGACCTGATGCCGCCGATCCTGCTGGCCCCGCTGGCCGGGATCACCGATCTGCCGTTTCGCAATCTGGTGGCGTCGTTCGGGGCCGGGCTGGTGGTCAGCGAAATGGTGGCCAGCCAAGAGATGGTTCAGGCCAAACCGGGTGTTCGCGAACGCGCCGAACTGGGCTTTCATGTCGAGGGCACCGCGGTGCAGATTGCCGGGCGCGAGGCCCGCTGGATGGCCGAAGCCGCCCGCATGGTCGAGGCCAGCGGCGCGCGGGTGATCGACATCAACATGGGATGTCCCGCCAAACGCGTGACCCAGGGGTATTCCGGCTCGGCGCTGATGCGCGATCTGGATCATGCGCTTGACCTGATCGAGGCGGTCGTTGGCGCGGTCTCGGTGCCGGTTACGCTGAAAACCCGACTGGGTTGGGATCACGATTGCCTGAATGCTTCGGCGCTGGCCCAAAGGGCCGAGAATGCGGGCATCGCCATGATCACCATCCATGGGCGCACCCGGTGCCAGTTCTACAAGGGCCGCGCTGACTGGGCCGCGATCCGGGCCGTGAAAGCGTCCGTGTCGGTCCCGGTCGTTGCAAATGGCGACATTGTCACCGCGATGGACGCGCGTGCGGCAATGTCCGCATCAGGGGCCGATGGCATCATGATCGGGCGCGGAGCGCAGGGGCGGCCCTGGGCGCTGGCCCAGATCGCGCATGACATTTATGGCACCCCGGAACCGGCAATTCCTCAAGGGCACGCCTTTGCCGGTATGGTCGAAGCGCATTACCGGGAAATGCTGAGGTTCTACGGAAATTCGCTTGGCCTGCGCGTCGCCCGCAAGCATCTTGGCTGGTATTTCGATGTCGCGCGAGGACCTGCCAACCTGCGCCGTCTAGCCCTGACCGCCACGGAACCGACCGAAGTGATCCGCCTGATCCGAACCGGTCTGACCGACAGGCCGAGGGCCGCCGCATGACGGCCGATGACATCCTTTGGGCTGCGCTGCCCAATCCGGCGCTGGTGCTGGGCGGCGACGACGCTATCCTGCGCCTGAACCCTGCGGGCGAGGCGTTTCTGAACGCCTCGGCCCGGTCCATGCAGGGCGCTCCGGTCTGGGACCGGGTGATGGTTGACGCGCCCTTGGGCGATACGCTGGTGCGGGTACGCCGCGACCACGCCCAGCTTTTCATCAACAACGTCGACGTGTCGTCTGGGGCCACTTTGCCAGCGCGCTGCAATATCCAGATGGGGCCAATTGGCGACGACGGGCAGGTGCTGATGCTGATCACCCCGCGCCAGCTGGCCAACCGGCTTGGTCGCGCGCATCAGGTCAAAACGGCAGCGCGGTCGGCCATCGGCATGGCCGAAATGCTGGCCCATGAAATCAAGAACCCGCTGGCCGGTATCACCGGGGCGGCACAGCTTCTGGCCATGAACTTGCCGCCAGCTGATCGCGAATTGACCGACCTGATCGTGGCTGAATCCCGGCGCGTGACGCAACTTTTGGAGCAAGTCGAACAATTTGGAAACCTGCGGCCGCCCGACCGGGGGCCTGTCAACATTCACGATCTGATCGACCGGGCGCGGCGGTCGGCGGTGCTGGGCTTTGCCGCAGATATGCGCTTTGAGGATGATTTCGACCCGTCGCTGCCGCCCGCATTCGTCGATGGCGACCAGATGCTGCAGGTTCTGCAGAACCTGCTGAAAAATGCCGCCGAAGCGGCGGTGCCTGCGGGCGGCACGATCCGCCTGCACACTTATTTTGACGCTTCGCTGCGGCTGCGACGCACCGATGGACCGGTCAACACCCTGCCGTTGCAGCTCGAGATTATCGATGACGGCCCTGGGGTGCCGCCGGTGATTGCCGCCGAGATATTCGAACCCTTTGTTTCAGGACGAGAAAACGGCACCGGATTGGGCCTCGCACTTGTCAGCAAAATCGTCATGGAACACGACGCATGGATCGAAGTTGACAGCGTTCCCGGTCGCACAACCTTTCGCCTTTCCCTCCCTATCGCCCCGCACGAGGAGCACCCCTGATGGACGGCACCGTTCTGATCGCCGACGACGACCGCACTATCCGCAACGTGCTGACCCAGGCACTTACCCGCGCCGGGTGCCGCGTACATGCCACCTCGTCGTTGACCACACTGATGCGATGGATCGACGAGGGGCGTGGTGATCTGGTGATTTCCGATGTGGTCATGCCCGATGGCAACGGATTGGAAATGCTGCCGGTAATCGGTCAGCGTCGTCCAGGCCTGCCGGTGATTGTGATCTCGGCACAAAATACGATCATGACCGCAATTCAGGCGGCCGAGGCTGAGGCTTACGATTATCTCCCCAAACCGTTTGACCTTCCCGATCTTATGAAACGGGTCGCGCGCGGCCTCGGTGGCCCGCGGACAAGTGCGACGACCCCGCGCAACGACGTCACCGACCAGGACCTGCCACTTGTCGGACGCAGCCCGGTTATGCAGGACCTCTATCGCCTGATCGCGCGGGTTCTGCACAGTGACCTGCCGATACTGGTCACCGGCGAAAGCGGCACCGGAAAGTCGCTGATTGTCCGGGCCATCCACGATCTTTCCGATCGCCGCGGGCTGCCATTTGTCGCCGCAAATGCCGGCGATCTTGCGGGCCCCGACGCGGCGCAATCAATTCTGGCCCGCGCGCGCGGCGGGACGATATTGTTTGACCAGCTCGACGACATCGAGCGCGCGGTTCAGGCCCAGATCGTGCGACTTCTGGAAAAATTGGGCGATAACGCCCCCCGGATCATGGCCACGGCGCAAAACGACCTTGGCGAGCAGATCGAGGAAGGCTCGTTTCGCAGTGATCTTTTCTATCGGCTCAGCGGCGTCGTGATCGCGGTTCCGCCGCTACGGGCGCGGGTCGAAGACATCGCGCTTCTTGCCGGGCACTTCCTCGAACCTAGCGACCGCGGGCCGGGCACGCAGGTTCTGGAACCCGCCGCGCTTGAGCTGATGCGCAGCTACACCTGGCCCGGAAACGTTCGGCAGCTGGAAAATGTGATCCGTCGTCTGGCTGTCACCGCGGCTGAAGATACAGTGACGGTGGACGAAGTCAGGGCGGTATTGGGCAACCAGCCGTCATCCGCGCCCACGGTCGTCATCGACGGCGAAAAACTTGGGGCATCAGTTGACCGCCACCTAAGGAGGTATTTCGACCTGCACGGCGGTGTGCTGCCGCCGCAGGGACTTTACGGACGCATTTTGCGCGAGATTGAAATGCCGCTGATCGAAATTGCTCTCGAAGCCACCGGCGGCAATCAGGCCAAATGCGCCGAACTTTTGGGGATCAACCGAAATACCCTTCGCAAAAAGATCACCGAGCTCGATATTCGCGTGACACGGCGGCGCAAATTGATGTAAAAGCGCAACAGAAGCGTGGCCATTGTGCGCCATTAATGATAAAGACAGGGCGAAAAAGCCCGCGAAATGAGCGGTATGAGCGACAAAAGGGCAGCCTTGCGAGGACTGACGCGTCATTCGGTTCTGGACGTGATTCTACGGCTTCGCTGCCAGCGGCGGGTGAAAAACGCCGGCACGCTTGGCCTGGTTCTGCTGGGTCCGGTGTTGGCGCTCGGCACGCTTTTGGCGCTTAGGCCCCTTGACGCCGCCACGACCACTACCTCGCTTCGGTTTATCCTCCTGATCGACCTGGTTTACGTGCTGGTCGTGGCCGCGCTGGTGCTAAACCGCATCGCCCACATGATATCAGCGCGGCGAGCGAAATCGGCCGGATCGCGGCTGCACTTGCGTCTAGCCGGCGTTTTCGCCGTCATTGCGCTGATTCCAACCATCTCCGTTGCCGTCTTTGCTGCTCTCACCATCAATATTGGCCTCGAAGGCTGGTTTTCCGAACGCGTCGGCGGCGTGGTCCGAAATTCGCTGGCCGCCGCCCAAGCTTACGAAGAGGAGCATCGCCGCGACCTTGCGACTGATGCCCGTGCCCTGGCCGGAGCCTTGAACCGGGCCCGCCGGAACACACCCCTGATCGGCGACGGCGAGTTGCGGCAGTTCCTGACGCAGGGTCAGGTTTCGATCCAGCGCGGCCTGCGCGAAGCTTATGTGATTGACAGTTCGGGGACCATCCGTGCGCGCGGCGAACGGTCGTATCAATTTGACTATGAAGAACCGTCACAAGCCCAGATCGCCCAGGCGAGGATTGACGGAATTTTGATTATCCAGGATTGGGACAACAACGAGTTTCGCGCGTTGATACCGCTCGGCGCCTATCTTGACCGGCTTTTATATGTGTCGCGCAATGTTGATGGCTCGATCCTGAATCTGCTGGATGACACCCAGGAAACCATTCAGCTTTATCAACAGCTTGAAAGCGAACGCGGGCGGATCCTATTTGAATTTGGACTTTTGTATCTTGGATTTGCGGTCATTCTGATCCTCGCCTCGATCTGGCTCGGGCTTTGGTTTGCCGAGCGTTTATCCAGACCCGTCGGACGCCTTGCCGGGGCCGCGCAACGGGTCGGGTCGGGCGATCTTGACGTTCAAGTCCGCGAAGAATCCGGTGACGACGAAATTGCCATGCTGGGCCGACTTTTCAACCAGATGACGCGCCAACTGAAGGGCCAGCGCAATACGCTTTTGGAGAACACGCGCCAAATTGAAGAGCGTCGGCGCCTTTTTGATTCTGTTCTGTCCTCGATAACGGCGGGCGTTATCGGTCTTGACCGCGACGGGCAGGTCGGATTTGCCAATCGGGCGGCAAAACGCTTACTGGATTTGAAATCGGATCTCGAGATTGCCCCCCTGTCCGACGTAGTGTCGGAATTTTCGCCGCTTTTTGAACGACTTCGCAGCACTGGCGAAGAAACAGCCCAAGAGCAGGTGAACCTGGTTCGCAAAACCAATCAGGAACAGCTTCTGGTGCGTATGGCCACCCGGCGGGGCGAGGACGGCGGGCTCGAGGGCTATGTGGTGGCATTTGACGATGTGACCGATCTGGTCAGCGCGCAACGGATGGCGGCCTGGGGCGATGTCGCACGACGGATTGCCCATGAAATCAAGAACCCATTGACCCCGATCCAGCTTTCGGCAGAGCGCATCAAGCAAAAGTTCAAAGGCGAAGGGATCGGGCAATATACCGATGTGATCATTCGCCAAACCGGCGATCTGCGCCGGATCGTCGACGAGTTTTCCAAGTTCGCGCGAATGCCGGAACCGCGGCGCGAGACCGAGGATTTGGTCATCATCCTTCGCGACGCAGCAACGCTTCAGGCGGTCGCGCTGGCAGATGTCGATATTCAGATCGATCTGCCCGAAGGGCCGATATGGGCCGACATAGACGCGACCATGATAAGTCAGGCTGTAATCAACCTCATTAAGAACGCCGGGGAAGCCATTGATGCATATACGGCAAACAATTCAAACGAAAAGTATCGCGGGCAGATACTTTTGCGATTGGTTGAAAAGGGCGGTCATGTCCACCTGACTATCGCCGACAATGGCACTGGTCTGCCGCAGGACCGGGCACGCCTGTTTGAACCCTACGTGACGACCCGCGACAAAGGCACCGGCCTGGGTCTGCCCATTGTCCGGAAAATTATCGAAGAACATGGGGGCACGCTGCGGCTCGGCGATGCCCCTATATTTGACGGCTGCCAACATAAAGGCGCGCAGGCAAGCATTCGCCTGGCAACCACGAAAGAGCCACAACAACTTCCGGCAGAAAGCCGGGCGGCGGAATAAATACCGAGGGAAATCTTATGGGCGACATCTTAATTGTAGACGATGAACGAGACATCCGCGAATTGATCTCGGACATCCTGAAGGACGAAGGCTATACCACGCGACTGTCCGAGAGCGCAGTTTCCTGCATGAAGGCCATCGCGGACGAGCTTCCGGCCCTGATGATCCTGGATATCTGGCTCAAAGACAGCGACATGGATGGGATTGATATTCTGAAATCGGTCAAACGTGATCATCCCGAAGTACCGATCGTCATCATATCTGGTCATGGCAACATTGAAATTGCCGTCGCGGCGATCAAGCAGGGCGCATATGACTTCATCGAAAAGCCTTTCAACATCGACCAGCTGATGGTTGTTATCGGGCGTGCAATGGAAACATCGCGCTTGCGCCGAGAAAACACCGAACTTAGGCGTCGCGACACTGGAACCAGCGAAATGATCGGATCAAGTACGGCCTTCAAGGCTTTGACAATAAAGCTGGACAAGGTTGCCAGGACCAACAGCCGCGTGATGCTGTGGGGGCCGTCGGGTTGCGGCAAGGAATTGGCCGCCAGGTACATTCACGCGGGCTCCGAGCGGTCCGAAGGACCGTTCGTTTCGGTCTCATCCGCTGCCATTGAACCTGACCGGATGGAAGACGTGCTGTTTGGACGGGAATCTCTGGACCGCGGGGTCGAGCCGGGCCTTCTGGAACAAGCCAACGGTGGCGTGCTCTATTTTGATCAGGTTGGTGACATGCCCCTTGGCACGCAGTCGAAAATACTGCGTGTGCTGGTTGAACAGCAGTTCATGCGGGTTGGCGGGGCCGAGAAAATTTCGGTCGATATTCGCGTTTTATCCAGCACTACCAAAGACCTGCAAGCTGAAATTCAATCTGGAAATTTTCGCGAGGAATTGTATCATCGCCTGAATGTTGTACCAATAAGCGTGCCGCCGCTTGACGATCGACGCGAAGACATCCCCGAATTGGCGCTGGCGTTTATCGAAGAGTTTAATCACGCTCAGGGGCTGCCGGGTCGCGATCTCAGCGCTGAGGCGCAAACCCTGCTGCAAACCATGCACTGGCCGGGAAATGTGCGGCAGCTCAGGAATATGGTCGAGCGGGTTCTGATCATGGGCCCCGACGAAGGACCGGTCGAGGCATCCGAGCTTCCCGAGATCGAAGAGGGCTCCAACGATCCAGAACGCGTGGTCCTTTCCGGGTCGCTGGCCACATTGCCACTGCGCGAAGCGCGCGAGCTTTTCGAACGCGAATATCTGATGACCCAGATCAACCGTTTTGGCGGAAATATCAGCCGCACTGCAACTTTTGTGGGTATGGAACGGTCGGCCCTGCACCGAAAACTCAAATCGCTCAGCGTGGTGACATCTTCAAAGTCGGGGGGACGGGTTGCTTATGTTGAGACCCCTGATCCCCAACCCGAGCCCGAGCCTGCGACCGCGGATTGACCTTGACTTGGTGCTCTGCCACAGATTTGCCGTTTGATCCCAGGGTCGGACGCTGAGAGGAACAGGCCATGCATGTGATCATCTGTGGCGCGGGCCAGGTGGGCTGGCAGATTGCGCGTCACCTGTCGGGTGAAAAGAACGACGTGACGGTGGTCGACAAAAACCCCGATCTGGTGCGCCGCGCAACTGAAACGCTCGATGTGCGCGGCGTCGCCGGCCATGCGTCGCACCCCGATGTGCTCGAACGCGCCGGCGCGGCGGACGCGGATATGATCATCGCCGCGACCCAGTCCGACGAAGTGAACATGGTCACCTGCCAGATCGCACATTCGATCTTTTCCGTGGGCCGAAAAATCGCCCGGCTGCGCAGCGAAAGTTATCTGACCGCCATCTATTCCGACCTCTACCGCCGTGACCATCTGCCGATTGACGTGGTGATCAGCCCCGAGCGCGAGGTTGCGGCGGCGGCTCTGCAACGGCTGACCGCGCCTGCGGCGTTTGACACCGAGTTTTTTCTCGATGGTCAGGTCCAGCTTTTGGGCGTGGTGCTTGATGCCGATTGCCCGGTGATCAACACACCTCTGCGCCAATTGACCGACCTATTCTCAACTTTGCGGGCCATCGTCGTCGGGGTGCGCCGCGAAGGCCGCCTTTTCGCGCCCGAAGCCGGCGATCAACTTTTTGAAGGTGACGAGATCTATGTGATTGCCCAGATCGAAGACGTCAAACGCACGATGGAGATCTTCGGGAAATCGACCCGCAAGCAGGAACGCGTGGTGATCGTCGGCGGTGGCAATGTCGGCCTTGCGGTGGCGCGCGCGCTGGAAAAGGGTCCCGACCGCATCCACGCCAAGGTGATCGAACGCAACCGCGCCTGTGCCGAAGCCGCGGCCGATCAGCTGGAACGCACCATCGTTCTGCACGGCGACGGGCTGAGTGCCGAACTGATGGCCGAGGCCAATATCGACCGAGCCGACGCGATTTTGGCGGTCACCGACGATGACAAGGTCAACATTCTGGCCTGCGTCCGGGCCAAGGCTTCGGGCTGCCCCATGGCGGTGGCGCTGATCAACGACCCGACGCTGGTGCCGCTGATGGCACCTCTGGACATCGACGCCTGGGTCAACCCGCGCGCCACTACCGTCAGCTCGATCCTGCGCCATGTGCGCCAGGGCCGGGTGCGCGTGGTCTATTCGATCGGTGACGCCGAAGCCGAGGTGATCGAGGCCCAGGTCCTGTCAACTTCGCCGATTGCCGGCAAGGTGCTGCGCGACATCGACTTTCCCGAAGGCGTGCTGATCGGCGCCGTAAAGAAAGGCGATGCGATCATCAAACCCACCGGCCAGACCCGCGTGCAGGAAGGCGACGTCATCGTCATCTTTTCGCTGGCCAAGGATGTCCCCGAGGTCGAGCGCCTGTTGCAGGTCTCGGTCGACTTCTTCTAAGGCGTCGCGGTGTCGCGCCTGGCCAGGTTTCCGTTTTTCGTGATCCTCATGGGGCTGGCCGGGCTTGCCATGCTGCCGCCGGCAATCATGGCAGCCCAAAGCGGGTTGTTCGCCTCGGCCCGCGCGTTTTTCTATTCCGGCGCGCTACTGTTGATGCTGACCGTGATGCTCGCCATGGCGCTTTCCGGATATCGTCCGAAAAACGTTGCGCGCAGCCACCTGCTGACGCTGGTCGGAGCCTATCTGGGCCTGCCGGCGGTTTTTGCGGTTCCCTTCCACCAGGCAGTGGGCGACACAACTTGGCTGAACGCGTACTTCGAGATGGTGTCGTCCTTCACCACGACCGGCGCCAGTGTTTTCGCCCCTGACCGCCTGGACGGTTCGCTGCACCTCTGGCGGGCCGAAGTGGGCTGGCTGGGAGGGCTTTTTGTCTGGATCACCGCCGCGGCGATATTCGCCCCGCTCAATCTCGGCGGGTTTGAGGTTTCGGCGACATCCGAGCCCGGACGCGGCGTTGCGTCGGCCAGCGATGGCGGGCGCACGGCCGAAACCACGACCCAGTTGATCCGTGTCACGGTCCAGTTGTTGCCAGTCTACGCGGGGCTGACATTGGTTCTGTGGGTTTGCCTGATCATCGCCGGCGACCAGTCACTGGTCGCGGTGGTCCACGCTATGTCGACGCTTTCGACTAGCGGCATCTCTCCCGCCGGCGGTCTTACCAATGCCACCAGCAGCGGTCCGGGCGAGGCGCTGATCTTTCTTTTCCTTATTTTTGCGCTGTCGCGGCGGACCTATGCGACCGAAGCGGCGCTCAGAACCTCTGCCCGGGTGATTGACGATCCCGAAATGCGTCTGGGCGCCCTGTTGGTCGCGGTCGTCAGTGCGGCGCTCTTCTTGCGACATTTCATCGGCGCGGGCGAGCTTGGCCTCGAGACCGAAGCCGCGCGGCAAAGCGCTGTGGGGGCGCTGTGGGGAACGCTCTTCACGGTTTTGTCATTTCTGACCACCACCGGATTCGTTTCCGAAAACTGGGCCCAGGCCCAGGGATGGTCGGGGCTCCAGACACCGGGTCTGGTGCTGGTTGGGCTGGCGCTGATCGGTGGCGGGGTGGCCACAACCGCAGGCGGGGTCAAGCTGTTGCGGGTCTATGCGCTTTACATCCATGGCGGTCGCGAACTCGGACGGCTGGTCCACCCGTCGCTGGTGGCGGCAACCGGCAAGCGGGCACGGGCAGTGCCAGCGCGCGGGGTCTATATTGCATGGGTTTTCTTTATGCTCTTCGCGCTGTCGGTGGCGACGATCTGGGTCGCCATGGCCGCCGCGGGAATAGGGTTCGACCACGCCATGGTCCTGACTGTCGCGTCGCTGTCCACCACCGGACCACTGGCCCCGGTCGCCACGGAAGGCGCCGTCAGTTGGGGTGCCTTAGGGGTAATTCCCAAATGGATAATGATGGGCGCGATGATTTTGGGCAGGCTCGAGACGCTGGCAATCATTGCGCTGCTCAATCGCGAGTTCTGGGCGCGCTAGTCGCGCGTGGGCGTTTTGGGGCTGGAAACTCCTGATCTTAGCGGACATAATCCCGCCAGCGAGAAAGCACCGCCAAAAGTCGGCAATAATCATAGGCAAAGGCAACGATAGAAATGGCCGGCGATAAGCAAAGCTTGCAAGACGCATTCCTTAATCATGTTCGAAAAACCAAAGTCCCCGTCACGATCTTTCTGATCAATGGCGTCAAGCTGCAGGGGGTGATCACCTGGTTTGACAATTTCTGTGTGCTGTTGCGCCGCGACGGGCAGTCACAACTGGTCTACAAGCATGCAATATCGACGATCATGCCGTCGCAACCGATCAATCTCTATGATGGAGAAGAGTGACGCCATCTGATCACGCCGTCGCCCCCAGGGTTACGCGCGCTTGGGTCCTCTATCCCGACCTCACCGCCAATTCCGGCCGCCGCGACCCTGCGCGCGCGCTCGACGAAGGCGTCGCTCTGGCCCGGGCATTGCCGGGTATCGAGATCGCGGGGGCCGAGATCGTGCGCCTGCCAAAAGCCCGGGCGGGGTATCTGTTCGGGTCGGGGAAGATTGCTGAACTGGGCGCGCGCCTGAAGGCCGACGATGTTGATCTGGTTCTCATCGACGGTGCGGTGACGCCGGTCCAGCAGCGCAATCTTGAACGCGACTGGGGGGTGAAGCTCCTCGACCGAACCGGACTTATTCTGGAGATATTCTCGGACCGCGCGCGCACCCGCGAAGGCGTTCTTCAGGTCGAAATGGCAGCCCTGGCCTATCAGCGAACGCGCCTGGTGCGTGCCTGGACCCATCTCGAACGCCAGCGCGGCGGTCTTGGCTTTGTCGGCGGTCCTGGCGAGACCCAGATCGAGGCCGACCGCCGCGCCATCGACGACGAATTGGGGCGGCTGAAAAAGCAACTGGCCAAAGTCGCCAAGACCCGCGCGTTGCACCGCGCCGCGCGGGCGCGGGTGCCGTATCCGGTGGTGGCGCTGGTGGGCTATACCAATGCCGGGAAATCCACTTTCTTCAACCGAATGACCGGGGCCGGAGTGCTGGCGCGCGACATGCTCTTTGCGACGCTGGATCCCACCATGCGGGCCGTGCAACTTGGCAACGGCCCCGAGATCATTCTCAGCGATACCGTGGGCTTCATCTCGGCGCTGCCAACCCAGTTGGTCGCCGCTTTCCGCGCCACGCTGGAAGAGGTGCTCAGCGCCGATCTGATCCTTCACGTGCGCGACATTTCCCACCCCGAGACCGAAGAACAGGCCGCCGACGTCGCGGCGATCATGGCCGAACTTGGGGTCAGCGCCGACATTCCGGTTCTGGAGCTCTGGAACAAGATCGACCTTCTGGGCGCCGGTGATGCCGCCGTCGCGCGTGCGCGTGCCGATCGCGCCGACAATGTCGTCTGCGGCTCGGCGCTGACCGGCGAAGGGCTGGGCCGCGTCACTATTGCGATCGCGGATCGCCTGCGGGGGAACACCACCGAGGCGGTACTGACGCTGACCCATTCGGACGGGCGCAGACGGGCCTGGCTTTACGAAAAGGGCCTGGTCGAAAGCGAAGAGGCTACCGAGGGCGGCAGCCGCATTCGCATTCGCTGGAACGCCGTCCAAAAGGCGCTCTATTCCAATCTCTAGGGCGAGCCGTCGACATTTGCGGCCCTGCACTTTGCGCAAGTCTTTCCTGAAACGGCAAGAATATCGGGCAGCATTTTGACCATCACAGGAGCGCGAGGGGCTGGCCCCTCGCTTAGAATCTCGCGCGGAGCGCGCGGCGCAATAATCGGACAGATGCCCTGCGCTTTGGATCCAACGATGCCAGCGAAAAGGGATCAAAACGCATTGGTAACGTGAAGGTGATTTAGTTGCAGCGTATCATAGACTTAACTCTCCCGTCTCCAATTGAGACCACGTTCAATGCCCGCGCCAGATCCAGCCGCCGCCCAGCACACGGGTGCCACCGGGCTCGTAAAACACACAGGCCTGACCGGGGCTCACACCTTCTTCGGGGTCCACAAGCTCAACCTCGGCCTCAGCCTCGCCGAGGGCCCTCAAAACCGCCGGCCGAGGTGGTCGCGTGGACCGGATGCGCACCGAAACCTCGCGCGCGGACTGATCGCCAAGCGGCCCGTCGCCCAGCCAGTTGATCTCGCGCACCGGAATCCGCGTGGTTGCTAGCGCCGATTTCGGTCCGACGACTACCCGCCGCGCATCAGCATCCAGCTTCACAACGTAAAGCGGGTCGGCCAGCCCGCCGATCCCAAGCCCGCGCCGCTGTCCGATCGTGTAATGGATGACACCGCGATGCGTCCCTACCACCGCGCCGTACATATCGACAATCTCGCCCGGCTCGGCGGCACCTGGTCGCAGTTTTTCGATGACGCTGGCATAGTTCCCGTCGGGCACAAAACAGATGTCCTGACTGTCGGGTTTGTCGGCCACCATCAGCCCGTGCCTGGCCGCCAGCGCACGCGTTTCGGATTTCGACGTCAGATGCCCCAGCGGGAAGCGCAGAAACTCGAGTTGTTCTGGGGTCGTGGAAAACAGGAAATACGACTGGTCGCGCGCGGCATCGGCAGCGCTGTGCAACTCGGGCCCTTTCGGGCCGAACCGGCGCTGAATGTAATGACCCGTGGCCATGCAGTCGGCATCCAGATCGCGTGCCGTTTCCAGAAGGTCCTTGAATTTCACCCGCTCGTTGCATCGGATACAAGGCACTGGTGTTGCTCCCGCCAGATAGGCGTCGGCAAATTCGTCGATGACTGCATCGCGAAAGATGTTTTCATAATTCAGAACGTAATGCGGAAACCCCATATCCTCGGCCACGCGGCGTGCGTCGTGAATATCGGTGCCGGCACAGCAGGCGCCTTTCTTGGCCAGCGCCGCACCATGGTCGTAAAGCTGCAAAGTCACGCCGACCACGTCATAGCCTTCGTGCGCCAGCTCGGCCGCGACCACCGAACTATCGACACCGCCCGACATTGCGACAACCACCCGCGTCTCGGCGGGCGGTTTGGCAAATCCAAGTGAATTTAGTGCGGCTGCCTGGCTCATCATTCCTGGTACCCCGGAAAATCAGGCAAAATATAGGTAAAATGAAACCACTCTCAACCCCTGAAATATACCGGTCCTTAAATCTCGTGTGAGATCGTCGAAACGCTGACAGCAAGGGGTTGGAGCATGTACCTGAAAAAGATCGACGGTCCGCGCGCCGTATCACTGCCAGACGGGACCAACATGACCCGCGCCGACCTTCCGCCCAAAGACACAAGGCGTTGGGTCGCCAGCCGCAAGGCAGCCGTGGTGCGCGCCGTGCGCTATGGATTGCTGACCGAGCCCGACGCGCTGACAACTTACGGGCTATCAGAGGAAGAGTTTCACTCATGGTTCCGCGCCGTCGATGTTCATGGCGAAGTCGCGCTGAAGGCGACGGCGGTCCAGCGATTTCGGCAGGTCCCCGGCGATTGACGCTGGTTGAATATAGAATTTGTGTTAAAATCCGGCAGGCTGGTAACGACCAGTTAACCATTGTTGGCCAAAGTTGAATTAACAAAAACCCATAATCCGGAGATGAATAAATGCGTGTGTTGCTGGTTGAAGACGATCCGACAACCTCGAAAAGTATTGAACTGATGCTGACCCATGCCAATCTGAACGTCTATTCGACGGATCTTGGCGAAGAGGGGATCGATCTTGCCAAGCTCTACGATTACGATCTTATTCTTCTTGATCTGAACCTTCCTGACATGAACGGTCACGACGTTCTGCGGCAGTTGCGGATGGCGCGGATCGAAACGCCGATCCTTATATTGTCAGGCGCTGACGATACTGAAAACAAGCTCAAGGGATTCGGGTTCGGAGCCGACGATTATCTGACCAAGCCGTTCCACCGCGAAGAACTGGTCGCGCGCATTCACGCCATCATCCGCCGTTCAAAGGGTCACTCGCAATCG
Source organism: Brevirhabdus sp. (assembly GCA_047518005.1). Taxonomy (GTDB): domain Bacteria; phylum Pseudomonadota; class Alphaproteobacteria; order Rhodobacterales; family Rhodobacteraceae; genus JAKZRT01. Next base: position 16,966 of record JAKZRT010000010.1, read on the forward strand.
GTGATCAACACCGGAAAAATCTCGGTCAATCTTGATGCCAAGACGGTAGACGCGGGCGGCAAGACAGTGCATCTGACCGGCAAGGAATGCCAGATGCTCGAATTGTTGAGCCTGCGCAAGGGGACCACGCTGACCAAGGAAATGTTCCTCAATCATCTTTACGGCGGTATGGACGAGCCCGAGCTGAAAATCATTGATGTCTTCATCTGCAAGCTGCGCAAAAAGCTGAATACTGCGACGGACGGCGACAATTATATCGAAACGGTCTGGGCGCGCGGTTATGTGTTGCGCGATCCGGAACCTTCGGTGATGGAGCCGCCGATTGCCATCGGGGCCTAAGCCCCGTTCATTCGAAAATATTGAATATCGCGCATCGGGCAAGGGTCCTTCGGGCCATATTTTGATCCGGTGGGAAATTCCGGCGCGCCCGAAATCGTGGCGCGCGATCTCTGGACGTGCGCCGCCAGTCCCCATATCACTGAAAGCTACGCGGGGGCGGAACCCGGCGTGATCCGGGGATGGGGTGATGAGCGCAATAAAGGCGGTGCAGGACCTGAGCGCGACCGAGGCGCAGGCCGAGCTTACTTGTCTTGCGACAGAATTGGCGCGGGCCAACACCGCGTATCACACCGATGATGCGCCCGAGATTTCCGATGCGGCCTATGATGCCCTGAAAGCACGGAACGCGGCGATCGAGGCCCACTTCCCCGAACTCAAGCGACCCGACAGCGCGTCTGACAACGTAGGGGCCGCGCCGTCAAAAGTTTTTCCCGAAATTAGACATTCGGTGCGCATGTTGTCGCTGGCCAACGCCTTCGACGACAGCGATATCACCGATTTCGACGGCCGCGTTCGCAAGTACTTCGGTCTGCGCGATGACACGGTGCTGGCCTACACCGCCGAACCCAAGATCGACGGATTGTCGCTGAGCCTGCGCTACGAGGGCGGCCAGCTGGTTCACGCCGCCACCCGCGGTGACGGCGCTGTCGGCGAGAACGTGACGGCCAATGCGCAAACCATCTCGGACATTCCTCAGACCCTGATCGAAGGGCCCGAAATTCTCGAGGTTCGCGGCGAGGTCTACATGACCCACCGGGATTTCGCGACGCTGAACGATGCGCAGGCCCAAGCAGATGGCAAGACGTTTGCCAACCCGCGCAACGCTGCCGCCGGGTCGCTGCGGCAGCTTGATGCCCGGATCACCGCGCACCGACCGCTGAGATTTTTTGCCTATGCCTGGGGCGAGCTTTCCGGACCGCTGGCCGACACCCAGGCGGACGCCATCGCGCGGCTTGCCGAGTTTGGGTTTGCAACCAATCCGTTGACGCGGCGCTGTAACGGACCCGGCGAAATGCTGGACCATTACCGCGAGATCGAAGCACAGCGCGCCACGCTCGGCTATGACATCGACGGCGTGGTCTACAAGGTCGACGACCTTGCCCTGCAGGCGCGCCTGGGCCTGCGATCGACTACGCCAAGATGGGCGATCGCGCATAAGTTTCCGGCCGAGCTTGCCTGGACGCGGCTGATGGCGATCGACATTCAGGTGGGGCGGACCGGCGCGCTCAGCCCCGTCGCGCGGCTGAAACCGGTGACCGTCGGCGGGGTGGTGGTGTCCAATGCCACGCTGCACAACGAAGATTACATCGCGGGTCGCGATTCGAAGGGCGATGCGATACGCGGCGGCAAAGACATTCGCGTTGGTGACTGGGTTCAGGTTTATCGCGCTGGCGATGTGATCCCCAAGGTCGCTGACCTGGACTTGTCCAAACGACCCGAGGGCGCCGTGCCCTTCGTCTTTCCCGAAACCTGCCCCGAATGCGGATCGACGGCGATCCGCGATGATGGCGACGCGGTTCGACGCTGCACCGGCGGCGTCATCTGCCCGGCGCAGACGGTGGAGAAGCTGAAGCATTTCGTCAGCCGCGCCGCGTTTGACATCGAAGGTCTCGGGGCCAAGCAGGTTGAACAGTTTTTCGCCGACGGCTGGATACGCGAACCGGCCGACATTTTCACCCTGGCGGCGCGGTTCGGCGCAGATCAGCCGTCGCCGCTTCGGGACTGCGAAGGATGGGGCGAACTGTCGGCCGGCAATCTATTTGCAGCGATCGAGGGTCGTCGCACCATTGCGCTTGGTCGCTTGATATTTGCCCTTGGATTGCGCCACGTGGGCGAGGCCAACGCAAATCTGCTGGCCACACATTACGGCAATTGGGCGGCTTTCGCGGCTGCGATGTCGGCCGCGCAAGTTGGCGGGGGGGCCGAATGGATCGACCTGACCGGCATCGACGGCGTCGGCGATGTCATGGCGGCTTCGCTGGTCACGGCCTTCGCGCAAGAGGCCGAGCGTTCCGCAATCGACCGGCTGATCGGCCATCTGAATGTGGAAGATGCGGCCCGACCAGACACGGCTGGTTCACCCGTGGCCGGGAAAACGCTGGTCTTTTCCGGCATCCTTGACCGCATGACGCGCGCCGAGGCCAAGGCGCGGGCCGAAGCCATGGGGGCCAAGGTTGTGGGCTCGGTGTCGGCCAAAACAGACATTCTTGTTGCCGGTCCCGGGGCAGGATCAAAGGCGAAAAAGGCCGCCGATCTTGGCGTCGAGACGATAGACGAAGACGCCTGGCTGCGCCTTATCGGGGACCTATGAGCAGGCCCGAAGTTCTTTTCCCGCTTTTCGCCGACCTCACGAATCTCGCCGGGATCGGACCAAAGACCGCCACGAATCTGGCCCAGATCGATATCGCAAAGCCGCGCGACCTGCTGTTCACCTTGCCTCACGCCGTTATCGACCGCCGTCGTCGCGATAGCGTGCTGGGCCTGAATTACCCGGACACGGCAACGGTCCAAGTGCTGGTGGGCCGCCATACGCCGCCGCGCCAGAAAGGGCGGCCGTATCGGATCACGGTTGAGGACGCCGAAACCGCATTTCAGCTGGTATTCTTTCATGCCAACCCAGAATATCTGCACCGGATGCTGCCCGAAGGCGAACGCCGCGTGGTTTCGGGCAAGGTCGAGCTTTTCGACGGCATTCCGCAGATGGTTCACCCCGAGCACATGGTCAAAGCGGATCAGGCCGAGAGTATTCCGGCGTTCGAGCCGGTCTATCCGTTGACCCATGGTGTTACGCAAAAGCAAATGGTCAAGGCAGCGGTAGCCGCGCAAGAGCGTCTGCCCGACCTGGACGAATGGATCGACGCTGCGTTATTTGCGCAAGAAGAATGGCCCGCCTGGGCGAACGCAATCCGCGCTGCGCATGCTCCGGAACGCGCGGCTGAGATCACCGCCGAAGCGCCGGCGCGGCGGCGTCTGGCCTATGACGAGTTTTTTGCCCATCAACTGACGCTGGCGCTGGCACGCCAGGCGATGCGGCGCGGCAAGGGTCGTCCGACCAAGGGCGATGGTGCCCTGCGCGCCAAATTGCTGGCGTCGCTGGCCTACACGCCAACCGCCGCGCAGACCCGCGCCAACGCCGAAATCGCCGCAGATATGGCCAGCGATGCGCGGATGAGCCGACTTTTGCAGGGCGATGTGGGGTCCGGCAAAACCCTGGTGGCCGCGCTTGCGCTGATCACTGCAGTCGAGGCGGGTGGGCAGGGCGTGATGATGGCCCCGACCGAGATACTCGCGCGCCAGCATCTGGCAAGCCTGGGCCCGCTTTGCGCCGCCGCCGGTGTCCGCGTCGAGGTCTTGACCGGGCGCGACAAAGGTGCGGGCAGGGCGGTCAAACTGAAAGATCTGGCCAAGGGGAAAATCGATATCTTGCTGGGCACCCACGCGGTTTTTCAGCCCGACGTCGCTTTTGCCGATCTGCGCGTTGCGGTGGTTGACGAGCAACATCGATTTGGCGTGCGCCAGCGGCTGGAACTCGGCGAAAAGGGGCAGCGAGCGGACGTGCTGGTCATGACCGCCACTCCGATCCCAAGGTCGCTGGAATTGGCGCAATACGGCGATTTGGATGTCTCGGTGCTGGACGAAAAACCGCCCGGTCGGCAGCCGGTGACAACCGCGCTGATTTCGATGGGGCGCATCGACGAGGTGGTCGAACGGCTGCGATCGGCGGTCGAACATGGCCAACGCGCTTATTGGGTCTGCCCGTTGGTCGACGAAAGCGAAACGCTGGACTTGACCGCCGCTCAAAAACGCTTCGAAAGCCTGCGCGCGCGGCTGGGCGAGGGCGTGGTCGGACTGGTCCACGGACAGATGCCCGACGGCGACCGCGACAAGGCGATGGCCGACTTTGTGGCAGGCCGGGTGCCGGTTTTGGTGGCCACGACGGTGATCGAGGTGGGCGTCGACGTTCCGCAAGCTACGATCATGGTTATCGAGCGGGCCGAGCATTTCGGGCTTGCGCAGTTGCACCAGTTACGGGGCCGGGTGGGGCGGGGGGCCGATGCCTCGACCTGCCTCCTGCTTTACCAGCCGCCGCTGTCGCAGGGTGGCGAACGGCGGCTCTCGATCTTGCGTGAAACCGAGGACGGCTTTCGCATCGCCGAAACCGATCTGGCCATGCGCGGCGCTGGTGATTTGATCGGCACCGCGCAGTCGGGCGTGCCGCGCTTTCGGATTGCCGACACTGAACGGCAGACGGCGCTGATGGCCACCGCGCTCTCGGATGCGCGCGCCTTGCTCATCAAAGATCCCGATCTGACGTCTGACCGGGGCAAGGCGGTGCGGGTTCTTTTGTGGCTGATGGAGCAGGATCGGGCAATTCGTTTGATTTCAGTGGGTTAACTAAATTTTCGCGGTTTGTTCGCAAATGTTCTTAAAAAGTTCTTTACAAATCGGGGAAAATTTGAGAACAATCAGGGAACAAACAACCAAGCAGGTTCCCGATGTCGGCCGAGATCAAAGCCATTGTCACGCGCTCGGTGCCCACGCTATTGGGCGATGCCATTGGGCTTGCGGCGCTTGTTTTCAGCTTTCTGGTGGCGCTGCACGCGCCTGGTTTTTTCTAGTCTCTGCCTGCGGTCCCAACCCGACGCGTAGCGCTGCAAGTCCCCAAAACAGCAGCGTCACTGCCTGTCCCGCGTCCGCGTCCGGTCTGATGTGATCCGCATACCTCCGCCGCCCCGGAAGCCCCGGGTGCGGCGGTTTTTCTATCCCGCTGTCGTTTTTTCGGCCTCAGAAAGTGCTTCGGACAGCGTGTCCAGGGCCAGCATTATCGACGCGTGGCGGTTCTTGAAGTCCCGCGCCGGTTCCAGCACTGCCAGACCTTCAAATGGTGTCCCAGGTGGCGGACCGCCCGATTTCAACATGTCCTCAAGTTGATCGCGCGCTTTGGCGATATCTTCACGGGTCAGGCCAATCACGACGCTGCCCACGACCGAGGCTGCAGCCTGACCCAAGGCACAGGCCTTAACGTCCTGACCGTAATCAGTAATCCGCCCATCCGCGACCTCGACATCGACCGTGACGGTCGACCCGCAAAGCGGTGACCGCCGCCGCGCGGTTGCGGTCGGATGCACCAGGCGTTCCGTGCGCGGAATGCTGGCGGCCAGCGCCAAAATCCGCCCCGAATAAAGCCTGATCAGATCGCTTTCGGCGTTCATTGCTTTCCCTTCACGCGCTCCTGCCCTACATAGGGGCGCTGCACGGTCATGACAAAGGGTTTCGAGATGGCTTTTGATCCGTTGAGCCTGAATTACAATGATGCCGGCCTGATCCCGGTCGTGGCACAGGACGCGGACGATGCGCAGGTTCTGATGCTGGCCTGGATGAATGCAGAGGCGGTGGCAAGAACCCTGGAGACCGGTCGCGTGAACTATTGGTCGCGGTCGCGCGGGCAATTATGGATCAAGGGAGAAACCAGCGGTCATGTTCAGAACTTGGTTGATCTGCGCATCGACTGCGACCGCGATTGCCTGTTGGTGGTGGTCAACCAGACCGGTCCGGCATGTCATACCAATAGGAAAAGTTGTTTCTTTACAAGGGTTTTGGACGGGAAAGAGATTGAGCTGTTGGCCGCGCAGGCCTAAAAACCCACCATCGCGCGAATATCAGCGGGCGTCTGACCTGCGTCACGATAAGTGCGGATCGCAGCGGCGTCGGTACGTTTGGCCAGCCGTTTGCCGGCCTCGTCGCGGATCAGCCGATGGTGATGATAGAGCGGCGTTGGCAATCCCAATAGCTTCTGCAGCAGCACGTGAATGGGCGTGGCCGAGCCAAGATCGCACCCGCGCACGATCGTCGTGATGGCTTGGTTTGCGTCGTCAACGACCACCGCCAGATGATACGAAGTGCCGATGTCCCGCCGCGCCAATACCACATCGCCGATGTCTTCGATCAACCGCTGCGGGTCCGTCGTCACCTTGCCAGATCCCTTCGCGCCAGTCTCGGTATATGTCAGGGTTTCAACAAGTTGGGTGGCCATCCTGATGTCAAGGCGCAGGGCGTGGGGACCGTCGAGTGCAACCCGGTCCCGGCTGCGACACGTGCCCGGGTAGACCGGCCCGTCGGCCCCCGACGGGTTTTCCTGCGGCGCGCTTAGGGCCTCGGCAATATCGCGCCGGGTGCAGGTGCAAGGGTAAAGAAGGCCCCGGTCCCACAATTCGCGCAACGCTTTGCCGTAAGCTCCGGACCGGTCCGATTGCCGCATGACCGGCTTTTCCCAGTCGATGTCCAGCCACGCGAGATCTTCATAAATCAAAGTCTCGAATTCGCTTCGGGACCGCGCAAAGTCTATGTTTTCAATCCGCAGCAAGAACCGCCCGCCAGCATTTCGCGCAGTGTCCCAAGCCAGCAATGCGGAATAAGCGTGGCCCAGATGCAAGGGCCCGGTCGGCGACGGCGCAAACCGCGTTATCACGTCTTTTCAATGATGTAGATACGTGAGTTCATGTTTTTTTGCGGCAGGTGCGGACCGTATTCTTCGAATTTGATCCGCGCCAAACCGCCGCTTATGGCAACCTCCAAAGCGTCAATGTATTTCTGATCGCCAAGCGTCGGGTCGTTGTAGGACATCGCCAGCAAACCGCCTTTTCCAAGCGCACTCAGCACCATCGCCAAAGTGTCGGGTGGCGCGGCACCCGAACTGATCACCCCCATGGCCGCTATCGCGACGTAATCGCCCGGCTTGACGTCCAGAACTCCCGGTTCGCTTTGCCAGAGCTTGCGATAAATGCCCTGTCCCTCGGCCTGCGCGATCATTTCCGCCGAAACGTCGGTGCCATCGACGACCGTGAACCCGCGTTCCAACAATGCGCGGCCCGAAACACCGGTGCCACAGCCAAAATCCAGGATCGATGATGCTTTGTCGGGCAGCGCGGCGGCCAGTGCCTCGGCAATGCGGCCTGGCGTGGCATAGCCCCAGGCCCTGACATCTTCGTCATAACTATCTGCCCAACCAGCATAAAGTTCGATGGTTTCATCGACCGTTTTTGCCTGCCAGACGTTGCTCAGATCTTTGTCGCTCATGACCCGACCCTAGGCGGATATCACGCCGCGTCCAGCCGTGAATGGCCAAGCCAGCCTTGCCATGCGATTTTGGCCCGGTTGGTGTAGGCCCGGTACCGGTCGCGGCGGTTGCGCCGCCCGCCTTTGGCATCAACCGGCGGAAAGAGGCCAAAATTGACGTTCATCGGCTGGAAGGTCTTCGCCTCGGCACCGCCGGTGATGTGAGCGAGCATCGCCCCGACGGCAGTTTCAGGCGGTGGTGGCGGCAAGTTTCGGCCCGCCATTTCGGCAACCGCCAGGCGCCCGGCCAAAAGCCCCATGGCAGCACTTTCCACATAGCCCTCGACGCCGGTAATTTGACCGGCAAACCTAATATTGGGTCGAGATTTCAGGCGCATCTGATTGTCCAGAAGCGAGGGCGAGTTGATAAACGTATTCCGGTGAATTCCGCCAAGCCGCGCAAAGCTGGCGTTTTCAAGACCGGGGATCATTTTGAAAACATCGACTTGCGCGCCATATTTCATCTTGGTCTGAAAGCCCACGATGTTGAAAAGCGTGCCCAAAGCATTGTCGCGCCTGAGCTGCACAACGGCATAGGGTTTTTGGTCTGGCGCATGGGCATTGGTCAGCCCCACGGGCTTCATCGGACCGAACCGCAACGTTTCACGTCCACGCTCGGCCATGACCTCGATCGGCAGGCAGCCGTCGAAATACTTGGCGGTCTCGCCCTCGTGAAATTCGGTCTTGTCGGCGGCCAGCAACGCGTCGATGAATGCTTCGTACTGGTCGCGGTCCATCGGGCAGTTGAGGTAAGCGCGGCGCTGGTCCTCGGTTTCGCCCTTGTCATAGCGCGACTGCATCCACGCGCGGGTCATGTCGATGGTCTCGGCATAGACAATGGGCGCGATGGCATCGAAAAACGCCAGCGCCGCCTGACCGGTTTCGGCCCGGATTGCAGCAGCCAGATCGCTGCTGGTCAGCGGGCCGGTGGCGATAATCCACTGGCCCTGGCGCTGGAGTTCTGTGATCTCGTTGGCCTCAACCCGGACATTTGGATGGGCGTGCAGGCGTTCGGTCACTGCCCGCGCGAAGGCCTCGCGATCAACCGCCAGCGCCCCGCCGGCAGGCAGCGCGTGGGCATCGGCCGTTTCGATGATCAATCCGCCCGCAGCGCGCATTTCCCAATGCAGAAGACCGACCGCGTTTTGTTCGTCGTCATCCGAACGGAACGAGTTCGAGCATACCATTTCGGCCAGATCGCCGGTCTTATGGGCGAACGTGCCCCGAGCGGGCCGCATTTCGTGGATGGTGACGGCGACGCCTGCCTCGGCGGCCTGCCAGGCGGCTTCGGCCCCGGCCATGCCGCCACCCACGATATCAAGCCGCCCGCTCATGCGCGCGACATAAGCCATTGATGCAGGCGAGGGAAGGGGGGGGTCAGAAGAACCCGCGACGGACCAGCTGGGACACCGGGTCGGCGGTGTGGAATTGGCCGGTCAGCGGGCTGGTCCCGCCGATCCGGCCGAACGACAGCGTGAGACCGGCGCGGACTACGGTCTCGTCGGGGGCCGCATCAACACCGGTCAGGCGCGACCGCGACACTTCGGCAAAGCCGCTGAGACCCCGCCCCGCAAGGTTGACCCGAGCGCCCAGAACCATGTCATGTGCCCAGGCGCTGAATCCTATTTCATCGAATTCCGTCAGGTCATAGCCGGCATAAATCAATGTGCTGCCGCCAAGTATCTGGTGCGATACTCGCGCCCCGACGAAAATGAAGTCCAGGCCCGCCGCAGATGCCGCGCCGATACCGCACCGCAGCTCGATACTGGTGCGCGTCCCGAGCGCCAGAATGCCCTCGACCCCCGCTGCGCCATAGGTCACAGCTTCGCCATCCACATCGGCCAGCATTCCGAAAATCCCGTACTTCTGGGCAGAATTAGGTGTCATGAAAAGATGCGCGCCCAGCCGTCCGATGGCGCCGTCCGGCGTTTCCTCCAGCACGGCATCGCCCTGCACGCCATGATACTGAGTCAACGCAACGTTGACGGCGGCAAAGCCAAGCGAAATGTCCAGATCGTCACCTGGGTTTTTGATCGGGCCCAGGCTGCCCGCCGCCGCGCCGCTGTCCTGTTTGACAAATCCAATGCTAAACTCGGCCCCGGTGATGCCGAGGGGAATTTCGGCCCAAAGCAGTGCCGGGGCAACGATGGCGAGAAGAAGCGAAAATACAAAGGGACGCATCGGGGGGCCTTTCACTTGGAAATCGAACTTCACCGCCGACCCCCAAGGGCGATGGACAAACAAATAGCGCAATTTGAGGATTTAAAGAAAGTTTTAACTTAACAGATAGTTAACCGGAGTGTTGGTTAATGGGTTGCGCCGCGCATCGCGTACGTCCAGTGCCATTTCCAATCACTTGAAAAATTCAGGCCGACGCAGGGTCCCCGTCGTCGTCACCCTGATCAGCGATGCGCGCGACCGAGACGACATATTCGTCGTCAGCAGTGTCGAAAACCTTGACGCCGCCAGCGCTACGCGAGCGGAACGATATGCCCTCGATGGGCACGCGGATCGACTGGCCGGTGGAAGTGGCGAGCATGATCTGATCGCCCTCGCTCACCGGGAACGACGCCACCAGAGCGCCGCCGCGCATCGCCTTGTCCATCGCCAGGACCCCCTGACCGCCGCGCCCGCGCACCGGATAGTCGTGGCTGGCGCTCAGTTTGCCCGAGCCGCCGGCGCTGATCGTCAGGATCAGGTCCTCGGTGGCTTTCATTTCGTCGAAACGATCCTGGCTGATGTCGCTGGCGGGAACGTCATCTTCGTCGGTCTCAGCGTCGTCCTCGAGGCCCCCCAGAGCGCGGCGCATTTTCAGATAGGCGGCGCGTTCGTCGGCGGTCGCCTCGAAATGGCGGATCACTGACATCGACACCACGCGGTCGCCCGCGCCCAGCCGAACCCCGCGCACCCCGGTCGAATCGCGGCCCTTGAAGACCCGCACTTGGGTGGTTGGAAAGCGAATGGCGCGCCCGCCTGCCGTGACCAGCATGATGTCATCGTCGGGCGTGCAGATGCGCGCGTCGACAAGGTTGACGCCCTCGGGCAATTTCATCGCGATCTTGCCGTTGCGCATAACGTTGGTGAAATCGCTCAGCGCATTGCGCCGCACGCCGCCGGCCGATGTGGCAAAGAATATTTGCAATTCTTCCCAGTCGTCTTCGGGCGCGTCGACGGGCATGATTGCGGCCACAGTCACCCCCTGCGGAATGGGCAGGATGTTGATGATCGCCTTGCCCTTGGCGGTGCGTCCGCCCAGAGGCAGGCGCCAGGTCTTCAGCTTGTAGACCATGCCGGCGGTGGTGAAGAACAAGAGCTGGGTATGGGTGTTGGCAACAAAGAGCGTGGTGACCACGTCGTCTTCCTTGGTGGCCATACCACTGAGGCCCTTGCCGCCGCGCCGCTGCGCACGGAAGTCGGCCAGCGGTGTGCGTTTGATGTAACCGGCGTCCGTGACCGTCACGACCATGTCCTCGCGTTCGATCAGGTCTTCGTCTTCCATGTCGCCCGACCAGTCGACAATCTCGGTCCGGCGCGGCACCGCGAAAGCATCGCGAACCTCGCGCAGTTCGTCTGAAATTATCGCCAGAATACGGTCGCGCGACCGCAGGATGTCGAGGTAGTCCCGAATGCCGGACGCCAGCTCGGTAAGTTCGCCGGTAACCTCTTTCACACCAAGGGCGGTCAAACGTTGCAGCCGCAATTCAAGGATCGCACGCGCCTGGGTTTCGGAAAGAAAATAGGTTCCGTCGGCGTTCATCTTGTGGGTCGGGTCGTCGATCAGATTTATGTACTCGGCGATGTCGGATGCGGGCCAGCGCCGGTCCATCAGCTTGGCGCGTGCTTCGGCCGGGTCGGCGCTGGTGCGGATCGTGGCGACAACTTCGTCGACGTTGGACACAGCCACCGCCAGACCGCACAGGATATGGCTGCGTTCGCGGGCGCGGCGCAGAAGATACGCTGTGCGGCGCGCCACGACCTCTTCGCGGAAATCCAGAAACGCCGTCAGGAACTGGCGCAGTGTCAACTGCTCTGGCCGACCACCGTTCAGCGCCAGCATGTTGCACCCGAACGAGGTCTGCATCGGCGTGAACCGGAAGAGCTGGTTCAGCACCACTTCGGGCGTGGCGTCGCGTTTCAGCTCGATAACCACCCGGATCCCGATCCGGTCGGATTCGTCCTGAACATGCGCGATGCCCTCAAGTTTCTTCTCTTTGGCCAGTTCGGCGATCTTCTCGATCATCGTGGCCTTGTTGACCTGATACGGGATCTCGTCCAGCACGATGGCATAGCGGTCTTTGCGGATCTCCTCGATGCGCGTCTTGGCGCGGATGATCACGCTGCCGCGCCCCTCGAGATAAGCCTTACGCGCGCCGGAACGGCCCAGGATCACCCCGCCGGTCGGAAAATCGGGGGCGGGGATGAATTCGGTCAGCGCCTCGGAACTCAGATCCGGCTGATCAATCAGCGCCAGCGTGCCGTCGATGACCTCGCCCAGATTGTGCGGCGGAATGTTTGTGGCCATTCCGACAGCAATGCCGCCCGCGCCATTGACCAGCATATTGGGGAACCGCGCCGGCAGAACCGTCGGCTCGCGGTCCTTGCCGTCGTAGTTGTCCTGAAAATCGACCGTGTCCTTGTCGATGTCGTCCAAAAGCGCATTCGCGACGCGCTGCATCCGCACTTCGGTATAGCGCATGGCGGCGGGCTTATCGCCATCCATCGAGCCAAAGTTACCCTGACCGTCAAGTAGCATCAGCGACATTGAAAACGGCTGGGCCATACGAACCAGCGCGTCATAGATCGCCCCGTCACCATGCGGGTGATACTTGCCCATCACATCGCCCACGGGCCGAGCAGACTTGCGATAGGCCTTGTCGTAGGTGTTGCTGGTATCGTGCATACCGTAAAGAATGCGCCGGTGAACCGGTTTCAGCCCGTCGCGCAGATCGGGGATCGCTCGGGACACGATCACGCTCATCGCATAGTCCAGATAGGACGTGCGCATTTCATCCGCGATCGAGATTACCGGGCCGTCGTAGGGGGGGCGTTCCGGCGTATCTTCGCCCAATTCTGGGGTGTCTGTGGTGTCGTTCACAAGGCCTCGGGGGTCACAAGATATTGTTATACTTTGTATACATGAAGGAAGATATGCCCTGCAACCAAATGGTTCAAGGCGTTAGCAGCCGGGCCACGCCGTTGCTAACACATTGATATTGTTGATATGTTAATCACGATCTGGCATTCTGACAGAAACGGTGGTGTGAGAGGTGAAAATGACGGGCAACGAGACCGAGCTTATGCTCAAGGGCTACGGGCTGACGACGGCCGAATTTTTCTATCGGATGCCCGATTACCAACACGTTCTCAACAGCTATATCTGGCAAGACTACGACCTTGCGCCGGACTATCCGCGGCTCTTTGAATTCATCGAGTTTTGGGAGCGCGACATCGAAGGACCGCTGCATTCGGTGCGATTTTCGCACCGCAAGCTGATCGCGCCGGGCGAGTGGCGCAATGTGGTTGGCGAACTGAGACTGCACTGAGATCGGCGGTCAGACCCTGGCGCGCGCTGCCGCAATCCAGATCAGCGCCAGACCAACCGACAAAATGCCGTTCCAGCTGGCCATCGAGACCCCCGCCTGGGCCCAGGCAACCTCGTCGCAGCGGATCAACGGTGCGTCGGTGATCGCCTCCATCAGCTCGGCGGCGCTGAGGTCGGAAATGTCGAAACCAGTGCATCCGGTGGGCCCCTCCCACCATTTTCTCTCGACGCCGGCGTGATAAAGGCCAACCGCGCCGGTCGCCAGTGCCGCGAACCCGCCCAGCAGCGGCAGAAACGGGCCGCGCGGCGCAACCGTCAGGGCCAATAGCCCGATCAGCGCGGCGACGCCGTGCGGCCAGCGCTGCCAGAGGCACAGCTTGCATGGTGGCATGCCGCCCAGATACTGGAAAGCAAAGGCCCCCAGCAACAAGGCCGCAGAACCGCTAGATGCAAGAATTATCAACGACTTACGGTTCATAAGTAACGTACCACATAGAAGCCACCGGCAAGCAGGACGACCAAGAGAATGAACATCACCCCCAGACGACGCTCGATGAATTCGCGTATCGGTGCGCCGAATTTCCACAATAGCCCAGCGACGATGAAAAACCTCAGACCGCGCGCAATCACGGAAGTGACGACGAAAGTGGCAAAGGGCAAGCCCGTCCAGCCCGACATGATGGTGACAACCTTGTAGGGAAACGGGGTCACGCCCGCGATCAGCACCGGCCAGAAGCCGAAATCGTTAAAGCGCGTGTTGAATTCGGCCATCGCCGCCGCTTTGCCCATGGCTGCCAGGATCGGCTGGCCGATGCTGTCATAGGCAAATGTGCCAATGGCATAGCCCAAGATCCCACCCAGAACCGACGCAGCCAGCGCCACGCCGGCAATAATCCAGGCCTTGGACGGGCGCGCAATGATCATCGGGATCATCAAAACATCGGGCGGGATCGGAAAAACCGAGCTTTCCGCAAAGGCCACGATCGCCAGCGCCCACAGGGCGTGGGGTGTCTCGGCCAACTGAATCGTCCGGTCGTAAAGCGCGCGCAACATGGGCACCATGCACCACGGGGTGGTACCAAGGTCAAGCGCGTTGACCCCACCGAATTGGTCGACTACCAAGCGCGTCGTGCCCAAGTGGCGGAATGGTAGACGCAGGGGACTCAAAATCCCCCGCCTTCACGGGCGTGAGAGTTCGAGTCTCTCCTTGGGCACCATCCCGCAGCCAAAGAAAAAGCCGCCCAAGGCGGCCCGGCCGAGTTGATCAGACAGATTTGTTCAGCCGTTCCAGGTGCGGATATCTCCGCAATCCATATGAACGAAATTGGCACCGCGGTACCTGCCGACGCCACCTGCATTGCAGGTCTTGGCCGCTTGGGCGATCTGGTTGACCGACCGGCCGCGCATGCGCAGGTCGGCAGCCTGACCCAGAACATGCAGCGAATTGCGCGCTACGCTGCGCGACCTTGCGCGCAGGGCCCGGTTGGTGGCGGCGGTGCGATAGCCCGAAAGCATCGAGAACGCCTCGTCGCTGCCGAGCAGCTGATGCGAGGCTGCGATGATATCGACCGTTCGCCGATCAATCAGCTTGACCGAGCCCGACCGCCAGTCACGCATGAAATAGCTGATCTCGTCGAAAACCTCTGGGATATAGTGGCCGTCGATCCAATAAATGGCGTCAATGCTTTCGCCACTGCGGCCCGAATACATTTTGACACGGCGGATATCGCCGGCACCTCGGATCAGGTTGAACGCATTGGAATAGGTGGGGGCAGCGGCAACCGCGCCTGCCGCAAAGATACGCAGCAGATTTCGTCGGCTCAGTGTCGCAAGGGTGGATTGCGTCATGAAATTGCCTGTCCGTCGTCCGTTTTTTCGCCGCCTTGATGACGGTCGCATTGCGGCTCCCCAAATGCCGCACCGAACTCGTTACATGAAAACTCACCGTCACCAAGTTTAGGTTAAAGAAATTCTTATTGGAACCCCAGGGTTAGGCGGATTTCCGCCAAGGTGTTGTAATGGCCCGAATTTGGGCGCTGTGACGCAATAAAAACGTCCAATTTTGCTTTTACGCGATAGATTAAATGTGAGTGGACATCTTATCGATTTCGGCCAAAGTCTTTGCGCCGCCGGTTGGTATAACGAAGGGTGGATTTGATGCGAAGTTGGGAACAAATTCTAAGGCGATCTCGCTCAAAAGCCTGGCTGGCAGCAGTTTTTGTCCTGGCGGTCCTTCTGCCGGCGGCCGTAGCCGCGCAATCGACGAAATCGACACCGCTTAGACAGGCCATCGCCCAGGCGGCAGCCGGCGACCGGGTTCTGGCAGCCTTTTACCGAGACAACGGTTTTGAGCCACTCTGGACAGGTCGCACCCGCAAGCACCGTCTGCGGCGCGAGGCATTGCTGATTGCCCTGCGCGGCGCATCCGACCATGCCCTTCCGGTCTCGGAATATCCGGCCACCGAAATCGCTGCGCGTATGAAACGGGCCCGGAAAGCCCCAGACCGGGGCACATTGGATGTTTACCTGAGCAAAATCTATCTCGCCTATGCCGCCGACATTGGTAGCGGAATAGTGAACCCCAAAAGGATCAATTACGACGACGAGGATAAACAAGGCGAAATCGCCCGCAGGCGTCCGATCCGCGATCCGCGCGCCCTGCTCGATGGCATTTTCGCGTCCAACGCAAAGGCCTATTTTTCACTGCTTCCGCCTAAAGCGCCCGAATACAACCGTCTGATGAAGGCCAAACTTGACCTGGAAAAGATCATCGCGCGTGGCGGATGGGGGGCCAAGGTGAATGCCAGACGGCTGGAGCCCGGTGACACTGGCCCGCAGGTCGTTGGCCTGCGTGACCGCCTGATCGCCATGGGTTTTCTCAAGCGCAACGCCCGCGCATCGTATGATCCCGAACTGACCCGCGCCGTGCAGGTTTTTCAGACTGCGCACGGGCTTTTTGCCGACGGGATCGTGGGGCCGGGGTCGCTGCGGATGCTGAACACCTCACCAAATAAAAGACTGGCTCAAATCATCGTGGCAATGGAGCGCGAGCGCTGGATGAATTTCGACCGTGGGGCGCGGTTTATCGAGGTCAACATTCCGGACTTTTCGGCCAAGATTATCGAAAACGGTGTCGCGACATTTCAGACCCGTGCCGTTGTGGGGGCAGCCGAGGACGAACGGCGCACGCCTGAGTTTTCGGATGAAATGGAGCACATGATCTTTAATCCCGGCTGGTATGTTCCGCGCGACATCGCGACGATGGAATATCTGCCGCTTTTGCAAGAAGACCCCTTTGCCGTGGCGCATCTTGAATTGCTGGATGAAGACGGTGAACCGGTCGAGCGGGAAACCGTGGATTTTGCGTCGCTCGACGAAGAAACCTGGCCGTTTCTGATGAAAGAGCCGCCCAGTCAGGTCAACGCGCTGGGGCTGGTCAAGTTCATGTTCCCGAACCGGTATAACATTTATCTGCATGACACGCCCCAAAAGGTGCTCTTTTCCAAAGAAGCGCGGGCGTTCAGCCACGGTTGCATTCGGCTGGGCGATCCTTTTGATTTTGCGCACGCGCTTTTGTCCCTGCAGACCGAAGACACGCAACGGGTCATCGACGATGCGCTTGCAGAGGAAGACGAATTCCGGGTTGATCTGGATGAACATGTCCCCGTCCACGTGATCTATCGCAGCGCCCGGGTCGATGCCAAGGGGCGCCTTCAGTTTCGCCGCGATATTTACCAACGCGACTCCGCGATCTTCAGTGCGCTGCGCCGTGCCGGGGTGGTGCTTGGAGGTTAGCGCGGCTAAGCCTTCGGGCGCGAACCGTTGGTTCGCCGCAGATGAGGGCCAGCGCCATGACCTACACAATTGCCGAAATCGCCCAGGCGCTCGGGGCCGAAGCGGCGGGCGACCTTGCCCTTAAGGTTACCCACGCGGCAGAACCGGCAGACGCTGCGGAAGATGCCATCGCCCTGGCGCTTGATCCGAAATTTGCCAAGGGTCTGACGCAGGGACACGCCCGCGCCGCGCTGGTCTGGCCCGGTGCGGACTGGCAGGCGATGGGGCTGAAGGCGGCGGTCTTTGTGGGTCGCCCGCGCTTTGCGATTGCCGATCTCACCGGGCTTATGGACCCAGGCCCCGATATTCCGCCAGGCATTCACCCGACCGCCCTGATCGACCCAACCGCCGATATCGGCGAACACGCGGCCATCGGCCCACTTGCAGTGATCGGCGCGGGCGTCCGGCTGGGTTCGCGCGCCCGTATCGGGGCGCATGTCGTGATCGGCCGTGGCGCACAGATCGGTGCTGATGCGCTGATCCACGCCGGCGTTCGTATCGGCCACGACGTGCGCATCGGCGACGGCTTTATCGCCCAGCCGGGTGCAATCATCGGCTCGGATGGTTTTTCGTTCGTGCCGCCCGACGGAATGGACATCGAAGCCACCCGCCGGTCGCTTGGGGCTGAACACGAAGTTGCCGCGCCGGGTGGGCCAACCGAATGGCGGCGGGTGCATTCGCTCGGGAGCGTCGAGATCGGCGACGACGTCGAGGTCGGCGCCAACACCGCGATTGATCGCGGCACCATCCGGGCAACACGGATCGGGCGCGGAACCAAGCTCGATAACCTCGTGCATATCGCCCACAATGTTGTGATTGGCGAAGACACCTTGATCTGCGCCAGCGTCTCGATTGCGGGATCGACGGTGATCGGCAACCGCTGCGTGCTTGGCGGGCAGGTTGGGGTGAACGACAACATCATCGTCGGCGACGACGTGATCGCCGCCGGGGCATCCAAAATCTACACCAACGCGCCGTCGGGCCGGGTTCTGATGGGATCGCCCGCCACCAAGATGGAAACCAACATCGAAAACTACAAGGCCCTGCGCCGCCTGCCACGTCTGATGAAACAGGTGGCAGCGCTGCAAAAAGCGGTTTCAAAGCTCACCGAGAGAGACTAGCTTTTTGCCGAGTTCATCGGGTGGAACATGGCAAGCGAAATATCGGTCCGGGTAATTGCGATCATTGCCGAACAGGGTCTGTTGGACGTCGCCGACGTGCGCCCGGACCGCAGCCTTGACGATCTGGGGATCGACAGTTTGGGTCTGGTCGAATGTATTTTTGCGATCGAAGAGGCCTTTGACATCTCGGTCCCTTTCAATGCCAACGACCGCGCCGTGGGCGACTTCGACATAACGACCGTGGCCAGCACCGTGGCGGCGGTCGAAAGGCTGGTGGCAGACCAGACCGCATGAGGCGTGTGGTCGTAACAGGGCAGGGAACGATCAATGCATTGGGGCACAATGTGCCCGATACGCTGGCGGCTTTGCGCGCCGGACACTCGGGCATCGGTCCGCTTGACATCCCCGATGTCGATCGCCTTTTGATCCGCATCGGTGCGCAGGTCCGGGGCTTCGATCCCGCAACGCATTTCGACCGCCAGCAACTGGCGCTCTATGACCGGTTCACCCAGTTTGCCCTAATCGCGGCGGATCAGGCGGTGACCCAGTCGGGGCTGCGGTTCAAAGGTGGGATGGGCGACCGCAGCGGGGTGACCCTTGGCACCGCGGCGGGTGGCATTCACACTTGGGAAGACGCCTATCGCGCGGTTTTCGAGACCGGAAAGAACCGGGTGCATCCCTTTGTTGTGCCCAAGCTGATGCTGAACGCCGCTGCCGCGCATATGTCGATGCGGTACGGGCTGCGCGGGCCCGCCTTCGCGGTCTCGACCGCCTGCGCCTCGTCGAATCATGCCATGGGTCAGGCGTTTCAGTTGATCCGGGCCGGGGGTGTCGATGTCGTGCTGACCGGCGGCTCGGAGGCGATGCTGTGCTTTGGCGGGATCAAGGCATGGGAAGGCCTGCGCGTCATGTCGCCCGACGGCTGCCGTCCGTTCTCCAAAGACCGCAACGGCATGGTCTTGGGCGAAGGCGCTGCGGTGTTCGTTTTCGAAAACCGCGACCATGCCCTTGCGCGCGGGGCCGAAATTCTGGCCGAAGTGGCAGGCTTTGCAATGAATTCGGATGCCAGCGACATTGTCATGCCGTCGCGCGAAGGCGCGGCGCGGGCCATTGCCGGAGCGCTTTCCGACGCGGGGTTATTGCCCGGCGAGGTGGGGTATATCAACGCCCACGGCACTGGCACAACCGCCAACGACACCACCGAATGCGCCGCCATCAGCGAGGTTTTCGGGTCCCGATGCCCGCTGGTCTCGTCCACCAAATCCATGCACGGCCATCTGATTGGCGGCACCGGTGCGGTCGAGCTCTTGGCAGTGATCATGGCGCTGCGCGAAGGCGTGATCGCCCCGACCGCGGGCTTTGGCAAATCCGACCCCGATTGCCCGCTCGATGTGGTGCCCAACGAGGCCCGCGAGGCTCCAATCAATGCCGCCCTGTCCAACGCTTTCGCATTTGGAGGTCTGAACGCAGTGCTCGCCCTCAGGAAAGCTTCCTGAAGCCTGCCTGAGTGTAATTATTGTGCCGCGGCGAGGTGCGCCTGGAAATCGGCCCAGTTGACCGAATTCCGCAATGACACCCGTAAAGCTCGCTTCGGCAGGGATCCACTCAAATCGTGCTGACCAAAAGTCGGTCGAGCCCGTGGAAATGATAGACATCGGCGTATTGCGGCGATCCGACCAATCTGAGATTTGGATGCGCGGCAAAGAGCACGGGCAGCGCAATTTGCATTTCCAGACGCGCCAGTGGGGCACCGACACAGAAATGCAGACCTGCTCCGAAGGCGATATGCTGGGCCGGGTCGCGGGTCGGGTCAAATTTGTCCGGGTTCGGCCCGAGCTCCTTATCGCGACCCGCCGAGCCCAGCAGAACCGCAATTTCGCGGCCCTCGTCCAGAGGCTGCCCGAAGATCCGCAACGGCTCATAAACCCAGCGTGTGAAAATGTGCAGCGGCGGGTCAAAGCGCAGGATCTCTTCGACGGTACCGGGCACGTGGTCGGGCGACAGGCAGTCACGCCCGGCCCCGGTCTCCAAAAGCGCCTTGATGCCGTTGCCAAGCGAATGCACCGTCGCTTCGTGTCCCGCATTCAACAACAAGATGCAGGTCGTGATCATTTCGTCGGTGCTGAGCTTTTCGCCGTCTTCCTCGGCGGCGATCAGATGCGTGATCAGGTCGTCAGCGGGGCGCTGCCGCTTTTCGCGCACATAGCCGCGCAGGAAATCCGCGAACTCAAGCGCGGCGCGATTGGCGGCGTCTTCCATGACCCGGGTCCGGCGCGCCTGATACATGCCGACCATCGCATGGCTCCAGTTCAAAAGCTGGTCCGCCATTGTGTCCGGCACGCCCAGCAGGCGGGCGATCACTGTGACCGGAAGGCGCGCGGCAAATGCCGGGATCAGGTCGACAGGTCCTTTGGGCAGGTCGCGCGCCAGGTCTTGCGACAGCGCGGTGATGTCAGGCGCCAGCTCGCGGATCCGACGCGAGGTGAAGGCCCGCAGCACCAGCCCCCTGAGGCGGGTGTGACGCGGCGGCTCGAGCTCCAGCATCGAATGCGCTTCAACCGCGTAAAAGCTTTCGGTATGCGCGGCGATCTGCGGGCCCTTGCCGGGCGGCGGTTCGCGCCCCATGCCCCGGTCGCGCAGGACCGCGCGCGCGGCGCGATGGCTGGTCGCGCAGATCAGGCCATAGTCCTCCCGGAAAATGAAATCGCCGGCGGCCCGTGCGCGGGCATAAAACGGATAGGGGTTCTGGACAAAGCCCGGATCTGTCGGTGATTGCGACAGGCTTTGCACCGTTCAGGCCGCTGACAGCGCGGCCACGATCGGTCCGAAATCACCGGCTTTCAAAGACGCACCGCCGACAAGGGCGCCATCGACATTTTGCACGGCGAATATCTCGGCAGCATTTCCGGCCTTGACCGAGCCGCCGTAAAGCAATGAGATTTCAGCGCCCTCCTCGCCCAGTCGATCGGACAGCGTGGCGCGAATGTCGGCATGTATTTCGGCAATTTCCGCAGGCGTCGCGGTGCGCCCGGTTCCGATGGCCCAGACCGGCTCGTAAGCCAGGATCGTGTTTGCGGCACTCGCGCCTTCCGGTAGCGAACCGGCAATCTGTCGGAGCACGACTTCCAGTGTCGCTCCGGCATCGCGCTCGGCCTCGGTCTCGCCGACGCAGAGAATGGCGACAAGTCCAGCGCGCCATACGGCTGCGGTTTTTTCGGCCACGATTGTATCGGGTTCGCAATGATCGGCGCGGCGTTCGGAATGGCCGACAATGATGTGGCTCGCCCCCGCATCGGCCAGCTGTTCGGCGGAAATTTCGCCGGTATGCGCGCCGGATTTCTGGCTGTGGCAATCCTGCGCGCCGACGTTGACCGAACCGCCCACACAGGCCGCTGCAAGGGCTGCCACAAGCGTGGCAGGGGGGCAGATGATCACGTCGCATCCCGGATCAGGCTGGGTTGCGGCCAGTGCCTGAACTTCGGCCAGATCGGCGCTCAGCCCGTTCATCTTCCAGTTTCCGGCGGCTATTTTGCAGGGCATGGACCCTCCTCACGGCGCATTTGCGATACCTATCGCGCCCTCGGCGCGCGTCAAGGCCGGGCCCCGGCCTCAGAGAACCGCCAACGCCCGGCGCGCCCAGTCGCAGGCCAGGTCGGGGTCGTCAAATGCGGCTTCGGGCAAGCGCCAGTAAGGCATCCCGGTTTGTTTCTTACCGTCGCGCGTATAGGTCCACTGTGAGCAATCTTCGGCTTCCAGCGCGGTGATCACATCACCACGCGCTTTCAGATAGATGCCGCCGTCGGGGTGGATGATCGCGAAGATCGTGCCGTCGCGATAGACGCATAAACCGCCCATCATCTTGCGCGTGGTCAGGCCACCGAGGCCCGCGAAAAGTTCCAGAGTATGGACCGCGTCGGCGTCCGAGACGCTCACGATGCGCCGAGGTCGTCATCAAATTTGATCGATTCACCGCAACCACAGGCGTCAACCACATTGGGGTTTTTGAACGTGAACCCGGATTCAAGCAGGCTGATCTCGTAGTCAATTTCGGTCCCGAACATGAACATCTGCGCCATGGGCGCAATCAGCACCCGCGCGCCGTCCTGTTCGACAACCTCGTCGTTCGGGTCGGGCGCATCGACGTATTCCATGGTGTATTCCATGCCCGCGCAGCCGCCCTTTTTGAGACCGATCCGCAGCCCATGGCGGCTATCGCGCGCCATCAGACCCGCGATCTGGTCCGCCGCGACCGGGGTCATGGTGACCGCTGTTTTGCCTGGAATTCCGAACATAGGACATATCTAGGCGCGATTATCGCCCGGCTCAAGCCTTTGCCGCCGCCGCACATAAATTTCCGAGCTTGATCAGGGTCAGTTCGCGGCCCAGAAACCCAAGCCCACAGTCCGGGGCCCCGATAATGCGGTCGTCAGGGAGCACCGCGCGGATTTGCGAAATACGCGCGGCGATCTCATCCATTGGTTCGATCCGTGACACCGATATATCAACCAGGCCGACTATGGCTTTGGTTTTGGTAAATTTTTCGAAAAGGCTTAGGTCGTTTTTCCAGTGGCAGTCTTCAATTGACAGCGCTTCGATTTTTCCGTCCAGCGCCGCGACAAGGTCATGATAAACCCGGTGATCAGCCTTCGGGTAGTCGGGGTTGTCGAGCCGGTCAGGGTATCCGCAACACATATGCGCGGTGCGTTCGACGCCCTGAACACCGTGAAAACATCGCTCGAGCATTTCAACACCATATTTCAGGGCATCGACCGGTCGGCGGGCGAAAACTGGCTCGTCGATCTGAATATGGGTACAGCCCGCCGCAGCAAGCGCCAATACCTCGCCGTTCAGAGCCTCGGCCAGATCGCGGGCCAGACGGCGCGGGTCGTCGTAATGGCAATCGGCCGTGGTATCCATGATCGTCAGCGGACCGGGCAGGGTGATTTTGATAGGGCGGTCGGTGGCGGCTTGCGCAATGGCATAGTCGCGCGGCAGGACAGACGTGCCTTTGCGGCGGATCGGCCCTCTGATTGCCGGAAGTTCGGTGTCATAAGCGCCGCCCCGCATTACCCGGCGCTCGAGGTTTTCAAAATCGAACCCCTCGAAGTGACGGCA
The DNA here is from genome assembly GCA_047518005.1 of Brevirhabdus sp. Classification (GTDB taxonomy): domain Bacteria; phylum Pseudomonadota; class Alphaproteobacteria; order Rhodobacterales; family Rhodobacteraceae; genus JAKZRT01. The sequence goes on from JAKZRT010000010.1 coordinate 40,033, forward strand.
TTGATAATGCACGTAATTCTCGCGCCGTTGTTCGCCGTCGGTCGGAATGTCGATGCCGCAATTGACCTGCGCGCGCACCACCTCGTGCGTGGCCCTGACGAAAGCCGCCTCGTGCGCGGGGTCGTCAGACCAGGCACCCACCACATCTTGGGAATAGTGATCTTCGGCCAGATCGATGTGAAACCAGTCGCGGATCGGCACATAGTCCGGCTTGGGAAAGGCCCCGATACAGGTGGTCTTGATGGGCATTGGGGGGCCTCGTGCGCCTGAGTGTCGTGTCTGACGTTAGGGCCGGGACAGCGGACGCTCAAGGGTGATTTTCACATGAACCCCAGTTCAAGGCGCGCCTCGTCGGACATCATCTCCATCCCCCAGGGCGGATCCCATGTCATCTGCACGTTCACGGTCCTGACGCCGGGCAGGGGTTCGACCGCTTCGGCCACCCATCCGGGCATTTCTCCGGCCACCGGGCAGCCGGGCGCGGTCAGCGTCATGACCACGCTGACATCCGAGTCCGCATCGATCGCGATCGTGTAGATCAGACCGAGGTCATAGATATTTACTGGAATTTCAGGGTCATAGACCGACCGGCACGCCGCGACCACATCCTCGTACAAAGCGTGGTCGGTCGTTGACGGCGCAATCAGCGGCGCGCCTTCCATTGGGGTGTCGCCGTCCATGGCGTGGCCTTTATCGAAGTACCTGAGTGTTCATATAAGGATTGGTGCGCCAAGCGTCCAGTGCGGTCAGTTTGGCTCAGTTTCGCCGTCGCGCGGCGGCGGCGGGGCGCACGCGTTTTTCGAGCGTGTCGTAAAGCCGCCCGACCACGTTGATGCCGCTGGCCTTTTCGATGCCCTCGAAACCGGGTGACGAGTTGACCTCGAGCACCTTGGGCCCTTCGCTCGACCGCAGCAGATCGACGCCCGCCATGTTCAACCCGAAAGCCCGCGCCGCTTTCATTGCCGCTTCGCGTTCGCGGCGGGTGATCTTGACCACCTCCGCTGTGCCACCCTGATGCAGGTTCGACCGAAAATCGCCCGAGGCCGCCACCCGCCGCATCGCCGCGACCACACGGTTGCCGATGACCAGACACCGCACATCTTCGCCCGCCGCCTCTTTCACGAAATCCTGCACCAGAAAACTGGCCCGCAGTCCTCGGAAGGCCGAAATAACCGATTCCGCCGCCTTTCTGGTTTCCGCCAGAACCACACCCTTGCCTTGGGTCGATTCCAGAAGTTTGACGATCAGCGGCGTGGTGCCGACAAGGTCGATCAGATTGCGCGTGTCCTTGGGCGAATAGGCAAAAGCGGTCATCGGCATCCCGATCTTGTGGCGCGCGAGTATCTGGTGCGCGTGCAACTTGTCGCGGCTGGCGGTGATACTGTATGACCCGTTCACGCAGAATGTCCCGACCGTCTCGAACTGCCGGATCACCGCGGTACCCTAGGGCGTGATCGACGCACCGATGCGCGGGATGACCGCGTCAAACCGGGGCAGGCGCTCGCCATCGTAATGCATCTCGGGCGCGGCGGCGTTAATCGCCATATAGGCGCGCGCGGTGTTGATCACCTCAACGGTATGACCGCGCTTTTCGCCTTCTTCGACCAGCCGGCGGGTCGAATAATTGTCCTCGCGGCTCAGTACCGCGATGCGCAATGGCCGGTCTGGTGCGCCTTCGCGGAAGGTTTTCGATTCGTAGACCTTGTAACTCAGTCGCGGCTGGCAGTGGCTCTCGGTCGGGCTGATGATCACATGCTGCAGCGCCTGCCGGTCCAACAGCATTCGATAGGAAAGCTGCTCGCGGTCTGCCAGCGTAACCTCGATCGGCCAGCTGCGATTGCCGATAAAGATATTCGTCTCAATCACATAGCGCATTTCGCTGACCCCGTTGGACGAGGTGACCTCGCGGTGATCCAGGATCGGGGCCGCGCAGGGGATGCCAATATCGTCGCGATTCGGGTTCGGCTGGATCGTGAACCGCACCTTGCGTTTGCCCGCTGGCCCAAAGGCCTCGATGTTCTTGGCGTGCAGGGCCGATGTCTTGGCACCGGTATCGATCTTGGCTTCAAGCGCGGGCAGGCCCAGATCGTGCAATGCCACCCATTCTTCCCACCCGAGCCGGAAGTCGGTAAAGGCGTTGTCCATGCGGTCCCTCGTGTTGTCCGTTCGGGTTTTGCGTGAATATGGGCACTAATCGGCGGGAAAAGGCAATTGCGACGCAAGAGGCCATATGTCGGGCAGATTTTCATTCGCGGTGACGGGTCGGGACGGCAGGGCCCGGCGCGGTCAAATCGCCACCCCGCACGGGGTTATCGACACGCCAGCCTTCATGCCCGTCGGCACGGCGGCGACGGTCAAGGCGATGCTGCCCGAAAACGTGGCCGCCACCGGCGCGCAGGTCATCCTCGGCAACACCTACCATCTGATGCTGCGCCCCGGCGCTGCCCGGGTCCAAGCCCTGGGCGGTCTGCACCAATTCATGAACTGGCCCGGACCGATCCTGACCGATTCCGGCGGATTTCAGGTCATGAGCCTGGCCGAGCTGCGCAAAGTGTCCGAAATCGGCGTGCGGTTCAAAAGCCATATCGACGGGTCGAAACACATGATTTCGCCCGAAACCAGCATGGATATTCAGCGCGCGCTCGGCTCTGACATTGCGATGGCTTTCGACGAATGCACGCCCCATCCGGCCGAAAAAACCGTTGCCGCCGACAGCATGCGCCTCTCGATGCGATGGGCGGATCGGTCGCGCGCTGCCTTTGGCGATCGACCCGGCCACGCGCTTTTCGGCATCCAGCAGGGCAGCGTGTTTCGCGATTTGCGCGATGAAAGCTCCGAGGCGCTGACTGCCATCGGCTTTGACGGCTACGCCATCGGTGGGCTGGCCGTGGGCGAAGGGCAGGATGCGATGTTCGACGTGCTGGATTTCGCGACCGACATGCTGCCCGACGACCGTCCGCGTTATTTGATGGGGGTCGGCAAGCCCACCGATATCGTCGGAGCCGTGGCGCGCGGCGTCGACATGATGGATTGCGTACTGCCGTCGCGGTCGGGGCGCACCGGACAGGTGTTCACCCGACGCGGTGTGGTGAACATCAAAAGCGCCCGCCACCGTGACGACCCGCGTCCGCTGGACGCGTCCTGCACCTGTCCCGCCTGCCGGTCCTACAGCCGCGCCTATCTGCACCATGTTTTCCGGTCGGGCGAAATTATCGCCTCAATGCTGATGACCTGGCACAACCTGCATTATTATCAGGAACTTATGGGGACAATTCGCGGCGCTATTCTGCGTGACGATTACGCCGATTTCGAGCGTTCGTTTCGCCAGGAGCAGGCGCGCGGCGACCTCGCGCCGATCTGATCCGGTCGGCGCAGGCCCTTGGTCAAGCCCAAAATTGTCGATCAAAAAGAAACCGTTGCGCGAATTCTGATCATTTGTTGCGTTCGCAGAGCAATGGAGGGGGATGCATCCCTACACCGTGCTTTTTTAGTGTGGGGGTTTACCACGAAAAAATTACTTTCGACGCTTGCCATGGTTTTGGCCGGTGCGGTTCCCGCTTCAGCGGCTACCGTTGGCCTGACCATTGACGGTCTTGCCTTAGTGCCGCGCTGGATCACCAGCGCGGCGCTAATTCGACTCCGATTGACGAATTGAATCAATGCCTGCGCACGCTCAAACCCGCGCCATTGACCGGGCTTCAAACCGGCGGAGCACCGGTAACGGTGCCTTGGTACCTGAATCCAGAAACCCTCGCACGCGCAGATCATTACAGATTTCATCGCCCAGAGCTTCGACGGCGCGCGGCCCATGCGACAGACTTTCGCTTTCGATCCCGTGACAACGCACCAGCCGGTGACCGTCCAGCAGCAGATGAAAATATTCGACGCCCTCGGGCGGCAGAATTCTCTGAATGCCGGGCCAGCCGACCAACAGTTTGGCCGCACACAGCGCCCGCGGCATGCCAAGTGCAAGCTCAACCTGCGCGCCCTCAACGACAACCCGGTGATCGGATGACAGAAGCACTGCACGTTCGGGCGTGCTGGCCGACAAAGCCCCGGGCGAGATACGCACCGGCCACAAAGTCGGGCGCGTCAAAAGTTCGGCAAATCTCCAACGCCGTGACCCAACCCACCGAACCGGCATAGGCCCGTCGTCAGTCAGAACCAGATCGCCGGCGCTGAGCTCTTCGATTTTTCGTGAACCTGAGGCAGTCTCAATCTCGGTCCCGCGCGCAAAACAAATTTCTACCGGCGTTGTGGTGTTGATGTTATCGATCGACGTCGCGCCGTTCGGAAACGCGGCCATGATCGCCTGTGTGTTGAGATCGGGATCCGTGGTGAAAAAATACCGCTGACCGGTCAGGTCATCGGTGATAATCACAACCTCGGCCCCGCGCAAATCTTCGCCACCAATGTTGGAATATCTCTGAGTCGTCGGCAGGGTTCCGGAAAATTCGACCGTGAAGGTCCGCGACACACCGTCGATGATCAGAACGGTGTCCGGGTCCGACTGACCGCCGTTGAAATCCAGCAGGATATCGCCGTTCGGATCAGCCGCCTCGAAAGTCAGTTCGGTCGCGGGAACCTGCGATTGGGGCTGCGCGTTGATCTCATCGTTATTGGCGTTCGAACTATCGCCGCGTGCCCAGAAAATTACTGCCATTGGCCTGTTTTCATCGTTCTTTTGAAACCGTCGTACCCGGTTTTCGCCATGCCGCCAAGTAATATTGCCTGGCGCCGATCCGACGTTATTCGGTCAATTTTATCTGGTTGTTGCACATCAGGAAACGCCATCTTCGCACGGGCGGCCTAAAAACCTCAAATTTTCGGCGTAACCGCTTTCGTTGCTTGCCCCGGCCCCGCTGGCCGTGCATTCTGATGCGAAACGGGCAGCAGGTGGTTGAACACCGCCAGAATGCCCCCCAGATAATAAGGCCAACAAGGGGAAAGGGCAGGGCTGCCGATGATGGGGCCATCCCTTTTGCTCGGGGTTTAGGAGTAGCCATGCACGAAGAACTGAATTCGTCTTATCCGGTGCTGCCGCTGCGCGACATTGTGGTTTTCCCCCACATGATCGTACCGCTTTTTGTGGGCCGGGAAAAATCTGTCCGGGCGCTCGAGGAAGTGATGGGCGATGACAAGCAGATCTTGCTGTCCAGCCAGGTTGATCCGTCGGTCGACGACCCGGAATCGGACGGGATCTTCAAGGTCGGCGTTCTGGCCAACGTTCTGCAACTGCTGAAATTGCCCGACGGCACGGTCAAGGTACTGGTCGAGGGCAAAAGCCGCGTGCGTATCACGCGGTACCTGGAAAACGACGATTATTTCGAAGCATCAGCCGAATATCTGACTGAATTTCCAGGCGAGGCCGAAGCGGTCGAAGCCTTGTTGCGTTCGGTCGGCGAAGAATTTGAACGCTACGCCAAGATCAAGAAAAACATCCCCGAAGAAGCGCTTGACGCGGTCTCGGAGACCCGCGAACCGGCCAAACTTGCCGATCTGGTGGCAGGCCATCTGGGCGTCGAGGTTGACCAGAAGCAGGAGCTTCTGGAGACGCTCAGCGTCAGCGAGCGGCTGGAAAAGGTTTACGGCCTGATGCAGGGCGAAATGTCGGTTCTGCGGGTCGAGAAAAAAATCAAGACGCGGGTGAAATCCCAAATGGAGCGCACGCAGCGCGAATATTATCTGAACGAACAGATGAAAGCCATTCAGAAAGAGCTGGGCGACGGCGAGGACGGCTCGAACGAGATCGCCGAACTGGAAAGCAAGATTGCCGAAACCAAGCTCAGCAAAGAGGCGCGCGAAAAGGCCGAGGGCGAGCTGAAAAAGCTCAAATCAATGTCGCCGATGTCGGCCGAAGCGACCGTCGTGCGCAATTATCTCGACTGGATGTTGTCGATACCCTGGGGCGTCAAGAGCCGGGTCAAAAGGGACCTTGGCCGCGCCCAGAAGGTGCTGGATGACGACCATTACGGGCTTGAGAAAGTCAAGGAACGCATCGTCGAATATCTGGCGGTTCAGCAACGCTCCAAGAAACTCAAGGGCCCGATCCTCTGTCTGGTCGGACCCCCGGGTGTCGGCAAGACGTCGCTGGGAAAATCGGTGGCACGGGCCACGGGGCGCGAGTTTATCCGGATCTCGCTTGGCGGGGTGCGCGACGAGAGCGAGATTCGCGGCCACCGGCGGACCTATATCGGGTCGATGCCCGGCAAGATCGTCCAGTCGCTGAAAAAGGCAAAAACCACGAACCCGCTGATCCTTTTGGACGAGATCGACAAGATGGGTCAGGATTTTCGCGGTGACCCGGCATCGGCCATGCTCGAAGTGCTTGATCCGGAACAGAACTCGACCTTCACCGATCACTATCTCGAGGTTGAATACGACCTCTCGAACGTCATGTTCATCACTACGGCCAACACTTATAACATGCCGTCGCCGCTTTTGGACCGGATGGAGATCATCCCGCTGGCCGGATACACCGAGGACGAAAAGGGCGAGATTGCGCGTCAGCATCTGATTGACAAACAAGTGAAAAATCACGGCTTGCGCGCGCATGAGTTCGTGCTGACCGACGAGGCGCTGACCGAGATAATCCGCACCTACACCCGCGAGGCGGGCGTGCGGAACCTTGAACGCGAGATCGCCAAGCTGTCGCGCAAGGCGGTGACGCGGATCATCAAGAAGATCGACGAAAAAGTCGTCATCACGCCCGACAAACTGGAAGAATTTTTGGGCGTCAAACGTTTCCGTTATGGGTTGGCCGAACAGGAAGATCAGATTGGCGTCGTCACCGGCCTGGCCTGGACTTCGGTCGGTGGTGATCTTCTCAGCATCGAGGCGCTGAGCCTGCCGGGCAAAGGCCGGATGAAGACCACCGGAAAGCTGGGTGATGTGATGAAGGAAAGCATCGATGCCGCGTCAAGTTACGTGCGCTCGATTGCGCCCGATCTTGGCGTGAAGCCGACCAAATTCGAAAAGGTCGACATTCACGTTCATGTGCCCGAAGCTGCGACGCCCAAAGACGGGCCGTCGGCGGGCGTGGCCATGGTCACGTCGATTGTCTCGGTGCTGACCGGCATCCCGGTCAAGAAAGACATCGCCATGACCGGCGAGGTCACGCTGCGCGGCAACGTTCTGGCGATTGGCGGGTTGAAAGAAAAGCTTCTGGCGGCGCTTCGCGGTGGCGTCAGCACCGTGTTGATTCCGGAAGAAAACCGCAAGGATCTGACCGAGATCCCCGACAACGTCAAAGAGGGGCTTGAGATCATCCCGGTGGCCCACGTGCGCGATGTGCTGAAGGCGGCACTTGTTAAATTGCCCGACCCTATCGAATGGGACGAAGCCGCAGAGGAAGCCGCAGAGGAAGCCGCCGCAGCGGCGGCCAAGCTGGCTGGCGACGAGGCGGCCAGCCCCACGGCCCATTAGTTTCGGGTCTTAACATTCTGAAAAGGCGCGTGGTTTCTCTGCACGCCTTTGTCGTTCAGGCCCAGTTGCCCTGCCGGAAAACAGGCGTCCGCGACCCGTTCGCCCCGATGCCGTCAATCTCCATGTCGGGCGTGCCGATCATCCAGTCGACATGGATGATACTGTCGTTGCCGCCGCGCGCCGCGATCTCGTCCTTGCTCATCGCCTGGCCACCGTCGATGGCGGTGGCATAGCAGCGTCCCATGGCGATGTGGCAGGCGGCGTTTTCGTCAAAGAGCGTGTTGTAGAACAATATCCCGCTTTCCGAGACCGGCGAGGCGTGCGGCACCAGTGCCACTTCGCCCAGCCGCGCAGCCCCATCGTCGCGGCCAATCTGTTCCTGCAACAGGGCCTCACCGGCACTGGCCAAAGCCTTGACCGCGCGTCCACTCTCGAATTTCATTTCGATATTGTCGATCAGATTGCCCTGCAATGCCAAAGGCTTGCTGGACCGAACGACACCGTCCACTCGGGTCGAATGCGGCGTGGTGAAAACCTCCTCGGTTGGAATGTTTGGAATGCATTCGACGCCGTTCTGCGCCGTGATCGACCCGCCCAGCCACCTGTGGCCCTCGGCCAGACCGACGATCAAATCGGTGCCCTCGGCCCGGAAGTGCAGCGCGTCGAAGGCCTGCCCGTTCAGCCAGCCGACGCGCTTTGCCAAAGCCGCGGCATGGTCCCGCCACCCGGCCGCCGGGTCGTCGCCCGATATGCGCGACACAGCGAATATCGCCTGCGCCAGTTTTTCGGTCGCCTGCGCCTCGGGCAACTCGGGAAACACTCGCGCCGCCCAGGCCGGAGCAGGGTATGACACGATGGACCAGTTCACTTTCATTGACGAGATGTAATCCGACGCCACCTTGTAGGCCACGGCATTGGCCTTGGCCGCGCGGGCCACGTGATCGGGGTTTTGCCCCGCCAAAAGCTGCGGGTCTTCGGCATAGATCGCCATCCGCGCGGCGTTGCCGCCAAAAGCCTCCGCCATTCCGCGATAAAGCCAGTCAGCGGCCCGGTCGAAACCGGCGTCCGTGCTGTGTTCGTACCGGGCCAGCGTTATGCCGTCGTCGGACAAAAGCGGCGTCACCAGGGCCGCACCGGCGCGGTAGGCCTCGGACGCGATAGCGCGGACCAGGGGCAATGCCACTACCGGCGCGGTCAGCACTACATCCTGTCCCGGCTGCACGTTCAGCCCGGTGCGCACCGCCACCAGTGCCAGACGCTTCAGCATTTCGGGGTCGGGTTGATAGGACGTGGGTTCGGACATTTGGCGGCTCCTGCGGGCTGGAATTGTGCAATGCTGGGCGATCGGCGCGGCAGGGTCAACCGCCCGCCATCGCCCTTGCGGAACAATTTCCCAAGCGCTAGACAACCCGCCGACCGGGGGTGATTAGCTCAGTGGTAGAGCGCTTCGTTCACATCGAAGATGTCGGGGGTTCAAATCCCTCATCACCCACCAGAAGCCAATGAAAACGCGCCGCAAACGGGCGCGTTTTCGGGTTCGGACGCTTGGCTCAAGGGACCGCCTTGGTCGCCAGTTTCAGGGTTCCGTTGGTCTCGTCATGATAGACGGTCAGCAACTCGCGCGAGAGCGGACTGAAGGCGATCTCAGGCGTCAGCCCGGTCACATCCGCCGAATTGTCGATGATCGTGTATTTTTCTCCCGACCAACTGCCCAGACCGGCATTGTAGCGATAAACATCCAGCATATTGCCAAACGTCCGGTGCGTCGCCACATAGATAAATCCGTTGTCATCCAGCGCCAGATCGGGATCGCAGGCCGCAAACACGCTTGGGTCGAACACCGGCGGCGTCAGCGTTGTGCCGCCATTGCCAAGCAGACTGGTCTCGGAACTGATCCTGATCGTGTCGCCGGAACATCCGCCGCGCGCGTACCAATACGTGTCGAGCGTGCTCAGCGTGGGGATCTGATTGACCAGCACGTCGTAGGTTCCCGAAAGCGGGCTGAATTTTTTGAACGTCGTAACGCTCCACCCGCCAAAAGAGGTCAGGCCGTTGATTTCAACCTTGGAAGCGGACTGAAACCCCCGGTCGGGTGTGTAAAGCAACCGCATACCGCCGCCGTCATTGATCAGCGACAACGGCCTGTCGCCGTCGACCGCATCGTCGTCATTGCCGATGCTTCCGCCGACCCGCAACTGGTTCCAGGTCGTGCTGCCGACATTGCGATAGGCATGCCAGAGCTCTTCCTGGGGAAAACTTGACCACATGATATGGATCCGGTGGGGCTTGCTGCCGCGGTCCTCGTAAACGGCGGTAATCGGCTCGTCGATGTTGAACGGCGTGCTGACGGTCTCGCAGTCCCAATCGGAAAATCCCGGGCAAGGACTACCCAGACCCGTGTCGAACGACGCAAGAACAATCGGCCCTGCTGTGCCGCCCGGCGCGCCCCCGTCCACAAAGGCCACATAGATGTCACCGTCCGGGTCGCGAATGACCTCGGGAAAACGGCCGCCGGTGTTGGAAATGGTCTGGGTCTGGAACGCGTTCCAATTAAAGCTGCTGCCCTGGCGGGTCTTGATTTTCAGTCGGGGGGTGCTCTCGTCCTCGTAGGCAACCGCCATATGTTGCGAGCTTCCGTCGATATAAAGCGACAGCGAAGGATTGGCACCGACGTGGCTGCCACCGCCCCCGTCATCGACAATCTCTCGGGTCCAGTTGGGCGAGCTGCAGGCACTTAGCATGAAAAGGAAAAACGCACCGCTTGCGATCTGGCGCATGACAAACCCCCATAATATATTGCGACTATAGGTTGAGCATATCACATTTCTGTCAGCGTGGGTGCCACGCGAATTTTGTTGGCTCTCCGCGTAAGTTTTGCGTAGGAAAAATTCCATGGACACGCCCGAGCTTTTGATCATTCGACACGGCGAAACCGAATGGAACCGGGAGGGCATTATGCAGGGCCATCTGGATTCGCCCTTGACCGGTCGGGGCCGGCAGCAGGCGCGCGATGTGGCCACCTTGCTGGCGCGGCTGGGTCTTGGCCCAAAATTCCGCGCCTGGGTCAGCCCGCTTGAACGCGCCCAGGCCACCGCGCGCCTGGCGTTGGCCGGTCACTTTGATGACTGGACAACCGAAGACCGACTGGCCGAGGTTAGCGTGGGCCAAGCGCAGGGATTGACGTTTCAAGCGATGCTGCGGGCCTATCCGCAATTGGCCGAATATCCCGGACGCTTTGGGTGGCAATGGCAGGTGCCGGGGGGTGAAACCCTTGCCCAGTTTTCCGGACGCAACGCGTCCTGGCTGGCTGGGCTCGACGGGCCTGCGGTGGTCGTGACGCACGGCGTCACCAGCGCGGTGATGCGGTCGTTGGTTCTTGGGGTGGCACCCGATCAGCTTGACAGCCTGCCGGGCGGGCAGGGGGTAATTCACCGGATCAAAAACGGCGTCGCTGACACGATTGGGCCCCTTGCGTGCGCGCGCGCAAGCGTCTAGAGGGTCTCTCGGTTTGGGGTGATTAGCTCAGTTGGTAGAGCGCTTCGTTTACACCGAAGATGTCGGGAGTTCGAGCCTCTCATCACCCACCACCCTTGCCCCGATTTAACTTCAGAACCTGCAAGAGGTTAGTATAATCGTCGGTCCAGACGCGGCCGCCATCGCTGCCAAGCGGTTGCCACCTTGCGTCGCCCGTAAAGCGGGACAGATCAGCGCTTTCTCGCGCCATAATCGCCACAACCGAAGCCCCGTCGCCGGGATCGCGACTTGTTTGACCGGGATAGTTTTGCCAGAGCGCGGCAAGCCCCAGGTTGGCCGCCGCGCGTCCCAGAGGCCGGTCAATCGCGTAGTATCGGTTTGATATATGAAAGACGAGGATGCCGCCGGGCCGAAGTCGGTCGAGATAAAGCTCGATCGCCTCGCGCGTGGTCAGGTGTACCGGCACCGCGTCCGAACTATAGGCATCGATGACCAGTATATCAAAACGCACGTCCTCTTGCCTGGTAAGAACCATTCGGGCGTCGCCCAGATGCGTCGGCGCGTCACCGGCGCAGCGTGACATATAGGTGAAAAGGTTCGGATCGCGCGCGATGCGGTCGACGACCACGTCAATTTCGAAAAAATGCCAATTCTGTCCGGGCTGGCGGTAACAGGCAAGCGCGCCGACACCCAGGCCGACAATGCCCACGGTGCGCGCGTCCTGTCCCGCCGGGGATGTCAGCACCTGTGCCATCGGACCGTTGCGATGGTAATAAGACCGGGGCGCGGGGCGCTCGGGCCCATACTCGCCAAGATGCTGGGCACCGTGAACCGTGGTACCGTTGGCATAGAGCCGCAGTTGGCCCTGATCGAGAACCTTGTGCGTTCCAAAAAAGCTGCGGTCGCGCAAATGGGCGGGATTGTGGATGGCAGCGGTGCCCACTGCCATTGTGGCCAGCACCAGAAAAGTAACCGAAACCGGATGGCGGCGAAGTGCCAGGGCCAGGCCGGTTATCATCACGAGCACGCCGACGGTGAATGCATCGTCGTTCAGAACGGCGGTTATTTGGTCTTTCGTCAGCAGCACCAGAGCGACCAACGCCGCGGCAAATATCCCCGGCCTCGCCCGGCGGGCGGTCGTGGCGTCGGCGCGACTTATCGCCAGAAGACCGGCGATTGTGATCGTTATCGCGCCCTCAAAAAGCTCGTTGAATATGAGCGGTGCCAGGACCGAATTGAAAAGACCCCCCAGCGCGCCGCCCACCGACATCGTGACGTAAAACACCGTCAGATGTTGGGGCGCGGGCCGCAGCCGATAAAGTTTGGAATGCGCGAAAAGCGCGACCGGCAGGAACGCAAGAATCAAACCAACCGCGCCCAGCAACGACACATGCGCCCCGAAAAGGTTGCCAAAAATTACCGCAAGAACGCCCAAAGACGCGACAAAAAACAGCCGCAGGGTGCTGTCGCCGATCAGCGGACGGTTGGTGAAGACCAAAACAAAGCTCAGAAGGTAAAGCGCAAGCGGGATCACCCAGATCAGCGGCATCGACCCGATATCGGTGCTGATCTTGGTGGTGACCGCCAGCATCAGCGACGAGGGGACAAACGCCAACAGCGCCCAGAGGCCGATCTGGGTTAGCGCTGGCGCGGGCGTATCAGCCGCAGGCGCGGGCAGTCGAGTTGGCGCCGGTCGGGTGCCGCCCCGGACTGCAAGCATGCCCGAAGCCAGCAAGGCGACACCGAGTATCAGAAAACTAATGGCCCAGCCGCGCCCGATTGTGGTCGCACCGAACAGGGGTTCGGCAACCAGCGGAAAGGCCATCAGCGCGATCAACGATCCCAGGTTCGAGGCACCGTAAAGAAAATACGGGTCTTCGGCCGAAGGCCCGCCGGTTCGACAGTACCACGCCTGGATCAGGGGCGCGTTGGCCGAAAGCACCGCGAACGGCAGGCCGACGCCGCCCGCAAACAACAGCAGCGTCTGCCAGACGGCCGGGCTTTGCGGATCAAACCGCCAGCCCTGACTTACGGCGAGCGGCAAAAACAAAAGTGCTAAGGCCCACAGCGCCAAGTGCAGAGCAATCTGTTGGCGGAGCGCCAGATATCTGGTCGTGAGATGCGCGTAAAGATAACCGCCAATCAGCACCGACTGGAAGAACAGCATCGCTGTTGTCCAAACCGCCGACGCGCCGCCGATATGGGGTAAAACGATGCGGGTAAACAGCGGCTGGACAAAGAACAAAAGCGACGCCGACAAAAAGATCGTGGCGGTAAACAGAACCGGGGCCAGGCGGCGCGCCATGAGCGGCGAATTGGTCGTTGCAAGGGTCATAGGGCGCCGTGGAATATTGTTTCGTATTAGTCGGATAAACAGCGAATGTGTCTAAAGTTTGTTGCCCGAACGTGAACAATCGAATTCTGAAAGACCCGGTCGGAATTTTGGCATTTGCCCGCGCGTTGACGGCTTGACGGGACTTGCGCTTGAGCCTAGAAGGCGCCTCACGCCCGGGCTGAAACCGGGTTGGCAGTGGGCGGTTGTAGCTCAGATGGTTAGAGTACCGGCCTGTCACGCCGGGGGTCGCGGGTTCGAGCCCCGTCAACCGCGCCAACGCTGCTTTGGTTGCCTTCAGATACACTAGGGACCGACCCGAAAACCGCCACATTGCCCTTTGTTTCAGGGCAATAAATCGGCGCAAGGGGTGCGTCGATTGCCGCCCAGTGGCGCGGTCGGCCAAGGCTTCGCGGCCTTTGGCAAAGTCACTCTGGATCGAACCATTGCCGCGCAACTGCGGGGCCTTTGCAGTCGCGTAGGGCGGTTCTGACGGCCACGCTTCGCGGGCGTGATCTGGACCGCGCAAACGTTGCGGCGCGCAAGCTCAGAACTCCTCCCATGACTCGCCGTCGGGCTCGGGCTCATTCACCAGCGCCAGATTGCCGCACGCGGCATTCGTCGCTTCGGCCCTGCGGCTAGAAGCCGGCGATCGCGAACGCCCATTTGACGTCGCCGGCGTACCCTTCGGGCCGGCCGCAGCGCTCCGCCGATTGTGGCCATTGCTCACCGGCTCTGGTTCCGGACGGACAGCGCGTGCCGGCGACGCCGGTGCGACCCCTCGGGCGGTGCCGCCGTCCAATTTGAATGTCCCGACCGCATCCATCAACACACCGAATTCGTTTTTCATCGAGGCGATGGCTGCAGTGGTTTCCTCAAACATCGCCGCGTTTTCCTGGGTCGCCTGGTCAAGCTGATTGGTGGCCTGGGTGATCTCCTGCAAGCCTGTCACCTGTTCGCGCGACCCACTGGCCACATGCGCGATATTGTCCGAAACCTCCGAAATGGCCGAGGCGATGGCTTTCAGCGCCGCACCGCTTTGATCGACCAGTTTAACGCCATCATCGACCTTCGCGCCGCTTTCCGAGATCAACGCGGAAATGTCTTTGGCTGCCTGCGACGACCGCGCTGCCAGATCGCGCACTTCGGTCGCCACCACCGCAAATCCACGACCGGCCTCGCCGGCACGGGCCGCTTCGACCCCGGCGTTCAGCGCCAGAAGGTTGGTCTGAAATGCGATGTTGTCGATCAGGTCGATGATCTGTGTGATCGAGCTCGAACTGTCCTTGATGCCCTGCATCGCCGCAACGGCGGTGTCGACCACCTCTATGCCGCTGCTGGCCTCTTTGACCACGCTCTCGGCGCTTGCGCGGGCCTGTTCCGCATTTTCCGACCCACTAATCACCGATTGCTCGAGTTCAGCCAGCGCCGCGCTTGTTTCTTCCAGCGTGGCTGCGTTGCGTTCGGTCCGCGACGACAGTTCGCTGGCGGCACTTGACAGCTCTTCGGTTGAATCGCCGACCACCATGCTGCTGTCGCGGATGGTGCCGACCACTTCGCCCAGGCGGGTAATCGTAGCGTTCACCGCCTCGGAAATTTCGGCGAAAATACCTTCATAGTCGGATGTGATGCGAAACGTCAGATCGCCATCTGCCAGCGCCGCCATGGCTCTGGATATTTCGTGCAGACCACTGTCGGTCACTTCGCCGATCTGGTTGATGCCACGGCACAGTTCGGCAAAAACACCTTCCTTGCCTTCCATGTCCAGCCGCTGGCTGAAATTGCCACTGGCGCAGGCCGAAACAACTTCGGAAATTTCGGCGGCGATGACTTGCTCGCGACGCCGCTGTTCATCCAGCGTCTTGCGCTCGGATTCGGCTGTTTCTTCGGCGTCCTTCTGCGCTGTGCGTTCGGCGTCGCGCTGACGTTCCGCTTCGGCCTCTTCGTTTTCGCGCTGCTCTTTCTCGCGCGCCCGCGCGTCAAGGATCGACTGGCGAAACCCGTCCAGCGCGCTGATGATCCGGCCAACTTCGGATTTGTTCGCCTCGGGCAGATCAACTTCAAGATCGCCTTCAGCCATTTTCCTGGCCGCCTCGGACACGCTTACCAGATGGGCACGCACCGGTCTGGCAACGATGACGACAGCAATCGCGCTGATCGCCAGGACAACCACCGCCGCTGCGATGTCGAGAATGGCCAGAAAAAACGAGGCGTCGTGACGCTCGGCTATCAGTTCGTGCAACTCGTGCTCGACGGCCTCCTCAAGCTCTTTCAAAAGGTTGATTTTTTTCGTCTGCGCGTTGAAAAACGCCTCGCCCGAGACCGCCGAGACGTCGCCCATGACCCCGGCTTCCAACGCTACATGATGCATTTTCTCGACCTCTTCGAAGGTGCTCGAGTCTTCAATTTCCTCGAAAAGTTCGACAATGTGTTCCGACGCATCGGCCAAAAATATCGACCTATAGACCTCTTGAACCCGCACCAGCGTCGTCAATTTTGTCAGGGCTTCCGCCGAAAACCCACCAGACGCGAACGCCGCCGAGCCCACGGCCCGTTCGATCCCGGCATGTTCTTTGCTCTGCAAAAGCGCCGCGAATGAAATGATTTCCGCGGTGATGTCCGAGTCGGGACTGACCCGCGAAATTTCTTCGATTGCCATCAATATTTCAGCGTTGGTCTGCGTATAAAACGCAGCACCCGCGCTTGCATCGATCCGCAGCCCATCGACCGCGTCGCGGTGGCTGTCGAGCTTTGCCAGATTTTCCAGTATGGTCTCGAAATCCTCGCCAAGATGTTCAGTCGCGTGATTGCTGAGAAGCCAGTCCAGGTGCTTGGGCAGGTGTTCGCTGACACTTTCGCGTGCGTGGTTGGTCGCACGCCGCTGCTCTGCCATTTCCGCGCGAAACTTCCTGCCGCCCGAGCCCAGGAAAACCGCGCTGGCGCCGCGTTCGTTCTGTTGCTCGTGCACAAATTCGCCCAACACGACCATGGCATCGGTCATCGTCAAAAGATGGGTATATTCCCCTGTATGTTTGATCGTCGGCACCACAAGCCAGATCGACAGCGCCACGATCATGATCATCGGTACGACCACGACATAGATCATGGATTTCATGATCGAGTTTCTTTGAATGCGTTTTGAAAGTATGGCCATGGTGCGTTCCGGTCCCGGTTTTGAAAGTCCTTCCAGCCCCATAAAGTAGATTGCGTAAGAAAATGTTTAATCCAGGCCCGGAAAATAGACGCAAAAGTCGGGTTAACAACGCGAAACTAGGAGCACCGTGTCGCTCTGAGATTGTTGGATCGATATTGGCTCGGGTCAGCCCGCGATCCGGTCCAGCACGCGGGCCCAGCTTCGGATGCCTTTGTGAAAGCAATCAACGTTGTATTTTTCGTTCGGCGAATGGATCTGGTCGTCCTCAAGGCTGAACCCGATCAGCATCGAGTCCATGCCGAGAATATCTTTGAAATAGCCAGCGATAGGGATCGAGCCACCGCAGCCGATATAGGCTGCGGGGTTGGGCCATTCGTCACCGAGCGCCAGACGGGCCGCCTCGAATGCCGGGTTTGAGGTCTCCATGACACTGGCCGGGCTGGTGCCGTACTCAAGAAACTCGACCGAACAATCCGCGGGCAGGGCGGCCCGGACCAATGCCCGCAAATTCTCCCGGATCGCTTCGGGGTCCTGCGTCCCGACCAGACGAAAACTGACCTTGGCCGAGGCTTTCGACGGCAACACGGTCTTAAACCCTTCGCCCGAATAACCGCCGCTGATCCCGTTGATCTCGCAGGTCGGCCGCGACCAGATCATCTCAAGCGCCGTTCGGTCGGCCTCGCCCGCTGGTGTGCTGAGGTCGACGTCGCCCAGAAATGTGCCTGGGTCAAACCCCAAACCATCCCACTGCGCGCGCACATCGTCGGTCAGTTCTGGCACGCCGTCGTAAAATCCCGGGACCGTGATACGCCCCTGTTCGTCGTGCAAACCGGCCAGAATGCGCGCCAGTACCCGGATCGGGTTGATCGCAGCGCCCCCGTACATGCCCGAATGCAGATCGCGCGACGGCCCGGTTATAACGATCTCTTCGCCCAAAAGCCCGCGCAGCATAGTGGTGATGGCTGGCGTTTTGGGGTCGAACAGGCCGGTGTCGCAGATCAGGGCAATCTCGGCCCGCAATTCGTCAGCATTGTCGCGCAGGAACGGCACCAGCGACGGCGACCCCGATTCCTCTTCACCCTCGAACAGGAAGGTAAGATTGCCGGGCAGCGACCCGTGAACCGCTTTCCAGGCGCGGCAGGCCTCAATGAATGTCATCAGCTGTCCCTTGTCGTCGCTTGATCCGCGCGCGCGGATGACCTTGCCGCCAGGTGTATCTTCGATCCTCGGTTCAAACGGCGGGCTGTCCCATAAGTCCAGCGGATCAACCGGTTGCACGTCATAATGGCCATAAAACAGCAGATGCCGCCCGAGACCCTCGGCCCGGCCTACGACCATGGGATGTCCCGCTGTGGGCCGTGCATCCGCCTGAACCCCAAGCGATCTGAGGTCCTCAACCAGCCAGTCCGCGGCGCTTTGACAATCGCGCGCAAAAGCCGGGTCGGTGGAAATCGACGGGATGCGCAATAACGCCGAGAGCCGGTCAAGCGCCCGAGGCAAGTCGGTGTCAATCTGGGTCAGCACAGCGTCAAGGGTCATTGTCGGCCTCCAATTCGGGTGCCACGGTACCACCGCCCATGCCACTGTCGAGCGTCAAATTGCCGGCCCCGGGCGCATTCCTGCACCTCACAATCGCGTCAATTTGAACAGTGCCAATTGCCCAAATTGGTGTTACATGGCAATCCAGACTTATGGAAACCGGACCTTAACCTTGACCCATTCCGACGCGTTTGACCGTGCCCTTGCGCGCCTGCACGACGAAGGCCGTTATCGGACCTTTGTCGATATCGAGCGTCGGCAGGGTCAATTCCCCAATGCGACATGGCAAAACCCCGACGGTGCTGAGGCTCCGATCACGGTCTGGTGCAGCAACGATTATCTTGGCATGGGCCAGCATCCGGTTGTTCTGGCTGCCATGCACGCAGCGCTCGATGCGGCGGGTGCCGGGTCAGGCGGGACCCGAAATATCAGCGGCACAACGGTCTATCACAAACGGCTCGAGGCCGAATTGGCCGACCTGCACGGCAAGGATGCTGCGCTTTTGTTCACCTCGGCCTATATCGCCAATGACGCGACGCTCTCTACGCTGCCGCGCATTCTGCCGGGGTTGATCATCTATTCGGACGAGATGAATCATGCCTCGATGATCGAAGGCATCCGCCGCAATGGCGGTGCCAAGCGAATATTCCGGCACAACGACCTGGATCACCTGCGCGCGCTTCTGGCCGCCGACGACCCGGACGCGCCCAAACTTATCGCCTTCGAATCCCTCTATTCGATGGATGGCGACTTTGCGCCGGTTGGCGCGGTCTGCGATCTGGCCGACGAATTCGGCGCGCTGACCTATCTCGATGAAGTTCACGCGGTCGGCATGTACGGGCCGCGCGGTGGCGGGATTGCCGCGCGCGACGGCCAAAGCGACCGCATCGACATCATCAACGGCACGCTGGCCAAAGCCTTCGGGGTGATGGGCGGTTATATCTCGGCCAGGGAAAATATCTGTGACGCGATAAGGTCTTACGCGCCGGGGTTCATCTTTACGACTTCGCTGCCGCCTGCCGTCGCTGCCGGTGCGGCGGCCTCGGTCGCGCATCTGAAAACCGACGACGGCTTGCGCGAAACCCATCAGTCCCGCGCCGCGATCCTGAAAGCACGGTTCAAGGCGCTGGGCCTGCCCCTGATCGACCACGGGTCGCATATCGTGCCGGTCCATGTGGGCGATCCGGTAAAATGCAAGATGCTGTCCGACAACCTGCTGAACGAGCACGGTATCTATGTGCAGCCGATCAATTTTCCGACTGTGCCGCGTGGCACCGAGCGCCTGCGGTTCACGCCGTCGCCGGTTCACAGTCTGGGCGAGATCGACGCGCTGGTCCGCGCGATGGACGATCTCTGGTTGCAATGTGCGCTCAGCCGAATGGACATCTCGGCCTGAACCACTCCGCAGATTTCCGCGTATTTGACATGGAAATTCCGCCTTTGAGTGCAAAGGTTAAGCCGATGTGCTAGGTTGCCCACCAAGGTGGGTTGGAATCGAATCGGTTACCACTGGGGACAAGAATTGACGACGAGGACGGGCAGATGACGGACCGGCGCGATAAGCCGGTCGTTGATAGACCGGCAAAGCTGAAGGGCTTTGACGACTATCAGACGTTTCTGGGCGACATCATGCGCGGCGAACGGGCGACATTGGGCAAGTCGCTTCTGGATGTTCAGCGCGAACTCAAGATCAAAGCCGCCTATATCGCCGCTATCGAAAACTCTGATCCGACAGCATTTGAAACGCAGGGGTTTGTGGCCGGATACGTCCGCTCGTATGCGCGCTATCTGGGAATGGACCCGGAAAAGGCGTTTCAGAAATTCTGTGGCGAAAGTAGTTTTGCCACTACCCACGGTCTGGCCGCCGGAAACGCAAAGTCGAGCACCCGGCGTGCACGGGTGCGCGGCAACGGCGACCCGCTGGTCAATCCGGCCGCCCCCTATCTGCCCGAAACAGCCAGCCGGCTGTCCGAGATCGAACCGCGCGCAGTGGCCTCGGTCGCGGTGCTGGCCGCGCTGGTGGTCGGGCTGGGTTACGGCGGCTGGTCGGTGCTGCAGGAAATTCAGCGGGTGCGTGTGGCACCCGTAGCCCAGGCCCCTGGCGTGATCAGCACCGTCGATCCGCTGGCCGAGCTCGCCGCGGGCCCCGAGGCGGTCGGGGTCGCCTTGTCAGATACCGCCGAGGCGCTTGACCGCCTCTATCGGCCTCAGGCGCTTGACCTTCCGGTGCTCGTGGCCCGCGACGGTCCGATCTCTGCGGTTGATCCCAACGCGGTTGGCGCGCTGGCGTCGCTGGTGCTCGCCGCGCCCGAGATTGACGCATCGCCGTCGATCCCCCCGATCACCGAGGCCACGTTGGCCGAAGATACCGTTCAGGTGGTGGCCGACGCCCCGCCCGAAGTGGTGCTTTTCGCGGTTCGCCCGGCATGGGTGCGGGTTCAGGCCGCCGACGGCACGGTTCTGTTTGAAAAAATTCTGGATGCGGGCGAGCGGTACGTTATTCCCCACTCCGACAACGTCGCGCGTCTCAGGGCCGGCAATTCGGGCTCGGTCTATTTCGAGATCGACGGCCAGACATACGGGCCCGCGGGCGACGGTGCGCGGGTCGCCAAAAACATAGCCCTGGGGGCCGACGACCTGACCGCCGTCTACGCCGTGGCCGATATCGACGCCGATCCGGCGCTCAAACGCATCATCGCGCTTGCCCAGGGCGAATAACCGCATCCCGGTTGAACCAACCCCGGCGCGGCGTTATCTAGGCCCCGTCGCACTGACCCCCGGACTGACATGTCGCTGAACCCGATCCGCCCCTGGCGCAACATCTATCGCCGCAGCTCGCGCCAGATATTCGTGGGGCCGGTTCCCATTGGCGGCGACGCACCGATCTCGGTGCAGACCATGACCAACACCGACACCACCGACGTTGCCGCGACCCTTGCCCAGATCACCGCCTGCGCCGAGGCCGGGGCCGATATCGTTCGGGTCTCGACGCCTGATGCCGCCTCGACCGCCGCGCTCAAAGAGATCGTCGCCGAAAGCCCGGTGCCGATTGTCGCCGACATCCACTTTCACTACCGCCGTGCCATCGAGGCGGCCCAAGCCGGTGCCGCCTGCCTGCGCATCAACCCGGGCAACATCGGGTCCGAGACCCGCGTGCGCGAGGTCATCGCGGCGGCGCGCGACCACGGGTGTTCGATGCGGATCGGCGTGAATGCCGGGTCGCTCGAGAAACATCTGCTGGAAAAGTATCGCGAACCTTGCCCCGAGGCGATGGTCGAAAGCGGGCTGGGGCATATCCGTATTCTTGAAGACAACGACTTTCACGACTTCAAGATCAGCGTAAAGGCGTCCGACGTGTTCCTGGCCGCTGCCGCCTACCAGTCGCTGGCCGAAGCCACCGACGCCCCCATTCATCTGGGCATTACCGAGGCTGGCGGCCTGACCACGGGCACCGTCAAATCGGCCATCGGGCTGGGCAATCTTTTGTGGATGGGCATCGGCGACACCATTCGCGTCAGCCTGTCAGCCGATCCGGTCGAGGAAGTGAAAGTCGGCTACGAGATCCTGAAGTCTCTGGGCCTCAGGCATCGCGGCGTCAGCATCATCTCGTGCCCGTCCTGCGCGCGACAGGGGTTCGATGTGATCGCGACGGTCGCCGAACTGGAAAAGCGCCTGGAACACATTAAGACGCCGATGAGCCTGTCGATCATCGGCTGCGTGGTCAACGGTCCCGGCGAGGCGTCGATGACCGACATCGGCTTCACCGGCGGCGGCGCCGGGTCGGGCATGGTCTATCTGGCAGGCAAGCAAAGCCACAAGCTGTCGAATGATGCGATGATCGAGCATATCGTCGAAGCGGTCGAGACACGCGCCGCAGTGATTGAGGCCGAAGCTCAGTCAGAGGCGGCAGAGTAATCCCTGTCCGGCCCGCATGGGGGCGTCGCGTTGCTTAGCGGTCTATCCCGCAGTAGGTCGAACAATGGCACTGTTGGGCAAACCTTTCTGCTCTGGTCAGCGCCGACGCTTGTTGCGTATTCGTCGCACTGCGGCCTGCCAATACGCGCCCGAATTTTCATTGACCGATCAGTCTAAGTATTCTAACCATACCTCATGACCCGCGGACCCGACAAGCAATTTGACCCCGACACAGCGCTGGAAAAGGCGATGCACCTGTTTTGGGCCAATGGCTACGCTAATACCGGAATCAGCGAAATTCAGGCCGCTTTGGGGCTTGGCCGCAAAAGCCTGTACGATACGTTCGGGTGCAAGCGCGACCTCTATGTCAAGGCGCTTGAGAAATACGCGCGGTCGGGATCGGCCATGCACCTGGAAGCGTTAGGCGGCGCGGGCCCGGCGCTGGATCAGATACGCGCGCTGATGCGTGATTGTGCTGAAATGCACGCCAGTCCCGACAGCATTGGATGCATGATGGGGGTCAGTATCGCCGAGTTTGGCAATGATGACCCCGAGATCGCCGGTGTCGTGCGGACCAATTTGAAGATCATCGAAAACGCGCTTTTTGCGGCCTTCGAGCGGGCGAAACACAGCCGCGAGATCAGCGAAAAATCCGACAGCCGCGACCTGGCCCGCATGTTTGTGGCCCTGATTCAGGGCGTGGCACTGGTCGGGCGTTCCCGAAGCGACCCCGAACTTCCCCACAGTATTGTTAACGCAGCGATGGGTCTGCTCGAGCGCGGCTGACTTTTTTTGACTAAACCTAGACCGATCGATCTAAATAAAGGAGAGAAACGATGAGAAAATTAATCCAAACCACTGCAATGGCAGCTCTGAGTCTGTTCATGGTAGTCCCCCAAGCACCAGCCCAGATCGCCGACGACGAAATGTTCGCACCCCTGCCAGCCGCTGCCAATGGACCCGCAATTGACCAGAGCGTCGGCTATCTTGTCCAGGAACTGGGCCGCGGTCTTTATATGGTCAGCGATGGCATCTATCAGATGATGTTTCTGACCACAGGCGAAGGCGTAATCGCGGTCGATGCTCCGCCCAATATGGGTCAGAAAATCCTTCCAGCGATTGCAAGCGTAACCGACGAGCCGGTGACCCACGTTATTTATAGCCACACCCACCAAGACCATATCGGGGCTGCGACGATCTATCCCGAAGACGCGGTCATTATCGCGCACGAAGACGCCACCGCGCATCTGGTGGCCAAGGGCGACCCGGCGCGACCAGTTCCGACGCAAAGTTTCTCGGACGCCATGACGCTCACGGTAGGATCGCAAACATTGCAACTGGACTATCGCGGGGTGAACCACCTTGAAGGCAATATCTACATCTATGCACCCGAACAAAAGGTTCTGATGCTTGTCGACGTCGTCTTTCCGGGTTGGACACCGTTTCCCGACCTTGCCATTGCGGCATCGGTCGATGGATTTTTGGAAGCCCATGACATCATACTGAGTTACGACTTTGACCACTTTATCGGCGGTCACCTGACCCGACACGGCAACCGCGCCGATGTGGAAACCCAAAAGGCTTACTTTGACGACATAATTTCGGCCGCGACCAAAGCCAACGCGGCAGCGGACATGGGCGCGGCATTTGGCGCGGCGGCGGCGCGCGGAGGCATGGGCAACCCCTGGGCTTTCATCAAAATCGTGCTGGATAACGTGGCGGGCCAATGCGCCGCCGAAGTCGAGGAAAAATGGGGCGATCGCCTGGGTGGCGTCGACATTTTCACCTTCGACCACTGCTGGATAATCGCAGAACATCTGAACGTAGACTAATGGAGAAATTAATGCCGAGCGATACAACAACAAGCAAACCCGCCGCAGCCGCCAAAATACCCACCGGTCTTTGGGTCGCAATCGGCATAACGGCGCTGATGGTTTACCGGTTGATGGCGGTGACCTTCCTGCCTGAGGTCGGAAACACCATTCCCGAAATGTGGGGAGTAGCGTTCAGAGGCGACACTTTCATCGGTGCCACGGCTCTGATAATTGCTTACTTATTGTGGAAGTCGCGTGGACTGGCAGTCTGGACAATCGCCATCGTCTGGCACTGGATCGGGATCAAGGATTTTGCAAGCGGGATCGAGTTTCACTTTATCGAACCCTTCGATCCGTCAATGGGTAATACGGTTTTGGTGCCGTTGATCGGCGGACCGATCCTGCAACTGATTGCGGTCTATCTGTTGGTGCGGCACAGGCGCGTTTATCTGGGCTCGGTCTGACCGCCTCACCCGCCCCTCAGCCGGGCCACAATGCTGCGCATCCCGTCCAGCGGAACATAGCCGCGCAGCATTTCGTTCTCGAACACAAAGCTGGGCGTCCCATTGATGCCCAGCTGGTTTGCCAGGGCCCGATTGCTGGCGATGATCGTCTGCGTCCGCTCGCTGCCCATCTCGCGGCGAACTGCCGCATAATCCAGCCCCAGGTCCAAGGCCAGACTGCGCAGGCCCGGCTCGGAGATACCGCCGCGCATGGTCATCATCCGGTCGTGCGCCGCCTTATATGCGTCATCGCCGCGAATTTGTTTGACCGCGATGGCAAAGCGCGCCCCCAGAACAGATGCGTCACCCAGAATTGGGAATTCCTTGATAATCATCCGAATATTGCCGTCCGACTTGATGAGTTCGGCGACCTCGGGAAAAGCCCGGCGGCAATAGCCGCACTGATAGTCCAGAAACTCGACAATGGTGATGTCGCCTTCGGGGTTGCCACCAACCCAGGAATGGCCGTCATAGAAAATCATATCCGAATTACCGGCGATCAAGTTGGTGTCGTCGCTCACCTGGGCTGCGTTCTGGCGCTGTTCATGTATATCTACCGCCTCGAAAATCACCTCCGGATGGTCGAGAAGGTAAGCACGAACTTCTTGGCGAAAAATTTCGCGCTCTTCAGGGGTCATCGTGTCAATGTCAAAGGCCCAAAGGGGCAGGGCGACCAGGCTCCCAACAATCAAAGCAACAAGCCGGATCATCCGCGTTTCCTTTTCGATTTTGCAAGATTTGCTGCATGTACCACATCGCGGGCCCGCCGCCACGCGGTTGATCCCTCGGGCAGGGCGCCCGCAGCGCGTTCGGCATGCAGGATCGCATCGTCGGGTCGGCCCAAAAGCGCGTAACGTTCAGCCGTTGCAAGCGAGGCCATCGCATCTCGCCCGTCGCGCGCATAGGCCTGAGCCAGGTCGCGCAAGAGTCGCGCGTCGGATTGGTCGCGCGCCCGCGCTTCGATCAGGATCACCAGCGCGCGTTTGTTTGATCTGGCTGACGCCTCGGCCAACAACGCCCGCCCCAGACCGGCCAGAATTTGCGGGTGGCTCGGGCGCAGGGTGTTGGCCTTTTCAAAGGCGGTCACCGCGCCCCCGAAATTGCGCGATTCTAACAGAATCTGGCCCTTCAGATCATGGTAATAAGCATCCCCCGGTCGCGCCGCCAACGCTCGGTTCATGTGCCGCAGCGCCCGCTCGGGGTCGGGCTGGCGATGATAGGCAATCGCGCGCGCCATCTCGGCCAGATCGGACTTGTCGGTTTTTTTGATCTTGCGCAAAGTCGCAGACGGCGCGCCCAGAAAAGCGCCCAGTTTGGCGCGCGCCCGGTCAAACCAATAGCTGGCAGTAACATCAGGCGCAAACCGCTCGACGCCCGCCGCCGAAGCCTTGAGCGCCCGCATTCGGTCACGGGTCAGCGGATGGGTGCGCACGTAGGGGTCTTGCCGCTGAACCGACAGGGTCTCTTGCCCGCGAAACAGCTCCAGAACCGCCTCCATGGCGCGCGGATCGACCTGCGAGCGCGCCATATATCGCACCGCTGCGTGATCGGCCGAGGCTTCTTCGGCGCGGGTGTGGGCCAGCAACACACCGGCCGCCGACCCGGCAACACCGGCGACGATGCCGCTGGCGACCTCGGCGCTGCCGCCGCTTGCAGCGCTGATAAACGCCAATAAGAACCCCAGCGATGAGACCCCGCGTGCGGCCTGCATGTTCGCTGCGCGAAGGGTCAGATGTCCGCCCGAGATATGCGCCAGCTCGTGCGCCAGCACCGCCTGCAATTCGGCAGCATTATTCAGTCGCAGCAAAAGCCCGCTGTTGATGAAAACGTGGCCAGCATCGACGACAAAGGCATTCATTGTGGTGTCTTTGACCACCAGAACCCGCACCCGATCCGGGCTCAGCCCCGCGGCGTCTATCAGCGGTCGCGCGATCACCTTCAGCGCGTGTTCAATGTCGGCATCCCGGATCAGCGTAACCGCATGAAGCGGTGCGGAAAACGCCAAGAGAAAGCCGAAAAGCGCCGGGATCAGCGCCGAGAAATTCCGCATACCGTTACCATTGACCTCTGGGCCATCCTTGGTTCAGGTGGGCCAAGCCACCGGACCCGAGCATAGGGAGGAACGGGTGCGACGTTCAAGCCGATCAGAGGTCGATCCCTTTATCGTGATGGACGTGATGGACGCTGCCGCGCGGGCCGAAGCCGCGGGTCAGCACATCATTCACATGGAGGTCGGGCAGCCGGGCACCGCCGCGCCAGCAGGGGCACGCCAGGCTTTGGCCGCAGCGATGAAGACCGACGCCCTGGGCTATACCGTGGCGCTTGGTCTGCCAGCCCTCAGGGCGCGCATCGCAGCGCTCTATAAAGACCGGTATTCATTGGATATTGATGCCGACCGGGTGGTGGTGACACCGGGCTCGTCGGGGGCGTTCATCCTGGCGTTTACCGCGCTTTTCGACGCCGGCGACCGCGTTGCCTTGGGCGAACCCGGATATCCGTCGTACCGGCAGATATTGCGTGCGCTCGACCTTGCGCCGGTCGCGATCGAAACCTTGGCGGAAAATCGCTTTCAGCCGGTCCCGGCCGATCTTGAGGGCACCAGCGATCTTGCCGGGCTGATCGTCGCCTCGCCTGCCAACCCCTCGGGCACGATGCTGGACCATCCCGCCATGGCGGTGCTGGTCAGCGCGGCGGCGGCCCGCGACATGGCCTTTATCTCGGACGAGATTTACCACGGTATCCAGTATGACCAGCGCCCCGTCAGCGCACTGGAAATTTCGGACGATGTCTACGTTATCAACTCGTTTTCGAAATACTTCTCGATGACTGGCTGGCGGGTCGGGTGGATGGTGGTGCCCCAGGGGCATGTGCGCACTATCGAACGGCTGGCGCAGAACCTGTTTATCTGTCCGCCGCACGCAGCCCAGGTCGCGGCATTGGCAGCGCTGGACTGCGCGCCCGAGTTAGAGGCAAATTGCGCCGTTTATGCCAGGAACCGCGCGCTGATGATCGAGGGTCTGCCAAAGGCCGGATTCGACCGCTTCGCGCCGCCGGACGGGGCGTTCTACATTTATGCCGATGTCAGCGAGATGACCGGCGACAGCCGTGCGTTTGCGACCGAAATTCTCGATCAGGCCGGGGTCGCACTGACACCGGGCCTCGACTTTGACAAGCGGCGCGGGCATCGGACACTGCGGTTTTCCTATGCTCGGTCAACCCCGGATATTGTCGAGGGCCTGCGCCGCCTCAGCGATTTCATGGCGCGGCGCGGTCAGGGAGGGGACTGACGTGCGCGGGCTTTGCACCTTTATTGCGACGCAGGTCATGTTGGTGACAGCGATTGTCGGGCCGATCGAGGCGCAGGCCGACCGACCGGTCATCGTTCTTGACCCCGGCCACGGCGGGATCGATCCAGGCGCGGTGCGCGGCGAGCACCGCGAAGCCGACCTGATGCTGGCCTTCGCGCGCGAACTGGCCGAGGCGCTGGTTCGCTCGGGCCGGTTTCAGGTGCGGCTGACGCGCGACGCCGACGACTTTCTCAGATTGTCAGAACGGGTCGGTGTGGCGCGCAAGGCCCAGGCCTTTGCGTTTTTATCCTTCCACGCCGACGCGCTGACCCAAGGCCGGGCGCGCGGCGCGTCGGTTTATACGCTTTCCGATCGGGCGTCTGACGCGACCGCGGCCGAGCTGGTCGAAGCGCAGGACCGGGCCGATCTTTTGTCTGGTCAGGACCTGAGCGAAACCGACGATGCCATCGCCGGAATTCTGGTCGACCTGGCGCGCACCGACACCCGGCCCAGATCGCAGGCCCTGGCCGGGCATCTGCTGGGCGCACTCGAGGGCGAATTTGGCCATCTCCACACCGACAGCGGTCGATCGGCCGGGTTCGGCGTACTGAAGTCGCCCGACATTCCATCGGTGCTGGTCGAACTGGGGTTCATGTCGGATGCGCGTGATCTGGAAAACCTGACCTCGGACGACTGGCGCAAGGCCGCAGCGGTGGCGATCAGAAACGGGCTGATCGCATGGGCCGACGCCGATGCGGTGGCGGCGGCGCGGCGGCGAAATTGAACTGTCCAGGGTGGTTGCGCCGCGCCACAGCGACGGGCAATCCCCGCGCGCTATCCGAGGTTTTAAAGCAATAAATTGCTCAAGGTCGGGACGGCGGCACCGGGCGCTTTTGGAAAGGCGACCGGATTCGGTGGATTTCCGCAAACGCGGGTTTTGACGAAGTTGTGTGACGCGCATATAAGCGGGTGGTTCGGGTCGCCGGGAAAGCCATGCTGAGGTTCGTTCTTTCCATCTTCGGAGGTATCGCCAGCGCGCTGACGCTTGGCGTGTTCTTCGGTGCGTTCACGCTTGGGGCGGTGTTTTGGATATTCGGGCGCGACCTGCCCAACCACGAGACCCTGGCGCGCTACACTCCACCCACGATCAGCCGGATCTATTCGACCGAGGGCCGGATCATCGACGAATTCGCGCGCGAGCGGCGGCTTTTCGTGCCATCGGGTGAAATCCCCGATCTGGTGAAAGCGGCGTTCATTTCGGCCGAGGACAAGAACTTTTACCAGCACGCCGGCTATGACGTGCGCGGCATCATCGGGGCCGTGGTCGAGGCGGCGCGGGGCGGGCGTCTGCGCGGCGCCTCGACTATTCCTCAGCAGGTGGTGAAAAATTTCCTGTTGTCGTCAGACCGGACCGCCGAGCGCAAAATCAAAGAACTGATCCTGTCCGTGCGCCTGGAAAACACGCTGGAAAAAGAACAGATCCTCGAGCTTTACCTCAACGAAATATTTCTGGGCCGCAATTCCTACGGTGTCGCGGCGGCGGCACAGACCTATTACAACAAGGCCTTGGATGACCTTGGCCCGGCCGAGGCCGCCTATCTGGCGGCCCTTCCCCAGCGCCCCGGCAGCCTGCATCCGGTCCGCCAAAAAGACGCCGCCACTGCACGGCGCAATTTTGTGCTGAAAGAGATGTTCGAGAACGGCTTTCTCGATCAGGCCACCTATGAGGCCGAGAAAGCGCAGCCGCTTTTGACCGTCCAGAACGGCGATTTCGACAGTTTTCGGGCGGCGCTTCCGGCGCGCGACTATTTCACCGATGAAATTCGCCGGCAGCTGAGCCGCGATTTTGGCGAAGATGAATTCTTTTCCGGCGGCCTTGCAATCCGCGCAACGGTGTCGCCCGAGTTGCAAAACGAGGCCGCCACTGCGCTGCGTATCGGTCTGGCTGAATACGACCGCGCGCAGGGCGCGCGGCGCGCGGCGCGCGTGGTGCTGGCACCAGAACAGCTCGAAACCGAAGCGGCGTGGCGCGGGGCATTGGCCGAGGCCGAGATCGCGCGCGACATCGCCGGTTGGGTGCCCGCGGTGGTCCTGCGCGTTGGCAACACCCATGCGCGGATCGGGATCGAGGGGGTCGCCGACGACGAAGACGGACACTGGATCGCGCCCGAAGATGTGACCTGGGCGCGGCGGCGCGAAAGCGACGGGACACTCGGGCGCAAGGCCCGTGTGGCCGGTGACATTCTGAAGGCGGGCGAGGTGGTTCATGTTACTGCCATTCTCGATGACGAAGGCGAATTTGCCCGCTGGTCGCTCAGGCAGGTGCCCGAGGTTCAGGGCGCGTTCATGGCCATGGACGTGAACACCGGCCGGGTTCTGGCCATGCAGGGCGGGTTTTCGTACCAGCACTCGGTGTTCAATCGCGCCACCCAGGCGACGCGCCAGCCCGGCTCGGTCTTCAAGCCCTTTGTCTATGCCGCGGCGCTCGACAGCGGCTATACGCCCGCGACGATCATCGTCGACGCGCCGATCGAGATCGAAATGACGGACGGCGAGATATGGCGGCCCTCGAACGCGTCGAACAAGTATTACGGGCCGACGCCGCTCAGGACCGGCATCGAGCGGTCGCGCAACGTGATGACCGTCCGTCTGGCCCAGGATGTCGGGCTTGAAGTGGTGGCCGATTACGCCGAACGCTTTGGCGTCTACGACGATATGAACCCGTTTCTGGCCAACGCTTTGGGGTCCGAGGAAACCACGCTTTTCCGCCTGGTCGCGGCCTTCGCGATGTTTGCCAATGGCGGCGAGCGGTTGGAACCGACGCTGGTTGACCGGGTTCAGGACCGGTGGGGCAGCACGGTCTACCGCCATGACCGGCGGCTGTGTCTGGATTGCGCCAACCGGGGGCTGGCCAGCGGCGTATCGCCGACGATCCTGAGCAATCGCGAGCGCGTAATGGACCCGATAACCGCCTATCAGCTGACCTCGATGATGCAGGGCGTCGTCGAACGCGGCACCGCCAGCGCGACCGTGGCACTTCCGGTACCGACGGCAGGCAAGACCGGGACAACCAACGACGCCAAAGACGCCTGGTTCATCGGCTTTACCTCCAACATCGTGGCCGGGTGCTATATCGGCTTTGACCAGCCCCGATCCTTAGGCAAACGGGCCTCGGGCGGACGCCTGTGCGGGCCGATTTTTAACCGGTTCATGAACCGTGTGGTCGAAACCTATGGCGGTGCCGAATTCGAAGTGCCCACGGGCGGCAAATTTATCAAGATCGACCGCTATTCAGGCGAACGCCTTAACCCCGACGCGACCGGCGAATGGGTCGTGGCTGAATACTTCCGCGAAGGTGAAGAGCCGGTCTTTGGCCTTGGCGCGATGATCGACGGTGGCTTTGCCATGGGGTCGAACCTGCCGCTTTTCGCACAGGGCGAGGGCGACATCGAGACCGACGACAACCTGCTGACCGCCACCGGGCAGGTCAAGAAAATCCCCAAGAAAGCCAGCTTTGGTTCGTTGAGTTCCGGCGGGCTTTACTGATCCCGCTGAGACAGGACGATGTGGTATGCGTTTGATTTCCAACAGTTGAATTTCCTTGCCTTAAAGCATGCTTGAGGTCGCAGACTGGTTGCTCTGATCCTCGATAACTGGAGAAAGCGCATGATCTATCACGTCACCGCGCGCCTGCGCGAAAGCACCGCTGCGGCGTTGTTGGAAAAACTGACCGACGGCACGATTGCCGGGCAGCGGCCGGATGGCCCCGAATTGGTTGCCTCAATGAAGCGCGCTGTGGTCAATTCCGAAGGCCAGATCGAGTGGAGCGAAATGTGTTTCTGCCCAAGCCCGCTCTATCACGAACGCACGACGGTTCTTGACCAGCACTTTGACGACCTCAACACCGCGTCAATCGACGCGCATCAAACCTACGCCGGGCGTCCGTTCATGGAACACCTCCGCGAAATCGCCTGACCGGGGTCAGAACGCCCTGGACCTGATCCGGGTCCCCGACCGGGACAGAGCCACGTCCGACGTCCCGGCGCAAAGGCCGGGCCGCGCTTGCTGACCTGCCCGGGCCTTGGTATCAGCAGGCTCGGATTTCTTACGAGGTCAAATGATGCGCGCCGAGGCGGCAAATCACGCGGAAGCGATCACCAAATCGCTGCAACTTCTCAAACAGCGGATGGACTGGGACACGGCCCGGCACCGGCTGGAAGAGTTCAACGCGATGATCGAGGACCCGACGCTTTGGGACGATCAAGAGCGGGCGCAAAAGCTGATGCGCGACCGCCAGGCCCTGGTGGACGCGATCGAGACGGTCGAGGGCATTGCCCGCGATCATTCAGACAACGTAGAACTGATCGAACTTGGCGAGGCGGAAGACGACGCCGAAGTGGTCAGCGATGCCGAGGCCGCGCTTGGAAAACTGGCCGGAATGGCCGCGAAAAAAGAACTCGAGGCGCTGTTGAACGGTGAAGCCGACGGCAACGATACCTTTCTCGAGATCAATTCGGGCGCTGGCGGCACCGAAAGTTGCGACTGGGCCTCAATGCTGGCGCGGATGTACGTGCGATGGGCCGAGGCGCATGGATATACCGTTGAACTGATGTCCGAAAGCTCCGGGGAAGAGGCGGGGATCAAATCGGCGGCTTACAAGATCAGCGGCCAGAACGCCTATGGCTGGCTTAAATCGGAATCGGGCGTTCACCGGCTGGTGCGCATATCGCCTTACGATTCAGCGGCCCGGCGGCACACGTCGTTCAGCTCGGTCTGGGTCTATCCGGTGGTCGATGAAAACATCGAGATCGAGGTCAATCCATCCGATCTGCGCATCGACACCTACCGGTCCTCGGGGGCCGGGGGCCAGCACGTCAATACCACGGATTCCGCGGTCAGAATCACCCACCTGCCGACCAACATCGTGGTCACAAGTTCGGAGAAATCCCAGCACCAGAACCGCGACATCGCGATGAAAGCCCTGAAATCGCGGCTCTATGCGATCGAACTGGAAAAGCGCACCGCATCCATTCAGGAAGCCCATGACGCCAAGGGCGACGCCGGCTGGGGCAACCAGATCAGGTCGTATGTCTTGCAGCCCTACCAGATGGTCAAGGACCTGCGCACCAATTACGAGACCTCCGATACCGCCGGTGTGCTCGACGGCGATCTCGACGGGCTGATGGCGGCAACGTTGGCCATGGATGTCAGCGGCAAGAGCCGCGCCGAGGCTCAGGCTGACGACTGAGGCACTGGGCGCGGGATGCCGAACCAGGCCAGGGCGGCCGCCAGCGCCGAAAGCGCTGCGGTGATCCAGGCCACGGTCGCAAAGGCGCCGTTCATGGCCGCCGTGTGGCCAGCGGCCTGCGAGGCGGCTCCGAAACTCAGGGTTCCACCACCCGATGCATAGGCCACCGCCGCCACCGACCCCAGTCCCGCGACCGCGACCAGACCCGCCAGCCGCGCCACAGCGTTGTTCACGCCCGAGGCGGCTCCCGATTGCGCGTCCGGTGCCGCGCCCATCACCGCCACCGACAATGGCGAAACCACCAACCCCATCCCAAAGCCCATCAGCGCCATGGCCGGCACCACATGGACCCAAAAGTTCTGGTAAGGCACGACCAGCGCCAGCGCCGCATAAGCAATCGCCACCACGGCTGACCCGGCACCGATCATGGTTCCGGCACCGTATTTGTCGGCCATCTGACCGGCGCGCGACGACATCGCCGCAATGAATATTGTCAGCGGGACAAAGGCCGCCGTAACCTCGAGCTCGGTGATACCCCAGCCGGTGATCACCGTCATGGGCAGGAAAAACAGCACTGCTGAAAGCGCCAGGTACAAAAAGAAGGTCGACAGATTGGCGGCGCTGAAACCCCGATTGGCAAACAGCACCAGCGGCAGCATCGGATGGTCCGACCGCCACTCCCAAAGCAAAAAACCAATCAAGATCGCCGCCCCCGCCGCGACCCACACTAAAACCGCTCCCGCTGCCCCTTGCACGCCCGTCAACGACCAGGCGATCACGCCCAGAGCCGCAGTTGCCAGCAACGCGCCGCCAAGATCGATTCCGCGGCCGGCCATGGTCCGGTCGCCGGTGACGCGCGTGAACACCAGCCACAGCGTGACCAGGCCAAACGGCAAGTTGACCGCAAAAATCCAGCGCCACATCTCGTGTCCACCAAGGGTCAGTGCCAGGCCGCCGATCACCGGCCCGAGCGCCATGGTCACCGCCGAGGACGCGGCCCAAATTCCGATCGCCCGCCCGCGTTCCTCGCGCGGATAGGCACGGCTGATGATGGCCAGCGATCCGGGCACCATGAAGGCGGCACCAACCCCCTGAACCGCGCGGGCTGCGATCAGGAAATTAGCCGTGGGGGCCAGCGCGCAAACGACCGACGCCACCACGAAAACCGCAATTCCCCAGCCAAATACCCGCGACAGTCCAAACCGGTCGCCGAACGCGCCGCCGACCAGGATAAGCGCCGAGAGGGTCAGCAAATAGGCGTTGGAAATCCACTGGGCATCGGTCAGCGACGCACCCAGGCTTTCGCGGATCGCCGGGATCGCAATCGACACCACGGACCCGTCGATAAAGCCCATCGCCGACGCCAGAACGGCGGCCACCAGAATGTACCGGCGGTTTCGCGCGGCGCAGAATTCTTCATGAAATTCACGCGTCGCGTTGGGACGCGGCGCATGATGACCGAACAACGCCGGCTGTCCCGATCAGACTTTTTGGGCTTCTACTGCCTTGGGTCCGGGCAACGGCTTGGGCGACGCGCCGGCAAGTGGGTCGTCCTGACGCTGCACCGAGCCTTCGAAATGCGCGCCCGATTCGATGGCGATTGTCTTGTGGATGATATCGCCTTCGACGCGCGCGGTTGCGGTCAGCCGCACCTTCAGCCCACGCACCCGGCCGATGACGCGGCCATTGACGATCACATCGTCGGCCATCACCTCGCCCTTGACCGTGGCGCCTTCGCCAACCGTCAACAAATGGGCCCGGATGTCGCCGTCGATCTTGCCCTCGATCTGAATATCGCCGGCGGTCTTGATGTTGCCTTTAATGTTCAGGTCAGCCGACAAAAGCGACGGGGGCGCTTTGGGGGCCGGCGCGGCGCTTGAGCTTGATTTGAATTCTGAATTGTCGGCTGATGCCATTGTGTCGGTCTCCGGGGACGTTTTGGCCTCGTCACCTGACTGGCTGGGGCCGGGTTCGTTGATTCTGCTTTTAGAAAACATCGCGTGCTGCCTTAATGTAGGTCATGGGGTTTACGGCTTCACCGTTACGACGCACTTCATAGTGAATATGGGTGCCGGTCGAGCGTCCAGAATTTCCCATATCACCTATGCGTTCCCCGCGCGAGACCTTTTGGCCGATAATCACGCGGATTTTCGCCATATGCGCGTATCGGGTCTCAAAACCACTCGCATGACGAATTTTCACCAGCCGACCATACCCGGCGGTCCAACCGGCTGCGATCACCTCACCCTCGGCGGTGGCAATGATCGGCGTGCCGTAAGCTCCGGCCCAATCCGCACCCTTGTGCAGGCGCCGACCGCCGCGCACCGGATCGGTGCGATAGCCAAAGCCCGAGGTATAACGCACCGCTACCGCAACCGGGGTCCCGAACGGAAGCCGGGCCGCCGCGATGCGATGCAAGGCCAATTCGTCGAGCCGGTTCAAAAGCGCATTGGCACGCACCGTGTCGGCATCAACTTCCAGCCCCTTGGTGGAAAACGAGATCGGCATCAACGGACCGCCCTGACCGGCATAGCCGCGCCTGAGCTCTTCGATGATCCGGTCCGTGGGCAGTTTGACCGTTGCAAACATCTTGCCCAAGGGCTCGAGCGAATTCGCCACGGCCTCTTCAAGCTGCCGGTAAATCCGGTCGTTGCGTTCCTCCATCAGCTCGATATCCAGCTTCAGGGCTGCTGCAAACCGCAGCGCCTGGTTAGCCTCGGCGCGGCCTTCTGCGCTTTCGACCGCGAAAATCGACAGCGCATCGGCAAGATAGGCAATGGTCGCTTCCATATCCGCGACATGGGCCGCATCGGTGCGAATATCGGTCAGATCGCGGGTGGCCTCGGCCATCAGCCCGGCGATCTCGTCGCGCGCCGAATCCCGGTCGCCGATGGCGTTGCGCAGGGTTGCCTGGATCACTTCGATCCCGGTTTCCAGCTCGCGCCGCCGTCCCTCAGATGCCAAAAGCGCGCTCTGCATCGCCGAAACCTGGTTCAATGCCACCGCAAATCGTTCCTGCGCCGCAGCGGTGGCCATGATCTGGCGGTCGCGCTCCGTCGCGATCTCGTTCAACCGCGCTTCATAAAGCGCCTGTTTGCGCTCGGCCTGGTCGCGCAGCGACCCGGCACCGACGTTGTCCATCAGAATAATCGCGGTGGCGATGACCGACCAACCAACCAGGACCGAAGACCCGACCCAGGCGCCCAGCTGCATCGCCGGACGCAACCGGATGTACCGGGTTTCATCGTCGGAACGGATGAAAAGCCGTTTCTCGGGGAATGCGCGCCCGATCAGCTTACTTAGCGATAATTTGCCGTCTTTCACGTCGCCTGCCTAGTCTCTTGCTCTTCCGCCCCACGACCCCTGATACCCAAGGTGTTAAAATTGGATACCCGCCTGCCGATCTTCCCGCAACAGCTTTGGTGCAAAGTGCAGCCAGTTTGCGGGTGTCCGCCGTACGCGGGCGGCTTATCGCCGAAGCGCAA
The DNA here is from genome assembly GCA_047518005.1 of Brevirhabdus sp. Lineage (GTDB taxonomy): Bacteria > Pseudomonadota > Alphaproteobacteria > Rhodobacterales > Rhodobacteraceae > JAKZRT01. Next base: position 76,209 of record JAKZRT010000010.1, read on the forward strand.
CGAACCGGCCTAGCTGTCTGCCAAGGGCCAATAAAAATCAGGCGGAATCCCGGCCTCGGCCCGTTTTTCCTCGTTGAACGGCGGTCTCAGGGCCCCATGGAAATAACGGCGCACCAGATCGTGGAACAGGGGCTTGGGGTCAAGATCGTCGCGCCCGCACAAAAAATGAAACCATTTTGATCCATAGGCCACATGGCCGACTTCCTCGGCATAGATCGTCTCAAGCGCCGCCACGGCACCAGCATCTTCTGCCTTTCTGAACACTTCGATCATTCCGGGGGTGACATCCAGCCCGCGCGCCTCCAGCACCATCGGCACAACCGCCAACCGGCCGATGAAATCATCCGCCGTATCTTCGGCGGCGCGCCACATGCCGGCGTGGGCTGGCATGGCACCGTAATGGCTGCCCAGTGCTTCAAGACAGTCGCAGATCAGGTTGAAATGCTTGGATTCTTCGTCCGCGGCTTTGACCCAGTCGTCATAAAATCCAGGCGGCATCGCATGACCCGTAAACCGCGCGATCAGGTCCCAGTGCAGATCGACGGCGTTGAGCTCGATATGAGCGACCGCGTGCAGCAGGGCGATGCGTCCGGTCAAGGTGCCGGTGCGGCGGCGCGGAACCTGGCGCGGCGACAAAAGCTCGGGCCTTTCGGGCCGAGCCGGAAAATCCGGCGGCGCGGCGGTCCCGATATCGGGACGGCGACCATCGCTGCGCGCCGCGAACCACTGACCTGCAAATTGCCGCGACAGCGCGGATTTGGCGCGTCCGCCTGCGCATTGAAGAACCCTGACCGCCATCTGGGCAAGCGGGATTTCCCCGTCCGCGTCCCTCACGGCGGCAGATCTTGAACTTTCGGGCGCAGGTTCGCCGACGCCGGGCATCTTTCGCGTGCCTTCCTTGTATGGCCTTTGTCTTTGCATAGACTTAGGACGTAATGAACCGGGCGAGACAAGCCCCATTGGCACGCATGCAAACCGAGAACCCGAAAAACCCCGCACTAGGAAATCGCCACCCTCTGTGGCGCCTGGTTTTGTGGTTTGGGTCGACAGTGATAGGCCTTGGTATCCTGGCCGGCCTTGTCGTCGCGTTTCTGAGCGGTCAAACCCTGAAGCTGCCGGACTGGGCCGCGACACGGCTGGGGACCCAGATCAACGCCCAGCTTTCGCCCGCCCGGATCGGGCTGGGCGGGCTGGAGATCACGTTTCGCGAAGGCGCGGCGCCGGTTGTCGCGCTGACGGCGGTCCGGGTTTTCGACGGAAACGGGCGCTTCGTGGCCTGGGTGCCGCGCGCCATCATCGCGCTGGACCGCGCGGCGCTGCTCGGCGGCGCGGTTTCGCCGCAGGCGGTTGCGATCGACGGGCTTCGCATCAGCCTCAGCCGAAACGCGCAGGGCGAATTTGAAATCGCCCTCGGCGATCCCGAGGGGATCGAAAGCATCGGCGGCAGCCCGGCAGCGCTTTTGGACGAGATCGACCAAATACTCGCAATTCCGGGCCTGAGCGCGCTTCAGGTCATCGAAGCGCAGAACGTCTCGCTGGTTCTGGACGATCAAGTCGCACATCGGCGCTGGTCGGTGTCGGACGGCAATCTGCGCCTGGAACGGACCGCCGACGGCGCGTCGTTCCGGGTTGGTTTCGACACGCTTGGGCACCAGGGTGCGCCCGCGACCGTGGCGTTTTCCATCGAAACGCGGGCCGAAGATCTGACCGCGTCTCTGGGGGCCAGCATCGAAAACATCTCGGCCGGCGACATTGCCGCCTGGGGTCCGTCGCTGGCATGGCTGCGCCTGCTCGAAGCACCGGTGGCAGGTTCGCTGAGGCTTGGATTTACCGGCGACGGTTCGCTCGAGGTTCTGAATGCCGCGCTCGACATTGGCGCCGGATTCGCGCGGGTACCGGGCACCGAACGCGCCGTTGGTGTCGATCGGGGCCGAGCTTATTTCGGCTTCAGACCCGAGACCCAAACCGTCGAATTCACCGAAATATCCATCAGCACATCGGATATGAGCTTCGATGCCGAAGGCCAGATGTTTCTGCAGCCCGAGGAAGACATTCGCCCCGCCCAGCTGATCACGCAATTGCAGTTTCGCGATGTTGCGATCTCGCCTTCGGGTCTGCTGGATCATCCGGCCCGCTTTTCAGGCGGTGGCATAGATATGCGTCTGCAACTTGATCCGTTCATGGTGCAGATCGGTCAACTGGCGCTGGCCGATGGCGACCGGCGGCTGATGGCGCGGGGCGAGGCCCGCGTCGAAGACGGCGTTTTCATCAATTCCATGGACATTTCCCTGAACGAAATTGATCACCAGGGTTTTCTGTCGCTCTGGCCAAGAAATGTCGTGCCGCACACCCGCTCCTGGCTCGAGCGCAACCTGCAAAGCGGGCGCATCGTCGATGCGACCGCCGCCATAAGGGTACGCGGATCTGAAAAACCCGAAATTTCGGTTGGATTTCAATACGATGACGCCACGATCCGCTACATGGAAAAGCAACGCCCGATGCGCGATACCGCGGGCTATGGCAGCCTGCGCGACGACAGGCTCACCATCGTTGCCGAAAGCGGCCATGTGACCGCGCCAGAGGGGGGCGATATCGACGTTGCCGGCAGTGTTTTCGTGGTGCCGAACGTTCAAGCCCGCCCCGGTATCGGCCACATTTCAATCAAGGCGTCGGGGCCCATTACCGCAATGTTGTCGGTGCTTGATCAAGAGCCGTTCCGATTTCTGCAAAAGGCCGAACGACCGGTCAGCCTGGCCCGCGGACACGGGATCGCCGAGGCGGAAATTCGTGTGCCGCTGGTGCAATTTCCCGAAGATAAGGACATATTTTATGAAGCCAAGGCTGTCGCGCTGGACGTGGTGTCCGAGGTGCTGGTTGAAGGTCGGCGGATCGAGGCCGAGCGGCTCGAGGTTACGGCGTCGCGCGACGAGGGGCTGTGGGTGAAGGGGCAGGCGCGTATCGACGGCGTAGCCATCGACGGTGGCTGGCATCAGCCGCTCGAAACGCCCGGCGCGGCTGCGCGTCTGACCGGTGCGGTCACCATCACCCAGGCCGGGGCCGATGCGTTTTCGCTCGGGCTGCCCGACGGCACGATCCGGGGCCGGGGCCTTGGGCGGGTCGAGATCGACTTTCCCCAGGGTGCGCCACCGAACCTCAGGTTTTTCACCGATCTCAATCGCCTGATCCTGTCCGCACCGCCGCTTGGCTGGTCGAAGTCCGCCGGACGCACCGGCGAGCTTGAAGTCCTGGCGACCCTGTCCGAGCCGCCGGTTGTCGACCAGATACGCCTGAGCGCGCCTGGACTCGAGGCCGAAGGGGCCATTTCATTGAACCCCGACGGGTCGCTGGACCGGGCCGTGTTCTCGAATGTTCGGGTGGGCGACTGGTTCAACGGGCAGGTCGATCTGGTGGGGCGCGGCGCATCGCGACCGATGGATGTCGTGGTCCTGGGCGGACGGCTGGATATCCGCCGCTCGGACGTCGGGGCCAGCAGCGGCAAAGGCAGCGGTCGGCTGGATGTGGCGCTGAACCGGCTGGTGATCAGCGACGGCATCAGCCTCACCGGCCTGCGTGGCGATTTCGACCCGAACCGCGATCTGGCGGGCCGGTTCTCGGCGCGCGTGAACCGCAGCACGCCGGTTTCCGGCCGGCTGGCCCCGTCTGAACACGGCACGGCTGTCTTCTTGACTTCCGAAAACGGTGGCGCGGTTCTGCGCGACGCCGGTATCCTGGCAAATGGCCACGGCGGCGCTTTGGAACTGACCCTGACGCCCCGGAACCGCGAAGGATATTATGACGGAAAGCTCACGATCAAGGACATGCGGGTCCGCGATGCTCCGGCGTTGGCCGAACTTCTGTCGGCCGTCTCGATCATCGGGTTTCTCGAGCAACTGGACGGCACCGGCATCGCGTTTTCCAATGTTTCGGCCGAATTCGTGCTGACCCCGGACAGGGTCGTCGTCACCGGTTCGCGTGCGGTTGGTGCCTCGCTCGGGCTGACAATGGACGGCGAATACGACCTCGCCACCCACCAGATGAAAATGCAGGGCGTGATAACCCCGATTTATATCATCAACGGCGTTGGTCAGCTTGTCTCACGCCGCGGCGAGGGGCTTTTCGGGTTCTCATACCGGCTGAACGGTGCCTCCAGCGACCCGCAGGTCAGGGTTAATCCATTGTCCATTCTGGCACCGGGTTTCCTGCGCGACTTGTTCAGTCGCTCTGACCTAAAAGTGGAAGAATAAGGGTGCAGCTTGACGATTTCGACTTCGCGCTGCCCCAGGCCCTGATCGCTACCCGGCCCGCGCGACCCCGGTCGTCGGCGCGACTTCTGGTGGCAGGGCGGCACCAAATTCGGGATCTGTGCGTCACTGATTTGCCCGATGTTTTGCGACCCGGTGACCGGTTGGTTCTGAACGACACCCGCGTGATCCCCGCGCGTCTTGATGGGCTGCGGCACCGCCAGACCGGGCAGGGCATTGTGACGGCGCGCGTCGAAGTGACCCTGACCGAACCTCTGGGCGGTGGTGCCTGGTCGGCACTGGCGCGTCCGCTGCGAAAACTGCGCCCGCGCGACCGGATCGACTTTGCCCACGGGCTCAGCGCCGATGTTGCCGCAGTTGTCGACGGTGCTGCACATTTGTCCTTTGATACGGACGGCGAAGATTTTGATGCCGCCCTGTCGCGCGCCGGGGTGATGCCGCTGCCGCCCTATATCGCCGCCAAACGTGCCGCAGATGCGGCGGACTTCGAGGATTATCAGACCATCTGGGCCGATCCCGCCGGTGCAGTGGCCGCGCCTACGGCATCACTGCATTTCGATGCGCCGTTGCTCGCGGCCCTGCGCGACCGCGGGGTCGCGACGACCTTTGTGACCCTGCATGTAGGCGCCGGGACGTTTCTGCCGGTCAAGGTCGCGGACCCGCGCGACCACAAGATGCACGCCGAGCGCGGGACGGTCACGGCGCAGGCGGCAGCCGAGATCAATGCGACCCGCCGCGCGGGCGGTCGCATCATACCGGTCGGCACCACCGCGCTGCGGCTGATCGAAACCGCCGCCGACCGAACCGGAACCGTCTCGGCCTGGGACGGGGCGACCGACATATTCATTTATCCGGGCTATTCGTTCCGCGTGGCAAATGCCCTGATGACCAATTTCCACTTGCCGAAATCGACGCTGATGCTGCTGGTCTCGGCCCTGATGGGCACCGCCCGCATCCACGACATCTATGGCCACGCAATTTTCCGCGCGTACCGGTTTTTTTCCTATGGCGATGCCTCGCTTTTGCTGCCAGAGGAAGAATAACGACCCAGGTGAGTCGGACCTGAGCGCGAACGGGGCAATTGAAATCCCTAGTGCATTACGAAAAGCGTAGGAGACGCGAAATGCTACAGGTTCTGGGCAGCGCCTGGGCCCTTTTGCTGGGCATGATGTTATTGCAGGTCGGCAACGGCATGCAGGGCACGCTCTTGGGCGTTCGGGGCGGCATCGAAGGGTTCACGACCTTCGAGCTTTCGATCATCACATCGGCCTATTTCGCGGGCTTTCTGGGCGGATCACGGCTGACCCCCGGCCTGATCCGTCGGGTTGGCCACGTGCGGGTGTTCGCGGCACTGGGATCGTTCATCTCGGCGGCCATGGTGCTTTATCCCGCCGTCGCCGAGCCGTGGGCCTGGACACTGGTTCGGGTCGTCATCGGGTTTTCGTTTTCCGGGGTCTACGTGGTGGCCGAGAGCTGGCTCAACGACGCCTCTGACAACCACAACCGCGGCAAGGCGCTGTCGCTTTACATGATCGTCCAGATGATCGGCATAGTGTCAGGTCAGGCGCTTTTGAACGTCTCCAGCCCCGCCGGTTTCCAGCTGTTCGTTATCGCCTCGGTGCTGGTCTCGATCTCGTTCGCGCCGATATTGCTGTCGGTGTCGCCGTCACCGGCTTTCGGAACCACCAAACCGATGAGCCTGCGCAAGCTCTACAAAGTATCCCCAACGGGCTTCGTCGGGATGGCGATCTTGGGTGGCGTGTTTGCGGCGCAATTCGGCATGTCGGCGGTCTATGCCACGTCGATTGGGCTGAGCGTCCCGCAGATCTCGGCCTTTGTCGGGACCATATTCATGGGCGCGATGCTGATGCAATATCCGATCGGCTGGATGTCCGACCGGATGGACCGCCGACGCCTGATATTCGGCCTGGCCATACTGGGCAGCGGCAGCGGCATGCTGGGCATCGTGATGGGCGAATCCTACGCCGCGCTTCTGGGCGCCGCCTTTCTGATGGGCGGGGTGTCGAACCCGCTCTATTCGCTGCTGATCGCCTATACCAACGATTTTCTCGACCACGACGACATGCCCGCCGCGTCGGGTGGGCTGATTTTTGTCAACGGGCTCGGTGCCATCGCCGGCCCTGTGGTGACCGGTTACGCCATGAGCCGCATGGGGCCGGACGGATTCTGGGTCTACATGGGCGGGCTGATGATTCTCTTGGCCGCATATATTGCGTACCGCATGACCCAACGCCCATCGCCCTATGCCGATACGGCCGACTACGACCTGGTGACATATGCGCCACTTTCGCCCTCGTCGTCGCCGATTGCGGTCGAGGTAGCGCAAGAAATCTACATTGATAACGCTAACGACGACGAAACAGTGAGTTGAGTTAAAAAAGTGTTGCAAAACCGAAAACTAGTGCCAAAGCTGGACGGGCCTGGAGGGTGGCTTGGCAAAGTGGAGGGGTCGAGTATGGTTCGCCCAACCGATGTGACGCGTTTCTGGATTGACGAGGTCGGCCCTGCGGGCTGGTACAGATCCGATACCGAACTTGACGATTCAATCCGAAATGGCTTTCACGAAACTTGGCAACAGGTCGCGGCGGCAAGCTGTGACGGCAAGGACCTCGATGAATGGATGATGTCGCCCGAGACCACGCTGGCGCTGTTGATCGTTCTCGATCAGTTCGCGCGCAACATGTTCCGCGACGATCCCCGGTCGTTCGCAACCGACGCCAAAGCGCGGGCGGTGACCAAGAAGGCCATCGATCGCGGCTGGGATCTGCGCATTCCGTGCCCCGAGCGTCAGTTCTTTTATATGCCGCTGATGCACTCTGAATGCCTCAGTGATCAGGACCGGGCAGTGCGCCTGATGAAAACCCGGATGGACGGGAGCGAAGTCAACCTGCTGCACGCCCGCGCCCACCGCGAAGTCATTCGCCGTTTCGGACGGTTTCCCTTTCGAAACGTCGCCCTTTCACGCGACACCACGCCCGCCGAGCAAGATTTTCTGGCGGACGGTAGCTACGGGGCAATCGTAAACGAATTTAACGCGGCAGTTCCGGCCTGAGGGCGGGGCGTCGGAATTTTGCCTCGATGGATTCGCTGGTTTGCCGGGCCTGATCCTGCAACCAAGCCACAAATCTCGACATTTGCGGACGTGCAAGCAGCCCGTCGCGCATGCGCATTCGATAGGCGAACGGCGCTGCAAGGCTGTGGTCCAGCGGATAGGGAAGCACCAGCGCATCGCTTTTCAGATCGTTTTCGGCCAGAGCATAGCCGCATATCAGAAATCCTACGTCTTGGCGGGCGGCTTCCAGCGCCAGACGAACATTGCCATAGTGAACGCCGCGTTCGCCCCCGCTTGCCCGCAATCCGAAATGATCGAACCAGGCCCGCCACCCGGGGCAATCGTCGTCGTCGCGCTGCGCCGCCAGATGCAACAACGGCATGCCTTCCATTTCATTGATCTGGTCGTAATCCGCGATTCGGCGCACGTTGTCTGGGCTGCAGACCGGAAGCAGCTGGTCGACAAAAATCGCCTCGCCGCTCGCGTCGCGACCGTATTCGATCCTCAGATCAGGGGCGCCCAGACGTGTCGGCACATCACCGGCACCGTTGATACAGAAATGGATGTTGGGATATTTGTCGCGAAACCCAGGCAGTCTCGGTTCAAGCCAAAGCTCGGCCCAGTCAATGTCTGCGACGATGTGAATTTCGGCGACGCGCTGAAAGTCCAGCGTCTCGCTGACCCGGGCAAGGGCATCGAAAGCAAGCCGCAAATCGGCCATCGCCGCATCAAGTTCTTTTGTGGGCTGCAGGCCCGACCTGCCGCGCACCAAAAGATCGGTGCCCAGGTAATTCTCGAGCGAACGGATGCGTAGGCCGACCGCAGCAGGCGTAATTCCCAGATGATCAGCAGCGTCCTTAAGCGATCCTTTTCGGATCGCCATGTCCAGGGCTTGCAGGGCCCGGAGGTGCGAAGGCACGGTCATTGATAAAGTTTACCTTTATCGGCCACAAATTCAATCATAATTGCAAAAGGTTTTCTTCATTGAAGCAAAGAAAATTGAGTTAGGGTTTCTGCGTCGGCTCGGTCAGTCTGGAATCACCAAACACAAGAAAGGAACAAGGGATGTTAAAGAGATTTATGATCGAACGTGAGATTTCCGGGATCGGAGATTTTTCACCGACCGAACTTTGCGCAGCATCGCGGGCCTCCAACAAGGCGCTGGCCGACATCGGATCCTCGATTCAGTGGCAGCATTCATATGTTGCTGGCGACAAAACCTTCTGTGTTTACCTTGCCGAAGGCGAAGACGACATTCGCAGGCACTCGGAACTAAGCGGGATTCCGTTCGCCCTGATAACCGAAGTCCCTGAAATTATTAATCCGCTGACGGCCAACAACTAGACGCGAACCACTTCCGTCGCCGCCATGCGTCTCGCGCATGGCGGATCCCGTCTGACCGCCGTTGTCGCTTCAGCCGCCTTGGTTTACCCTCCCCACTGAACTAACGCGGAGATGACCGATGGCCGAACAGTACTTTGATGTCGTTGTAATTGGTGCGGGCCCTGGGGGCTACGTCGCCGCGATCCGGGCCAGCCAATTGGGCCTGAAAACAGCGATTGTCGAACGCGAACACATGGGCGGCATCTGTCTGAACTGGGGCTGCATCCCGACCAAGGCGCTGCTCAGGTCGTCGGAAATATTCCACCTGATGCACCGCGCCAAGGAATTCGGCCTCAAAGCTGACGGGATCGGTTATGACCTGGACGCCGTTGTTGCCCGGTCTCGGGCGATTGCCAGGCAACTCAACGGCGGCGTCGGTCACCTGATGAAAAAGAACAAAGTGACCGTGGTGATGGGCGCCGCGTCGCTGCCCGCCAAGGGCAAGGTCAGCGTCAAGACCGACGCGAAAAACGGGGGTGGCACCGAGACCCTGACCGCCAAGTCGATCATTCTGGCCACCGGCGCGCGGGCGCGCGAACTGCCGGGGCTCGAGGCCGACGGCGATCGCGTCTGGACCTACAAACACGCCCTGCAACCGCCGCGGATGCCCAAGAATCTGCTGGTCATCGGCTCGGGGGCGATCGGCATCGAATTTGCCAGCTTCTACAACACACTCGGGGCCGATACGACGGTGGTCGAAGTGCTGGACCGCATTCTGCCGGTTGAAGATGCCGAGATCAGCGCCTTCGCCAAGAAAGCCTTCGCAAAACAGGGCATGACCCTGCGCGAAAACGCGATGGTCAAACAACTTGATCGCGGCAAGGGCAAGGTGACCGCGCATATCGAAGTAAGTGGGAAAACTGAAAAGATCGACTTCGACACGGTCATCTCGGCGGTTGGAATTGTTGGAAATGTGGAAGGTCTGGGGCTGGAAGGGCTTGGCGTCAAGATCGACCGCACCCATGTGGTGACCGACGAATACTGCCGCACCGGCGTCGATGGCCTTTACGCAATCGGCGATGTCGCCGGTGCCCCCTGGCTGGCGCATAAGGCCAGCCACGAAGGCGTGATGGTGGCCGAACTGATCGCCGGCAAGAACAAGGTTCACCCGGTCAAACCCGAAAGCATCGCCGGCTGCACCTATTGCCACCCCCAGGTCGCCAGCGTCGGCTATTCCGAGGCCCGCGCCAAAGAACTGGGTCACAAGGTCAAGGTCGGCCGCTTCCCGTTCATCGGCAACGGCAAGGCCATCGCGCTTGGCGAGGTTGACGGTATGGTGAAAACCGTTTTTGACGCGGGCTCCGGCGAACTTCTCGGCGCGCACATGATCGGGGCCGAGGTGACCGAACTGATCCAGGGCTATGTGGTGGGCCGCCAGTTGGAAACCACCGAAGAGGACCTGATGCACAGCGTCTTCCCGCATCCGACGCTCAGCGAGATGATGCACGAAAGTGTGCTCGAGGCCTACGGGCGGGCGATCCACATCTGAGGCGGGCAAGGGGGGCCTGTTATCCACAGAAAAGTGACCGGGGCAGGGTGAGCGCAGTGCCTTTGTTCCCTGTATGTTCCATATTTTGATTGGCCTTTGCCACATAACGCACTATGTCTCATGGCACGGGTGTTCGAGGGTTCTATGGCCGAGCTGAAATACATCGAAGTGCGCGGCGCGCGCGAGCACAATCTGAAAAACATCGACGTGGATATTCCGCGCGATCAGTTGGTGGTGATCACCGGCCTTTCCGGCTCGGGCAAATCCAGCCTGGCGTTTGACACGGTCTATGCCGAAGGCCAACGGCGCTATGTCGAAAGCCTTTCGGCCTACGCGCGCCAGTTCCTCGACATGATGGAAAAGCCCGATGTCGACCACATCACCGGGCTGTCGCCCGCGATTTCCATCGAACAGAAAACCACCTCCAAGAACCCGCGCTCGACTGTGGGAACCGTCACCGAAATATACGATTACCTGCGGCTTCTCTTCGCGCGGGTGGGGGTGCCCTACAGCCCCGCCACCGGCCTGCCGATCGAGGCGCAGCAAGTCCAGGACATGGTCGACCGCATCGCCACGATGACCGAAGGTACGCGCGCCTATCTGCTGGCCCCGATCGTGCGCGACCGCAAGGGCGAATACCGAAAAGAATTTCTGGAGCTTCGCAAAACCGGCTTTCAGCGGGTGAAAGTTGATGGCGAATTCCATGACTTGGATGATCCGCCAACGCTCGACAAAAAGTTCCGCCACGACATCGATGTGGTGGTCGACCGGATCGTGATCAAGCCGGGGATCGAGACCCGTCTGGCCGACTCGTTACGCACCGCGCTCGATCTGGCAGACGGGATCGCGGTGCTCGAGAGCGCCGCGCAAGCGGCTGGCGAGACCCCTGAGCGTATCACATTTTCCGAAAATTTCGCCTGCCCGGTTTCGGGTTTTACTATTCCCGAGATCGAACCGCGGCTGTTTTCCTTCAACGCGCCGTTCGGGGCCTGCCCGTCCTGCGACGGTCTGGGGGTCGAGCTTTTCTTTGACGAACGCCTCGTCGTGCCCGATGCCACTTTGCGCATTTATGACGGTGCGCTGGCCCCCTGGCGCAAGGGAAAATCGCCCTATTTCCTGCAAACCATCGAAGCCATCGCGCGGCACTATGAATTCGACAAATCGGCGCGCTGGAAAGACTTGCCCGCCTTTGTGCAGCAGGTTTTCCTTTACGGCTCGGGCGAGGAAGAGATCAAGTTTCGCTACGACGAAGGCGGGCGCGTCTATCAGGTGATCCGCACTTTTGAGGGCGTCATCCCGAACATGGAACGCCGGTACCGCGAGACCGACAGCGCCTGGATCCGCGAAGAATTTGAACGCTATCAGAACAACCGCCCCTGCGGCACCTGCGGTGGCTTTCGCCTGCGTCCCGAAGCGCTGGCGGTCAAAATCGCGGGCCTGCATGTGGGCGAGGTGGTGCAGATGTCGATCCGCGAGGCCTTCGACTGGGTCGAAACCGTGCCCGCCACGCTGAGCCACCAGAGAAACGAAATCGCCCGCGCCATTCTCAAGGAGATTCGCGCGCGGCTGGGGTTTCTCAACAACGTCGGCCTCGAATATCTGACGCTTTCGCGCAATGCAGGCACGCTTTCGGGCGGCGAATCGCAACGTATCCGGCTGGCCAGCCAGATCGGCTCGGGCCTGACCGGCGTGCTTTACGTGCTTGACGAACCCTCGATCGGTCTGCACCAGCGCGACAACGGGCGGCTCTTGGAAACGCTCAAGGGTCTGCGCGATCAGGGCAACACGGTGATCGTCGTCGAACACGACGAGGAAGCGATCCGCAGCGCCGATTATGTCTTCGATATCGGCCCCGGCGCGGGCGTTCACGGCGGCCAGGTCGTGGCCGAGGGCACACCGGATGAAATTATTGCGAACCCCAACAGTATCACCGGCGATTACCTGGCCGGACGGCGCGCGATCCCGTTGCCTGGGGCGCGACGCTCCGGAAACGGCAAGTCGGTCTCGGTGGTCAAGGCCACGGGCAATAATCTTGCCAAGGTCACGGTGGATTTCCCGCTTGCGCAATTCATCTGCGTGACCGGCGTTTCGGGCGGGGGCAAATCGACCCTGACGGTCGAGACGCTGTTCAAGGCCGCAAGCATGCGGCTCAACGGCGCGCGCCAGACCCCCGCGCCTTGCGAAACGATCCGGGGTCTCGAGCACCTCGACAAGGTGATCGACATCGACCAGCGTCCGATCGGCCGCACCCCGCGGTCGAACCCGGCCACCTATACCGGCGCCTTCACCCCGATCCGCGACTGGTTCGCCGGTCTGCCCGAGGCTAAGGCGCGCGGCTACAAACCGGGGCGGTTTTCCTTCAACGTCAAGGGCGGGCGCTGCGAAGCCTGCCAGGGCGACGGGCTGATCAAGATCGAAATGCACTTTCTGCCCGATGTCTATGTGACCTGCGAAACCTGTCAGGGCGCGCGCTACAACCGCGAAACACTCGAGATCAAGTTCAAGGGCCGCTCGATTGCCGATGTGCTGGATATGACTGTCGAGGACGCGCGCGGATTTTTCAAGGCGGTGCCGTCGATCCGCGACAAGATGGAGGCTCTGTACCGCGTTGGCCTGGGCTATATCAAAGTCGGTCAGTCGGCCACGACGCTCAGTGGCGGCGAGGCGCAGCGCGTGAAACTTTCAAAAGAGCTTTCCAAGCGCGCCACCGGGCGCACGCTTTATATTCTCGACGAACCCACCACCGGCCTGCATTTCGAGGACGTGCGCAAATTGCTGGAAGTGCTGCACGAACTGGTCGATCAGGGCAATTCGGTGGTGGTGATCGAGCATAACCTCGATGTCATCAAAACCGCCGATTATATCATCGACATCGGCCCCGAAGGCGGCGACGGCGGCGGCAAGATCGTCGCCACCGGCACCCCGGAAAAACTCGCAGCATCGAAAGTCAGCTATACCGGACGCTATCTCAAAGGCATTCTGTCAGCGCGCAAGGTCGCGGCGGAATAGGCCCTTGCGGCCCCGACCTTTTCATCGTGTTGGCAAATACTTTGGGGTGAATGCCCCGGACCCTGTCCGGGGCCGAGGGGCAACGCGCCTGATCCGCATGAAATGCACAAAATAGCCTGCGCGCAGGTTTTTCCCGCGCTCATTTTGGGAAATCTACCGGATCAGTCCAGAACCGCCGCGATGGCGCTGAAAAGCTCCAGAATTTCGCCGGTTTCCTTGTCGGTGCGTACATAGATATTGTCGCCCAACCGATACCAGCCATAGCGCCGATCGAGGTCGTACCGGTCGCGGTCGAGGAAAATATGCGGAAATTCTCCGATCCAATCGCCTTTTTTGGCCAATCCCGGCGGAATGCAGGGCGGGTTTTTCTTGGCCAGCCCCGGCGGACAGTGACCGACGCCAACGCCGTTGCCCTTACCGGCGCTCGCAGGAATTGACAGTACGCTGGCGGCCAGGGCACTGCTGAGAATTATTGTAATGATACGGCGCATGATAAGCTCCTGCTCGATTTGTTGGCTGTCTATCCAATACAGCGACCCGGTAACAGCGGCGCTGGTTCGGGTGGGCAAATACCGCGGAAATACGCCGAAAATGCGGCGTCAGCCGCGGCCGCGCGCCTCGAACCGGGGCAGCATGGCCGAAAAATCACGGCCGCGCCCGTCTTCGTCCTCGACAAACGTCGCGTAAAGCTCGGTCGCGCGTGCGCCCATGGGGGTGTCGGCGTCAACCGCCGCCGCCGCCTGTTGGCTCAGGCGCAGGTCCTTCAACATCAATTCGGCCGCAAATCCAGGGTGATAGCCGGTGTCGGCCGGGCTGGCAGGGCCAACGCCCGGGGCCGGGCAATAGGCGTTCATCGTCCAGCTATAGCCCGACGAGGTTGACACCACATCAAACATCGCATGCCGGTCCAGCCCCAGCTTGTCGGCCAGCGCAAAGGCCTCGCAGGTGGCAATCATCGTTGCCCCCAGGATCATGTTGTTGCAAATCTTGGCCGCCTGACCATTTCCCGACGGGCCGCAATGAACCGCCTTTTGTCCCATAATATCAAAAAGTACCAGCGCCTTCTTAAATCCAACCTCAGGTCCGCCCACCATGAATGTCAGCGTTCCATCCGTTGCCCCGCCGACACCGCCGGACACTGGCGCGTCCAGCGGCAACAGCCCCGCCGCCTCGGTCGCTTCGGCCACCGCGCGGGCGCTCTCAACATCAACCGTGGAACAATCCAGAAATACCGCACCGGGTGCCATCGACGGAATAACCTCGTCGGCAACGCTACGAAAAATCGCGCCGTTCGGCAGCATGGTGATCACCACATCCGCACCCGCCGCCACATCCGCTGCCGACTTTCCGGCAATGACGCCCTCGGGAATTGGCGCCGCGGTGTCAAAGCCCGACACCTTGTGGCCGCCGCGCGCCAGATTGGCCGCCATCGGCGCGCCCATGTTTCCAAGGCCGATAAATCCGATCTTCATCTGAAGTCTCCCAATATCAGGGCCTCCGGGCCCAGCGGCATCAGCATCGCCGGCACCTCGCCGGCGGGCACCGATTCTGCATCTGCGAATTTCCAAACCGGCTTTCGGTCCTTGTCGACGATTTGCGCGCGAATGCCTTCCAGAAAATCGCCGCGCTCGATTGCCCGGTAGGTGGCGCGAAACTCGGCGTCCAGCGCCGCCTCGATCGTACCCAGCGCACGGGCGCGATGCACCAGCTCGACAGCAATCGACGCCGACAACGGCGACACACGGGCCAGGGCCGCAAGCGCTGAGGCGGAAAATTCGCCACCGTTATGGTTCAGCGAAGTGACAATATCGATCAGGGTTTCGCCGCCAAAATGCCGGTCAATCTGGTCCTGCAGCCCCGGCAGGTCGCCGCTCGGGGCCAGTATCGCGGCCCGGTCGATCGCTGCCCAATCGCCGCCTTCCTCCAGCGCCGCAACCAGGCCAGGCCAGGCAGCCCGTGGAACGTAATAGTCTGCAAAACCTGCATAAATTGCGTCTCCGGGGCCCATGCGCCTGGCCGTAGAGCCCAGATATTCGCCGCACCGACCCGGCGCCCGCCCCAATATCAGCGTACCGCCCACATCGGGCACCAGCCCGATCCCGCATTCGGGCATGGCGATCTGCGAGTTTTCGCAAACCACCCGGTGCGAGCCATGGCACCCAATCCCCACACCGCCGCCCATGGTGAAGCCCTGCATGAAAACGGCCACCGGCTTGGGAAAGTGAAAGAGCTTGGCGTTCATCCGGTATTCGTCGCGCCAGAAATTGCGCGCCACCGAAAAGTCCCCGGCGCGGCCCGCCGCGTAGATCAGCGCAATATCCCCGCCCGAACAAAATGCCCGGTCGCCTGCCGCATCGATCACGATCATCGTTACAGCCGTGTCGTCCCGCCACGCATCAAGCGCTGCCTCGACGGCGCGGCCCATCGCGGGCGTCAGCGCATTCAGCGCCTGCGGCCGGGTCAGCGTAATCCGGCCCACGCGACCGGTTTTGCGGATCGAAATGTCAGTCATCGGGGCCCAGCCGGTTCAAATTGAACACGGGTTTATTTTTTCGCAAGCGCGCTCTGAATGCAAGCGCCACAGTCGGTCAAAAGTCCTGATGAAACTCGCTGACCAGATGATCAACCACCGATTTCAGCGCCTGGTCGCGGGTCGCACCGGCACCAATCGTGGCCAGGAATATTTCGCGCTGGCGTTCGGCGCTGGTGCCGGCGGCCACAATGTCGCGGGCACGGGCGACCTCTTCGACACACCCCAGCGCCTCGGCATCCTCAGCAATCATGTCGAGCCATTCGTCGACCAGATCCGCCATCGGCACGATGGCGCTCTTGCCAAAATCGATCAGCCCCTCGCTGGCCCCGAAACGTTGCGCCCGCCAGCGGTTTTCGGCGATCAGGAAGTGGTCGTAGAGCCGCCAGCGCTGGTTGGCGGCGCGCAGCCGCGACAACATCCGCGTGGTCGACTGGATCAGCGCCGCCAGCGTCAGCGTATGTTCCAGCCGCGGGGCCACGTCGCAGATGCGGGTCTCGATGGTCGGGTATTTGGCCGAGGGGCGCAGGTCCCACCAAATCTTTGACGTGTCCTCGATGATATCGAGGTCAATCAGCACCTGCACCGACCGCTGATATTCGGCCCAGCTTGAAAACTGCGGCGGCAGACCGGTGCGCGGCAGGTTGTCAAAAACCGTCAGCCGGTAACTCGCCAGCCCGGTGTCTTCGCCCTGCCAGAACGGCGACGAGGCGCTAAGCGCCAGTAAATGCGGCAGGAAATAGCTCAGCTGATTGGTCAGATCGATCCGCAGTTCCTCAGACGGTACGCCTATGTGCACATGCATCCCGCAGATCAAAAGCCGCCTTGCAACGCCGCCCAGCGCGCGTTCAAGGTCGTTGTACCGGTCGCGTTTGGTCGGCGTTTGGGCTTTCCAGTCGCCAAACGGGTGGCACGAGACCGCAATCGGGGCCAGCCCGTGCTCGGTCGCCACCCGCGCCACGGTGCCGCGCAGCCGCTGCAAATCGGCCCTGGCTTCGGTAATGTTCTGGCAGACGCGGGTACCGATCTCGATCTGGCACTGCAGAAACTCGGGGCTGAACTGGCCCTCCAGCTCGGCAGCACAAGCGTCCATCAGCCCCTGCGGAGCTTCGGCCAGCGCACCGGTTTCGGGATCGACCAGAAGGTATTCCTCTTCGATCCCGATGGAAAAGTCTGTCGTGTCCGGCATTTGCCCCTTCGTTCCCGGGTCATACTGGGGGCGGTCCGGCGGCTGTTCAAGTCCAAAAAGCCGCTCCGGCGCGCACACATCGGGCAAAGATTTAGAATCATTTTTCCGGCCACTCCGCTTGGGATCACGCCTCAGCGCCTGGGGATTATCGCCATTTTGTGAACAATCCCTGGGATTTGGTGGGGTATTGTTGATTTATTCGCCCATAAGTTGCGCCAAAAGCCGGGGAATTTGCAACCGACGGTGGCAGACACCCGATTTCAATGTCGAGAACATTCTGAGTTGACCGGTTTATGTACCATATGAGTTGACCGCTTCTGTTGCGGTTTCTGGCCCTGTGGGGAAGTGGTCGGTCGCGGAGCGGCTGTCCACTTGTCCACAGGGCGCCGGTCGGTCGCGTCGA
>JAKZRT010000011.1:0-70503 GCA_047518005.1 Brevirhabdus sp.
GGAAATTGTGCTGCACCGCCGGAACGCAGTCACCGACTTGACCGGCGTGTTGTTGCGAATTTCGCTGCACCCGCATCAGGCCGGTTTGTCCCGCACAGCCGCCATCGACCACAGAAAAATGCTGCGCCGTGCACAAACGGCCGCAATGCGAAAGCTGCACCGCAGCGCTGCATGCCATGCTCAACGGCAGCTAAGGGCCGTTCGCGCTATTTTCACTACATTCGGACTGGACTTCACGCCGCCCGCAAGCGTGTGCGCTGCTATGGAGAACGACGGGGCATATGATTTTGGCCAGGCATACGCACGGATGACTTGCCTGCTGGAAGATGCGGCAGGTTTGGCGGCCGAAGGTCAGTCACCAAAATTGGATGCGGTGGTTCGAGCGCATATAGCTGGTGCACTTAGTATAGCCCTACTGGCGGCTGGTGCCGTTTTGAACGAGATCAAGGCAGAGATGGAACCGTAGTAAAGACCGATTGAGTTTGCCGCCCGGACAGCCCGGGCTTGTCTCAGTGCAAGGCCGCGGATGATCCGTGGCAATAACCGGAGACAGACATGACCGATATCAAACCTCAAACCAAACGCGCGCAGTTGCTGAAATTCGTGAACCGCAAGTCAGGCGCATCAATCGACGCGATACAGCGTAAGCTGGAGTGGCAGCCCCAAACGATCCGTGCGGAAATCTCGCGCCTGCGCAAACGAGGGCTGGTCGTGACTTGTGCGTCGTCTCCCAAAGGGCCAGTGTATCGGGCACACGCACCTGAGCGGGCCTGATGACAGCAAAGCTGATGGCCAAGATGCAAGATATCGAGACTTGGCATCGCTCACGCTGCCAGGATGCATGGATTGCCCTGTCAGGGGTCGCACCTGGCTCGCGCCTGTCGCTGAGGTTCCTGCGCAAGGCTCTGATCTTTGAATGGCAGAGCAAAGAGCTGGGCGGGCATTCGGCAGCGGTCAGGCGGCAGCTCAGAACCGATGTCAGCGCAGGGCCGGCGCCCGCTCCCGCACTTTCTCCCGACACGCAGCTGGTTCGGGAATGGAGCGGGCGGGTATATCGGGTGAAAGTCACGGTGGACGGATTTGAGATGGACAGCCAAAGCTATTCCTCGCTCAGCGCCGTTGCCAAGCAGATCACCGGAGCCGAATGGAGCGGGCCACGGTTCTTTGGCTTGAAGAAACGCTGCCCATGAAACGGATCCGATGCGCAATATATACGCGCAAGAGCTCCGATGAGGGTCTGGAACAAGACTTCAACTCGTTGGATGCGCAGCGTGAAGCCTGCGAAGCCTATATCGCCAGCCAACGTCATGAAGGCTGGGTGCCAATGCCAGATCACTACGACGACGGCGGCATCTCAGGCGGGCACCTGGAACGGCCAGCGCTTCAGCGGCTGATGGCTGAGGTGGATGCAAAGCAAGTCGATCAGATTGTGGTTTACAAGATCGACCGGCTGACGCGGTCACTTGCGGATTTTGCCAAGCTGGTGGATCGGCTGGATGCGGCGGAGGCGTCCTTCGTCTCAGTGACCCAATCCTTCAATACCGCGACCAGCATGGGGCGGTTGACGTTGAACGTGCTACTCAGTTTTGCCCAGTTTGAGCGTGAGGTCACGGCTGAGCGTATCCGGGACAAGATCGCGGCTTCCAAACGCAAAGGGTTATGGATGGGCGGCAATGTGCCTTTGGGCTATGAACCGGACGGCCGGACACTTCGTATCAACCCTGATGAAGCAGAGATCATTCGCAAGGTTTATAATCTCTATGATGATTGGGGTGCCATGAATATGGTGCGCGAGGCCGCAGCTCGGCTTGACCTGCGGTCGAAGTCCAGGCATGCACCTGATGGCTGTCTGCGGGGAGGCAACCTCATGTCCCGCGGGCAACTACATCACATCCTGACGAACCCGATCTATGCGGGGCGCATCCGGCATAAAGGACAGGTGTTCGAGGGAAAGCACCCGGCAATCATCGATCCGGCACTATGGGACGCATTGCAAGAGCGGATGAGCGGTGGTGCCGCGAAGGCACGTCGGTCAAAACAGCACCTTAATCCATCACCCCTTGCCGGAAAGATTGTTGATGAAACAGGGGAGCGGCTCACCCCCAGCCATACGAAGAAGGGCGACAAGCGGTATCGATATTATATCTCGCAGAATCTGGTGACGGGTGTGACCCGCGCGGATGAGAAACAGCGGACATGGCGCATTCCGGCGGGCCAGCTAGAGGGTGCAATTGCCAATGCGGTTCAGAAACGGATCAAGCAGCTTTCTGAGGTCGCGAACGTCCAACAGTTTCCCGGGACCGAAACACCGGTGCCCGATGCAAAAGAGGCTTTGAACATTGTCGAACGGGTTCGCATCGCACCTGGCCAGCTGACGGTCGATCTGAATGCCATCAGTTTGCATAAACTTATCAGGTCCGAGCTGAACTGTGACCCCGACGACCTCGCCGTCAGTTTGCCATTCACCGAGCGCAGACGTGGCGTTGAAATGAAGCTGGTGGTTGGCAACGGTGCAGTGGGTGTTGATGAGAAACTGCTTGCCAATATCATCCGGGCCAATCAGTGGTATCAACGTCTCAAAGAGGGACAGAGTTTTGAGGCCATTGCTGTCGAAGTGGGCACCTCCAAACGCCGGGTTCAGCAGCTCATCGATCTCGCATTCCTTGCGCCGGACATTGTTCGCGACATCACCAATGGCACCCAGCGAATGGGCCTGACCTCCGACTGGTGCTTACGCCATGATCTGGCAGCCGACTGGCAAGCGCAACGTCAGCGCATCGCAACCCTCTGAAATACCCATTTCGCGTATCGCCGAAATCGTCTGCCCAGACGAATGGGCGATCTACGGCAAGAATTTGGGGGCCGCGGCGTCTGCCGAACGCCAATCCGGCCACAACCCACGGAAACCACGCAGTAATTCTGCCGCTCGTCTGGTATCACAGGTTTTGTGAAAATGGTTGGCTGGGGTGGTAGGATTCGAACCTACGATACACAGTACCAAAAACTGCTGCCTTACCACTTGGCTACACCCCAACGGTGCCGCGCTGATTTACGCGCTGAGATAGCATGACGCAAGCCCCGGAACCCAGATTTTCATGGCACAAACGCGGCGGCCTGTTCATTGTCAGGTCCTTCCCAAGCAGCCCGAGATCAAGTCCTGTCGGGCGCGTCTAGACCCGGATCGGATCGGCCTTGCCGAGGCGGTCAAAGGCCATCAGCGACGCGACCAGCGCCGGCATCTCTGCAAGCGCAATCATATTGGGGCCGTCCGAGGGCGCGCGGTCCGGTTCCTCGTGGGTCTCAATGAACACCGCCGCGATGCCAAGCGACACCGCCGCCCGGGCCATTACCGGTGCAAACTCGCGTTGACCGCCCGACGACCCACCCTGACCGCCAGGCTGCTGGACCGAATGGGTCGCGTCCATGACCACCGGATAACCGGTCTTGGCCATCGTCGGCAGGGCGCGCATGTCGGTGACCAGAGTGTTATAGCCAAACGATGCCCCGCGTTCGGTCAACAGAATGCGCTGGTTGCCAGTACTCTCGACCTTGGCGACCACGTTGACCATATCCCAGGGGGCCAGAAACTGGCCCTTTTTGATGTTGATCGCCGCACCGGTTTCGCCCGCTGCGACCAAAAGATCGGTCTGGCGGCTGAGAAACGCCGGGATCTGCAGGATGTCCACGATCTCGGCCACCGCCGTGCAATGGCCCGGTTCATGGACGTCGGTCAGCGTCGGCACCCCGACCGCGTCGCGTACACTTTCCAGAACCTTGAGGCCGGCGTCCAGGCCGGCTCCGCGCTGGCCCGTCACCGATGTGCGGTTGGCCTTGTCGTAACTGGCTTTGAAAACATACCCCGCACCCGCGGCCTTGCAGGCCTCGGACATCGCGCCCGCGATCATCTGGGCATGATCGGCGCTTTCCAACTGGCAGGGTCCGGCGATCACCACCAAAGGACAATCGTTACCGAAAGTAACGCCCGCGACATCAACCTCGTGCATCACGCGGATACCTGTTCGCGCAGGATTGACGCGGTGAGCGATAGCATCAGATAGAGGCCCGAAAATATCAGGAAGGCCAGGACGGTGTTCTCGAACGCGCGCGGATAGGCGGCCTCGTCCGGGGCGGTCGGACTCACCCCCAGCAGCAGATAGCGCACCTGGCGGTTGGCCTCGATCCGGGCGGTCTCCAACTGTTGCAGCGATTGCGCGAACATCATCTGGCGCGTTTCAAGTTCGGATTCAGAAATGACCAGCTCGCCGGATATTCGCGCCAGCGACGCGCCGCCGCCAGTGCCTTGGGTCATCTCGGCGCGCATCTCGGCGATCAGCGCTTCCAGTCGCCCGATAGTGCGTTTGGCGACATCGACCTTGGTCTGATTGGGACGGGCGTTGTCCTGCAGCGATTGCAGCGAAAGACGCTGTTGTTTGAGTTGAACCTCAAAGGTTGAAATCTGCGTCATCAGCGAGCTCACCTCAGCCTCGGCTGACAAGACGCCGCGTGCCTCTTGCAAGTCCAATACGCGTTTCTGGGCATCCAGCATTTTCAGTTCGGCATCGTCGTAGCTTTCCAGGGCCCCGGCCATCTGATCGTGTCGAATTCTCTGGGTCAGCTGATCCACCTGTTCTTCGGCATAGGCGATCAGGGCAAGCGAATAATCACGGCTGACGTCCGGGTCGGCGGCAATGACTTCCATTCGCACGATGCCCTCGGTCGGGTCATAGCCAATGCGCACGCTGCGCTGATACCGTCGATAGGCGGCCTCGTTGGTGCCATCGGCGTCCAGCCTTTGCAGGGGGTCGATCTTTGGGTCGGAAAAATGCGCTTTGAACCCCAGGTCAGCGTCCAGCCGCAGCATCGCTTCGCGGGACTGGAGATAGCTCTGAACAGCAATCGAATCCTGCGAATTCGCCAGGCTGGTGCCTGCCAGCAGGCTGCTGGCGGCGCTTTGTGCGGGGGCGTCGGCTTGTTGGATAAGAAATTGAGAATTGGTCGCGTACATCGGCGTCGCAATCGCCGAATAGTACACGCTTGCCGCAATGGTCGGGGCCGCTACAAAGGCAAATATCCGCGCCCCAAGGCCAATCAAATTGCGACGCCTGCGCACCGCAATGTCCTGCTGCATTCGCATAATTTCGGCGGCGCGCCGGTCTTGGGCTTTTTCGGGTGCGCTCGGCACCGGGACCGGCGGCGACTTGGCAATCTGGGGCAGCACATTTGGAGCGACCGCCACGGCACCCGTGGCGCTGCCGCCCTCACCCGCGACAGGCAGTGTCTTGGGGGGTACGATTTGCAAGCGGTTTTTGCCAAATGGATCAACACCCTGCGCGCGCAGGGCCGCGACTGCTTCGGCGTCGGTGTTGGCCTTTATGCCACGGCGCGTCGCCAATCGGCGGGCCAATCGCATTTGGCGGGCCGTAGGTTCACCCGTCTTGGGCATTGGGGCCAATGGCTTTGCGGTGCCGTTACCCGGGGCAGGGGGCATGTCCGTTTCGCCAGACCCTGCACCAGGGTCGGTCCGAGCGGCAGCGCCCGCAGCCTTCGCAACCGACTGGGCGTCGGTCTTGCTGGTAACCGGCGCGCTGTTGCCGGTGCCAGCAGCCTTGGCGGGCTCTGGCACCGGCACGCCCGAAGCGGTCGTCCTCTCGGCCAGACCAAGCGACTTGCGCACCCGAAACTTTTTGGCTCTAGGCTTGGTATTCATAAAGCGATTGTGCCTCTTCCAGACTATCAAACATATAAAGTTTTCCGTCCCGCAGTACAGCCGCCGTCCGGCAGAATTTTTCCAGCGTTTCGGGCTGATGCGACACAACGATCACCGTGGTCTTTTCAAACCGCTCTTTCAGAATGGCGCCAGCCTTTTTGTTGAATTCAACATCCGTTGTCGACGGCATGCCTTCGTCGATCAGATAGATGTCGAAATCCAGTGCCAGCATCAGCGAAAAACAGAACCGTGCCCGCATGCCCTGGCTAAAGGTGCCGACCGGCATTTCAAAATATTCGTCAAGTCCGCACAGCCAGCGGCTGAAGGCTTCGACATAATCCGGGTCAAGTCCGTACAGACGGGCAATATATCGGGCGTTTTCCTGGGCTGTGTGTCGATCGACGACACCGCCCATGAAGCCAAGCGGAAAAGACACGCGGCACCACCGTCGCACCTCGCCCTCGTCAGGTTTCTCCAGGCCCGCCATCATGTTGATTATCGTGGTCTTACCGGCACCGTTTGGCGCCAGAATCCCCAGCGAATTTCCAAGCTCCACGCGAAACGACGCCTGATCAAGAATGACCTTGCGCTGTTTGCCAGTCCAAAAGGACTTGCTGACGTTTCGAAACTCCAGCATTCAAAAACTGATCCTGCCGACTGCACGCACCTGTTCTAGAGGTTTTTGGTTAACGCGTACTAATTGCCTCATCTACACTGTATTATGCGCGGAAAACCGCAACTTAATCAATCGCTCTGTGCGGTTTCGGCGCCGTCGCAGCTTCACCATTTCCACCAACGCAGACCGCGAAAAATACACCTAAACAGGTTGCCTTTCCACGCGGAACACCCGGCCAACGACAATTGCAATACCCGCAGCGAAGAAACTCAACAGCGCGCCCATTTTGGCGGCGTCCTGCACCTCGCCCGGCGGGAAGGCGACCGCAGCGAGGAAAAGGGCCACCGTAAAGCCGATTGCGGCCACGCAACCGATCACAAACAAGTCCCTGACGCGCATGCCGTTGGGCAGTCCAAGTTGCAGCGGCACGGCGGCGATCCAGCCCAGGCAAAGCACGCCGAAAGGCTTGCCCACCAACAGGCCCAAGAGAACCAGCCAGGTCGGCGAAGATATGGCCGAAAATTCAACCCCCGCATTCAATAGACCGAACATGAACAAAACGACCTCGACGGGGTATCTCAGCATATGCTCGGCCTGGTTCAGAAGGTCGGTCAGATAGGTCTCGGCCTCTGAGAAGAAGCCGAATGCCCGATCCGCGTGGGGAATCGCCGGGATGACCGGCAACAACCCAAGCGACGGGTGAATCCCGGCCTTGGCAAAGCCAAACCAGCTCAGCGCCCCGGCAACGGCGTAGGGCCAAACCGACAGGGTTTTGCGGAGCCTGGTCGAGACCGGCCGCAACTCGCGTTCGTCGTCCAGTTTTCGGGGCAGCCAGTTGAAGACCAGATAGACCGCAACTGCCGCGCCTACCGAAAGCAACAGCCACTCCAGCGCCAAATCACCGGTGGGATAGAAAACCGCAATGATGATCAGGCCGGCCGCGTCGTCGGCGATGGCCAGCAACAATAGGAACCGCACCGCCGGGTGGCCGGCGCCAAAGACGATGCGCCCGACAAGATAGGAAAAGGCAATATCCGTCGCGGTCGGCACCGCCCATCCGCGCGCCACCGCGTCGTAAACGTCCGACCCAAGGAATGCCGCAAGACCAAGATAAACCGCCACCGGCCCCAACATGCCGCCGACCGTCGCGAAAAGCGGTGTGATGGCTTTTCTGCCTCGAAGCGAGCCGTTTTTTAGGATAATCGCTTCCCAAACCTCCTTGCCCGCGATGGCGAAGAAAAGCGCCATCAGCATGTCGTTGACCAAGTAGTGCAAACTGATGACCCTTGTGGCCTCGCCAATTGCGAATTGCTCATAGCCGTGACCGAACGACGCTTTCCAATTGGTCACGTTCAGGCCGATCAAGTCGTTGAAAATCAAGGGGTATTCAGCAAAGTGATGAAAGCTCTCGGCGTTCGAATTGGCCCAGACAAGCGCGATCAGCGCGCCAGAAATCAACATCAGCGAATAGTCGGTGACAAAATTCCACACGCGGTACATGCACGGGGCTCCCTGCCTCTGGTCCCTGGCCGGTGATTAGAGGATGCGCCAGCGCACCGCAAGACCGCTGCCGCGCTGTTGACACTGGGTGAACACTGCTGGATTTGAAGCCCATGAGCCCGACGCTGACCCAGGAAATATCGCGCTGCACGCTCTGCGCCGAAAAGTTTGCGGCCACCGCAACGGCGCACGTTCCGCGACCGGTGGTATGGTTCAGCGCCGAGGCGCGGATTTTGATCGCCGGACAGGCTCCCGGGCTGAAAGTCCACAACAGCGGGCGTCCGTTCACCGATCCCTCGGGGGATCGGCTGCGCGACTGGATGGGCATCGACGCCGATACTTTTTACGACCAGGGCCAGATCGCTATCGTCCCGATGGCGTTTTGTTTCCCTGGCTACAACGCCAAAGGCTCGGACCTGCCGCCACCGCCGATCTGCGCGCGCACCTGGCGCGACCGGGTGATCACCTCGATTGGCACGGTCAAGCTGACGCTTCTGATCGGCGGCTACGCGCAACGTTGGCATTTGGGGGCGGCGGCCAAGGCTGGCGTGCATGCCACAGTCGCCCGGTGGCGCGATTTTGGTCCGGCCATACTGCCGCTTCCGCACCCCAGCTGGCGCAACACTGCCTGGTTGCAGAAAACCCCCTGGTTCGAGGCTGCGTTTCTGCCCGAGCTCCGCGCGCGGGTCCTCAAGGCCTTGGCGTGATGCAACAAACCCCGCTGGACATTGCGCACGCGGCAATGATTGCCTCGGGCGACGCCGCCGCGCCCCGCGCCGCGCTGTTGGCGTGCCTCGGCGATACCGAACTGATCCTGCTGCTGGCGGACCAGACGGGCGCGCCGGGTGTCACTCCCGAGATATTTGATACTTCCGATGGCCGTTTTGCAATCGCCTTTGACACCCAAGAACGGCTTGCCGACTTTGCCAAAGCGGTTGCGCACTGCGTCACGCTTCCCGGTCGGGTGTTGTCGGCCATGCTGACCGAGGCCGACCTAGGCCTGGCTCTCAACCCCGGTGTCGCGCCGTCGTCCCATCTTTTTTCGACCGCGTCGCTGGCATGGCTGAACGACACCCTGAACACCGCGCCCCGGATCCACGAGCGCACCGTCACCGAAATTTTTGCCCCCAATGTGGAAACCACCGATGTCCTGAGGGCTCTGGACCATAAACTTGCCAAGGCTGCGGGGCTGGCATCGCACGCAGCCCTCGCTCGCGTCGCCTTTAGCAACGGCGACACCGCTCATATCGTAGGGTTTCTTGATCCGGTGCCCGGAGCCGAAGGCGCGCTGGCCCGTGCGGTCAACCAGGCGTTGACCTTTGCCGACGCCGCAGGCACCTGGGAAGTTGGGTTTTTCGGTGCTGAAACAACGATCGGCAAAGCCTTGATACGAAACGGGATTGTTCTGAACCTTCCGCAACGATCGGACCCGGTTAGACCCGCCGCGCCCGGGTCCGACCCCGATAAGCCGCCGATCTTGAAATACCCTCTGGCATCAATAGCCCTGATCGCGGTCGACGAGGTTGACGAAAGGTAATCCGGCCTCGCCCCGGCGCACGTTTTCGGAAATCACCCGCGCCGCGGTCTCGGGACGGGTCGCCGAGGCAATGTGCGGTGTGACCGTCACATTTGGATGCGTCCAGAACCGGTGATCGGCTGGCAAAGGCTCGGTGCGAAACACGTCCAATGTGGCCCGCGACACGCGACCGCTGTCCAGCGCCGCAAGCAGCGCACCCTCGTCGATCAATCCGCCGCGACCGGGGTTTAAAAGAACCGCGCCTGGTTTGATCCGGGCCAGCGTGCGCGCATTGATTACACATTCAGTGCGCCTCGTAAGCGGAAGCAAAAGAACCAGAAAATCAGCTCGGCCAAGAACCGAGCGAAGACCCTTGTCGCCACTATATGTATCGATCCCATCCATCTTCCTGGGTCGCCGAGACCACGCGGCGACTTGAAACCCAAGGCCCACCAGC
Organism: Brevirhabdus sp.; assembly: GCA_047518005.1. GTDB lineage: Bacteria > Pseudomonadota > Alphaproteobacteria > Rhodobacterales > Rhodobacteraceae > JAKZRT01. The sequence continues at coordinate 9,797 of JAKZRT010000011.1, forward strand.
ATCGCGGCGCAGGCCGACCCCAGTGCACCGAGTCCCAGAAATCCAACAGTCCTTTCGCGCGCCAGCGACGGCACCCGGGGCGCCCACTCGGACCCAGTGTTCAAAATATCCGCGTCCAGCCCCAGATGGTACCGGAGAATGTGTCCGGACACCCATTCGGCCATTCCCGTTGCCAATCCGGGGTCGACCATCCGCGCCAACGGTTGGGTAAGGGTTTGATTGTGAACAATATCCTCGACCCCGGCCCACAGCCCCAGCACCGCGCGGGTGCGGATATACGGCGTGAAATCCGCCACCGGGCCGTTCGGTGCAAAAACGATGTAATCAACCTCCCCAGGCGCAAATCCCGACGCCCGCAGATCCGCGTTAACCCCAAATTCGGCCAGCGCCTGCGTCAGCGGCCCGCGATAATCGTCCCAAAGGCCGTCGCGGGCCGAGAAAAGGATATTGACCATCGATCTATCTTGGCCGATGGACATGCGCCGACTGGATCAACCCGAAGGCCCCCAGCAGCACCAGCATCGCCGAGCCGCCATAGCTGACCAGCGGCAGCGGCACACCGACCACCGGGGCCAGACCCATGACCATCGACATGTTGACGGCAAAATAGAGGAAGAAGGTGGCGGCAATGCCCCAGATCAACAGCGACGAATAGCGCGACGGGTTCGCCAGTGCGCTCAGGATGCAAAACAAAAGGATCAGCGCATACAGCACCAACAGCGACATGCCTCCGACAAAGCCGAATTCTTCGGCCAGCGTGGTGAAGATGAAATCGGTGTGCTTTTCGGGCAGGAAATTCAGCCGCGACTGAGTGCCTTGCATAAATCCGCGCCCGCTCCACCCGCCGGACCCAAGGGCAATCTTCGACTGGGTGATGTGGTATCCGGCCCCCAATGGGTCGGTCGACGGGTCAAGAAACGTGTCGATGCGCCGAAACTGATAATCCTCCAGCAACTGCCATTCGGTGCCGCGCGACACGAAAACGCTGGTGATCAGGGCGCCGACCATGGCGATGACGGCGGCAAAATAAAGGATGTGGACGCCGGCCAGAAACATCAGAATTCCGCCCCCTGCCAGCAGCAGAATGGCGGTTCCAAGATCGGGCTGTTGCAGAACCATCGCGGTCGGGATCAGGGTCAGCGCGATCGGCAGCGCCACCCACAAGGGGCGCGACACTTTGGCCATCGGCAACCAATCGTAATAGGCCGCCAGCGCCATGATCAGCGCAATCTTGGTCACTTCCGAGGGCTGAAACCGCAGGAAACCAAGATCGATCCAGCGCTGCGCGCCCATCCCGACGCTGCCAAAGAAATCAACCGCCAACAACAAGCCCAATGACCCCAGATAGGCCAGAAATGACATATTGCGCCAAAACCATATCGGCACCATCGCCACCGCGAACATAATCCCCATGCCCACAAGAAACCGCTTGAACTGGGGTTCGACCCAGGGGCTGACCGACCCTCCGGCGACCGAGAAAAGCTGCACCAGCCCCATGAAAACCACTGCCGTCAGCAACAGGATCAGCGGCCAGTTCAGATAGAGAACTTTTGACGCCCCGGCCGGGACCCGCTTTACGGTGTATTCCAGATAGGTCACGCGCGCGACTTTGCGGGCGTTGACGCGGCGGGTGCCGGCGGCAGCAGGTCCAGTCCTTCCTGCATCTCGCGAATGGTCTCGCGCTGATAGGACGGATACGAGGTCAGCGGCGGCAGACGCCCGTGCAGCGCCTGCAGGATGATGTCGCGGGCAATCGGCGCCGCGGCGCGGCTGCCCGATCCGCCGTGTTCGACCACCACCGAGACCGCAACCTTGGGGTCATCATGGGGGGCAAACGCCACAAACAGCGCGTGGTCGCGCCGGTCCCAGGGCAGGTCCGCGTTCGAGGTCACGCCGGCGGCGCGCTCGGCGACGGTCATGCTGCGCACCTGGCTGGTGCCGGTTTTCCCGGCCAATCGCGCACCTTCCTCGACAATCTGCGACCCACGCGCCGTGCCGCCTTGTTTGTTCGATACCGCGTACATGGCCTCGCGGACAGCGTTGAGGTGCTCGGGTGCCACGTCAATCGGGCTGGTTTCCGGCTCGCCACTTGGCTGCCCGCCAATCGACCGAACCAGACGCGGGGTCAGATCGCGCCCCGACGCAATGCGCGCGGTCATCACCGCCAATTGCAGCGGCGAGGTCAACACGAACCCCTGCCCAATTGCTGCGTTCAACGTATCGCCCGTGACCCAGACCTCGTCGTAACGCCTTTGCTTCCAGGCGCGCGTCGGAGTCAGCCCCTCGGCCACCGCCGACATCGGCAGCTCAAACTTCGTGCCCAGCCCGAACTTCCGCGCCATCGCCGTGATCGCGTCGATGCCCACCCGCTGCGCCATCTCATAGTAAAATACGTCGCAGGATTGTTTGAGGCTGTTGTGCAGGTCCATGTGCCCATGCCCGCCACGCTTCCAGCAATGAAACCTGCGCCGTCCCAATTGCGTGTAACCCGGGCACCAGACGGTTTCGTTGAAATCGATGTGACCGCCTGCAAGTGCCGCCATTGCCGTGACCAGCTTGAAAACTGATCCAGGCGGATAGGTGCCCTGAACCGACTTATTGGCCAACGGCACGAATTCGTCGTCGGTCAGCCTGCGATAATCGGCGACCGAAATGCCCCGCACAAACAGGTTCGGATCAAAGGCCGGGGCCGAGGCAATCGCCAGAATATCGCCGTTTCGGGTGTCCATAACCACCGCCGAAGCGCTTTCGCCCGCCAGACGCGCCTGGGCGAAGTTTTGCAGGCGGTGGTCCAGCGTCAGCGTCACATCGGCCCCCGGCGTGCCCTCGTCGCGGTCGATCTCGCGCATGATCCGCCCCGCCGCGTTGACCTCGATACGCTTGGCGCCCGCCTTGCCGCGCAGCAGAATTTCCAACTTCGCCTCGACCCCGATCTTGCCGACCTGAAACTCGGGGATCTGCAACAGCGGATCGGGGTCCTCGACCCGATCGAGATCGCTTTCACTGACCGGGCCGACATAGCCCAGCACATGGGCCAGATCGCCCTTCAGGGGATAGCCACGGCTCAAGCCCACCTCGGGGGTGATCCCGGGCAGGGCAGGGGCGTTGACCGCGACGCGGCTGATCTCTTCCCAACTCAGCCGGTCGGCCAGCGTGACCGGCACGAACGGCTTGCGCCGCGCCACCTCGCGCAGCGCCTTTTCCAGCGCGTCCGGTTCCAGGTCGATCAGCTTGGAAAGGCGGGCCACAATCGCGTCCAGATCACCTGCATCCTCGCGGATCAGGACGATACGGTAATTCTGCTGGTTTTCCGCCAGCTTGACACCGTTGCGATCGAAAATGATCCCCCGCGGCGGCGCCAGCAGGCGGATGTTGACGCGGTTCTCTTCCGCCAGCATCCGATACTGGTCGGCCTCGTTAACCTGCATGAACCGCATTCTCAGCGCCAGCGTTGCGATAACCGCGGCCATCCCGCCGCCCAGCAACAGACCCCGACGCGATACCCGGCGAATGCTCTCGGCGCGGTCCTCTTCGGCGCGTTTCATGCCCGGCCCCCGAAGCCCAGTCGCGCCGGCACGCCCTTGCGGCGCACGCCAAATCCGAACCGGGCGATGACCATCATGACCGGATAAGCGGCAATGGTTCCCAAAAGTTTCAGCAACAGCATCCCGAGGCCGGGGGCGGCGACACCGAACAGCACCAGAACCGCCGACCCGCCGATCACGATGGCCGCGGCAATGGCCGCCGCCACGCTCCACTCAGCGGCAAACGAGACCTCGGTCGTCAACACCGACCGCGACCGCAGGAACTCGGTGCCCAGAACCACCGCTGCGGTCATCAGGCCCGGCGGCCGCATCCACAGGAAATCGGCCAGCAAGAAGACCACAACGACCACCCCAAGCGGCACCACATCGGGCCGTCGGATGACCCAGACAAGCGTCGCGGCCAACAACAGATCGGGGCCTGGCAGCGCGCCGGGTATCCGGTCAAGCGGCAATATGGCAAGCAGGATAAGGGCCACGGCAAAGGCGATGAACCCTGCTGTTGCGGCGGCCTGGCGCAGCGGTGTCGTTTTAGCCATCGCCACCCTCCAACCCGACTGTCTCGGCACTTTCCGAGGGTCCAGGCGCTGCTAGGGGGGTCACCAGTCCACCCGGATCTTCGATCGGCGCGCTACGCTGTGACCGCAGCACACGCAAAAAATCGAGCCGTTGCAGATCGGCGGCCAACGAAATGCGCAACCGGCCGGCGCGGTCCTGGGCCACCTGACCGACCAGAATATCGGCCGGAAAAATGCCACCGTCACCCGACGAAATAACCCGGTCTCCGGGCCGTACAAGCTCGGGCGTTTCCAGAAAGTCCAGAATTGGATCCAGCGAGTTGTCACCGGTCATCATGGCCCGCTGGCCCGATGGCTGGATGGTGACCGGTATCCGGCTGCCCGGGTCGGTCAGCAGGATCACCCGGGCGGTGCTGGCGCCGACGCCGGAAATCCGGCCCACCAGCCCGATGCCATCCATCGTCGCCCAGCCATCCATGATCCCGTCGCGCGCGCCGATGTTCAAAAGCACTGACTGGCGGAACGGCGACCCGCTGTCAGCCAGAACCACGCCGGTCACATACGTCAGCTTTGGGTCGAGACGCACGTTGTTCAGGTCCAGAAGCTTGGCGTTTTCCTGTTCCAGCTGCAGGGCCGCCTCGCGCCAGGCTTTCATCGCCTGCAGCTCGCGTCTAAGCTCTTGGTTCTGCTCGTAGATACGAGCGTAGGACTGAAAATCATCCAGCATCCGGGTGACCCGCGTGACGGGCACGGTTGCCCAGGCGAACGCCGGAACCAGTCGGTCGATCACGTTGGCTCTCAGCCGCTCAACGCGGGGGCTGTCGATGCGCCAGACCAGAAAAAAGACCACCAAAATGGCCACCAGAACCGCCACAACGATGCGCCGGACGGGTGCAAATGAAATGTCGCCTGTGTTTCGATCTCGTGCCACGGGTCCCCCGGGGCGATGCCTGTATTGCCTCAGCTGTCGTAGTCTATGACATGCCGCAGTTCATTTTCATACTCCAGCGCCTTGCCGGTGCCGAGCGCCACACAATGAAGCGGCTCATCGGCGACCGATATTGCCAATCCGGTTTGTTCGCGAAGCGCCAGATCAAGTTCGCCCAGCAATGCCCCGCCCCCGGTCAGCATCACGCCCCGGTCAACAATGTCGGCGGCAAGATCGGGCGGGGTGGCCTCCAGCGCGCTCATCACCGCCTCGCAGATCGCCTGCACCGGCTCGCTCAGCGCCTCGGCCACCTGCGCCTGGTTGATCTCGGTCTCCTTGGGCACGCCATTCAACAGATCGCGCCCGCGTATCTGCATCGACGCGCCACGCCCGTCGTCGGGCATCCGGGCCGTGCCGATCGAGGTTTTGATGCGCTCGGACGTCGATTCGCCGATCAACAGGTTATTCTGGCGCCGCAGATAGCTGATGATCGCCTCATCCATGCGGTCGCCGCCGATCCGAATGGACCGGGCATAAACGATGTCGCCGAGGCTCAGCACCGCGACTTCGGTGGTGCCGCCGCCGATGTCGACGACCATGTTCCCGGTCGGATCGGTGATCGGCATGCCGGCCCCGATGGCCGCCGAAATCGGCTCGGCGATCAACCCGGCGCGGCGCGCCCCGGCGCTCAGCACCGACTGGCGGATGGCGCGTTTTTCAACCGGTGTCGCCCCGTGCGGCACGCAGACGATGATCTTGGGTTTCGAGAACGTGGTGCGCCGGTGCACCTTGCGGATGAAATGCTTGATCATTTCTTCGGCAACGTCGAAATCGGCGATCACGCCCTCGCGCATCGGCCGGATCGCCTCGATCGAACCGGGCGTCCGGCCCAGCATCAATTTGGCGTCCTCACCGACGGCCAGAACCTGCTTGCGGCCGTCCTTGACGTGATAGGCCACCACCGAGGGTTCGTTCAGGATCACACCCTTGCCCTTGACATAAACCAACGTGTTGGCCGTGCCGAGGTCAATCGCCATATCTGCTGAAAACAAACTGCCGAAGATCATCTTCGCCTGCCTAGTGTCATTGCCCAGATACCGCGTCTTGGGTGAAGCGCGGGTTAACCGGTATATAAACAGTGTGCCCCGACGGCGAAAGCGCCATTTGCCGAGGCTGCGGATTCCCGCTTTTTTGACCTTTTGCGGCCTGCACGGCGGGTTCCGGCGGAAAAAACGCCTGGGAATCTCATTTTTCGAACATATTGCGATGTGATTTCTTCATTCACGGTATCGGTGACGTGTGAAATATTTCGCCGCCCTTGTGCGCGGCGCGAAGGCCGAGGCGGCAGCGCCCCCAATTTCCGTCGTGGCCGACCTCCGGCGAGCAGGTGCCTAGCTTGCGTCCTTGTAGCTGACTTGTTTCACATCGGCGTTCGGGTCCGATTTTGTGCGCCGCACCAAAAGCCGGTTGAGCGCGTTCACATAGGCCCGGGCCGAGGCGACGACTGTGTCGGTATCGGCGGCCTGACCGGTGACGATGCGCCCGGCTTCCTCCATCCGCACGCTGACCGTGGCCTGCGCGTCGGTGCCTTCGGTCACCGCATGGACCTGGTAAAGCTGCAAAGTCGCGTCGTGCGGGAACAGGGCCTTGACGGCGTTGAACGTTGCATCGACCGGCCCGTCGCCCTGGGCTGTCACTTGATGATCAACCCCGCCGATCGTCAGCGTCAGATCGGCTGATTGCGGCGCTTGGGTGCCGCAGATCACGCGCAGGAATTTGACCTGCATGTGGTCATGCGCGGCCGAGGTCGCCTCGTCGGCCATCAGCGCCAGCAGATCGTCGTCGAAGACTTCTTTCTTGCGGTCGGCGAGCGCCTTGAAACGCACAAAGACATCCCTAAGCTGGTTGTCGCCCAGCTCATAGCCCAGTTCCTTCAGCTTGGCGCGCAGCGCCGCGCGGCCCGAATGTTTGCCCATCACCAGATTGGTGGCCGAAAGGCCCACGTCTTCGGGGCGCATGATCTCGAAGGTCTCGGCGTTCTTCAGCATGCCGTCCTGGTGGATGCCGGCCTCATGGGCAAAGGCGTTCTTGCCCACGATCGCTTTGTTGAACTGCACCGGAAACCCCGACACCGTGGCGACCCGGCGCGAGATATGCATGAGCTTGGTGGTGTCGATCCGGGTCGAGAACGGCATGATGTCATTGCGCACCCTCAGCGCCATCACCACCTCTTCCAGCGCCGTGTTACCGGCCCGCTCGCCTAACCCGTTGATCGTGCATTCGATCTGGCGCACCCCGGCATCGACCGCCGCCAGCGCATTGGCCGTCGCCATGCCAAGGTCGTTGTGGCAATGGGTCGCGAAGACAACGTCGTCCGCCCCCGGCACCCGTTCAATCAGCATCCGGATCAGTTCGGCCGATTCGACCGGTGCCGTATAGCCGACCGTGTCGGGGATATTGATCGTTGTGGCCCCGGCCCTGATCGCAATCTCGATCACCCGGCAGAGGTAATCCTCTTCGGTCCGCGTGGCGTCCATCGGCGACCATTGCACGTTGTCGCAATAGTTGCGCGCATGGGTGACCGTCTCGTGAATGCGGTCGGCCATCTCGTCTTTGCTCAGGTTCGGGATCGCCCGGTGCAGCGGCGAAGTGCCGATAAACGTGTGAATGCGCGGGCTGCGTGCGTGACGCACCGCGTCCCAGCATCGGTCGATGTCCCTGAGGTTGGCGCGCGCCAGCCCGCAGATGGTGGCACCTTCGGTCGCCTTGGCAATATCGGTGACCGCTTCAAAATCACCGTCCGAGGCGATCGGAAAACCGGCCTCGATAATATCGACGCCCATCTCGTCGAGAAGCCCGGCGATCTCGAGCTTCTCGCCGTGGCTCATCGTCGCCCCCGGCGATTGCTCGCCATCGCGCAAAGTGGTGTCAAATATCAGGACGCGGTCCGGATCATCTGTCTTGGTCATCTTGCTTATCTCTTTGTCTTGCTTAGCTTTTGCGAATGGCGCTGGTCACCCCTAAGCGTCGCGCCGGTCGGGCACGCTCAGAGGCAGCTAAGAAGAAGCAGCGAAACGCCAACCGGGCCGCAAAGGCGCATTTGATCCAGGCTATGTGCTGCAATCGTCATGGGACCCGATCATAAAGCGGGCCATATTGAATTGAAAGCGACAATTTGGGGTGTCAGGCGCTGGCTCAGTTTCCGTCGGTGGCCTCGGCCTGACCGGAATCAAGCTGACCATCGACCCAGGTGCCGGTGACTTCGCCACCGCGCGCATAGCGGATCGTGCCTGTGCCCTCGCGTTTACCGGCCTTGAAATTGCCGTCGTAGACATCGCCATTGGCATAGGTGGCCAGACCCCTGCCTTGGATCTCTCCCCCGAACCATTCGCCCTCATAGGTGAACCCGTCGGGCAGCACGATCGTGCCCTGCCCATGGCGCTGGCCAGCCAGGTATTCGCCTTCATAGACGGTGCTGTCCGAAAACGTGGTGGTGCCCCGGCCTTCGCGCTGACCGGCAAACCAATCGCCCTCGTACCGGTAGCCGTCGGAATAGGTCATCACCCCGTGGCCGTGGAACGCCGCGTTCTTGAATGTGCCCGCATAGATCAGGCCATTGGAATAACGCGCCACGCCATCGCCTTCGATCACGCCTGCCACCCAGTTGCCATCATAGGAATTGCCGTCGGGGTACTCAATCGCGCCGCTGCCATCCGCGAGACCGTTCAGAAAATCGCCGTCATAGACCGACCCGTCGGGATAGGTGACCTTGCCCGACCCCTCAATCCGGCCCGCGACATAATCGCCGACGAAGGCATAGCCGTCAGGCCCCGAAAAACTGCCCTTGCCGTGGCGCTGGTCGTTCTTGAACGAGCCCTCGTAAACCGAACCGTCGGCATAGATTTCCTGGCCCGACCCCGACCGGGCACCATTGACCAGAAGGCCCTCGTAAACATCGCCATTGGGCCGCGTCAGGCGGCCAAAGCCGTTGATCTGTCCGTCTTTCCAGGTGCCGACATAGGTCAGCCCGTCGGGCATCGTCAGCGATCCCTGACCCTCAGACAATCCGCGCACCAGTTCGCCCTCGTAAACCGCGCCGTCAGGATAGGTGATTCGGCCATCACCCTGTTTGACCCCATCCACCCAATTGCCGTCATAGATGTACCCGTTGGGGCTGGTCACCCTGCCCTGCCCATGGTGGATCGCGTTGCGAAAATCGCCCTCATAGACGACACCGTTGGCGTAGCGGGCAATGCCGCGCCCGTTGATCTTGCCGTCGGTCCAGTCGCCCGAATAGGTTCCGCCATCGACAAAGGTTATTTTTCCGATCCCGCTCGGCTTGCCGGCCGCGAATAAACCTTCATAGACCGATCCATTGGCAAAACGGGCGATGCCCTGGCCGCGAATTTCGCCCTCGAACCATTCGCCCGAATATTCATAGCCATTGGGCAGGCGGTAAGTGCCGCGCCCGTGCTGTTTGCCGTTCCTGAACGTGCCCTCGTAGACGCCGCCGTCCTCGAACTGCTGCGTGACGATCCCGCCGCTTTCCTGTGCCAGACTGGCACCCGCGACCAATGTCGCGGCGGCCACGGTTGCGAAAAGCCGAATTCTAATCTGCCCGATCATGCGCTGTGCCCTGAAATCATTTCCGCCCGCCTCTTTGGGGAGCCTCCTGAGACGGGCTCAGGTTAATTCACCCAACCCCAAGTGACAACTGTGCGTACAGATTTTTGCACCCACCCTGTCTTTTCCTTTTAGTTTGTTCTGATAGAGATCGCTTTGATTGACGGGGGCAGGCCATGGCCGAACGGTTTCGACTAACTCTCGCGCAGCTCAACCCGACCGTGGGCGCGCTGGCTGGCAATTCAGCCAAGGCGGCGGCGGCCTGGTCCCAGGCCCGCGCCGCCGGTGCGGACATGGTGGCCCTGCCCGAAATGTTCCTGACCGGGTACCAATTGCAGGATCTGGTCTGGCGGCGGGCGTTCTTGAGCGATGTCGAGGCGGTTCTGGAGCGACTGGCCAAGGACTGCGCCGACGGACCTGCGGTTGGTATCGGAGCGCCGGTCATGATCGACGGGGCGCTCTATAACGGCTATCACATCCTGCGCGACGGGCGCGTCGCGTCGCGGATGCTCAAGCACCATCTGCCCAACACCGAAGTTTTCGACGAAGAACGCTGGTTCGCGCCGGGCCCGGCTGCCGGCCCGTTCCGCATCGGCACCACCCGAATCGGCGCGCCGGTCTGCGAAGATGCCTGGCACGATGATCCGGCCGAGACGCTGACCGAAAGCGGCGCGCAGTTATTGCTGGTCGCCAATGGCTCGCCTTACGAGCGGCAGAAACACGACCGGCGGATCAATGCAATGGTCCACCGCGTGATCGAGACCGGGCTGCCGCTGGTTTACCTGAACATGGTCGGCGGGCAGGACGATCAGGTCTTTGACGGGGCCTCGTTCATCCTGAACCCTGGCGGTGATCTGGCCCTGCAACTGCCCGCCTTTGACGAGGTGGTGACCCACGTCGATTTCGCCGCGACCGATGACGGGTTGCGCGCCGTGGTCGGTCAAAGGGAAATTCCACCCGGTGAATGGGCACTCGATTACCGCGCCATGGTCGAAGCGCTGCGCGACTATTGCGCCAAGTCGGGCTTTGGCAAGGTGATGCTGGGTCTGTCGGGCGGCGTTGACAGCGCGCTGGTTGCGGTGATTGCCGTCGACGCGCTCGGGGCCGACAAGGTTCGCTGCGTCATGTTGCCGTCCGAATTCACCGCGCCCCAATCGCGCCAAGACGCCGCAGCGGTGGCGCGCGCCCTTGGGACGCGGCTTGATGATGTGCCAATCGACGGGCCTCGGGATGCGGTCACGACCGCCTTGGTGGAAGTGTTCCAGGGGTCCGAGCCCGGCGTGGCCGAAGAAAATATCCAGGCCCGTTTGCGCGGCCTTTTGCTGATGGCCATGTCGAACAAGTTCGGCGAGATGCTGTTGACCACCGGCAATAAATCCGAGGTCGCGGTTGGCTATGCCACGATCTACGGCGATATGGCTGGTGGCTATAACCCGATCAAGGACCTCTACAAGTCCCGCGTTTTCGAGACCTGTCGCTGGCGCAACGCCACTCACCGGCCGTGGATGCAGGGGCCTTCGGGCAAGGTCATCCCGAGCCGCGTGATCGACAAACCGCCCTCGGCCGAATTGCGCCCCGACCAGAAAGATCGCGACAGCCTGCCGCCATACGACGTGCTCGACCAGATCCTTGACGGGCTGATCGACCGCGAAGTGTCGGTTGGCGAGCTGGTCGCCGAAGGCCACGACCGCGACACGGTGAAGGCAGTCGAGGGACTGATCTATGCCAGTGAATACAAACGGTTCCAGTCGGCCCCCGGGGCCCGGATCACCAACCGCGCGCTCTGGCTCGACCGGCGCTATCCGATCGTGAACCACTGGCGCGACGACGACTGATCCTGCTTTTGATTGGATTTCGCGCGCCCAAGCAAACCGCGCCTCCCCTCTCCCAGTGGGAGAGGGGCCGGGGGAGAGGCCGGAATAAATGCCGTTTCGACACCTTCAGGAGAAATTAAATTTAATAACAATGGCTTAACTGCTGTTTCAACCTTGAAACCTTGTCGGAATCGCTGCGATGAGGCGCGATTTTCAGGGCAGGGCCCGCAAATAAGCGATGATCGCCCACACGTCTTCCTCGGGAATTTTCCCCAGGTTCTCGACCACCTCGGCCATTTGCGCGCCCGCCGTGTCGAACTCGGGCGTCAGCCCGGTGGTCAGAAAGAAAAATACATCCTGGTCCGACCAATCCAGTTTATCCGGCGTCAGCGCCGGTATCGTCCCCTTGCCGGCCGGGTTCGGCGCGCCCGCCAGCCACCGCGCCCGGTCGAGCCCGCCCAGGGCATCGCGCGGCGTGTGACACTGACCGCAGTGGACCAAGCCCTCGACCAGATAACGCCCGCGCTCCAACTCGGCGCTCGCGACGTCTTGCACCACAAACGATCGTCTGAGGTAGATCAGCTTCCACAATCCCAGCCCCCTGCGCACCGAAAACGGAAAGCCCACGTCATGCGCGCGGCTGGCGACAGCGGATGGCGGCAGGGTCATCAGATAGGCATGAAGCGCGGCAATGTCGCCCTCGGTCATGTGCTGATACGAGGTGTAGGGCAGCGCCGGGTACAAATGCTGGCCCGCGCGCGACACCCCGTAGCGCAGCGCGCCCAACAGGTCAGCCGCGCTCCAGCCGCCAATGCCCGCCCCAGTGTCGGGCGAGATATTGGGGGCAAAAAATGTGCCGAAATCCGAAGCAAACGCCAGACCCCCCGCCAGTATCAGGCGCGCCTCGCCTTGCGCACCCGGCGCCGCGTGGCACGAGGCGCATCCGGCGGTGGTGAAAACCCTCTCGCCAGCTTCGACCGAGGTCGCCGCCGCTTCCAGTGCTTCGATTTCTTCAACGCTTGGCACATCGGGCGCGCTCAGCCACAGCCCCAGACCGACGCCCAAGACACCCAGCCCCGCCGCATAGGTGAAAAGCTGGCGCTTCACGGGCGACCCCGCCTATGGTTCGGCAACGCGCCTAACTTGGGACGCGATAGGCTTTGTGGCAGGCACCGCACGCGCCAAACACTGGCCCAAGCGCTGTTTTCATCGCGTCCTCGCCGTCACCCGCCACCGCGGCCAGCGCCGTCGTCGCAGCAAGCAACGCCGTCAATTTTTCCATCATGTCGGGAAAGTCTGCCCAAGCCGCCGGCAACGCGCGCGTGCCTTCAATCGAATCTGCGTCGGTTCCCTGCGGCCACATCCGACTTTGGTTTATCCCTGTCCCTGCCAAAGCCATCAGAGCATCCGCGGCACCCTGAGCGGTGTCCGCGTCATAATCGGCCTTGCCCTGCATCACCGCGCCCAGATAACCGGCGTGGAAGCTGTTTAGTGTCATGTGGGCCTGACGGGCCTTTACAGCCGGGTTGCCTCCGTGACTTCCAGCCACGACAGCACCGGCGGCGGCGACTGCCAGGACAGCAGCCGGTATCAATAATTTCTTCATGAATCGCCTCCCTGCAAATCAAAGGTTGCTTTTGTTAGCCTATGCGCCATCTTCACGAAGTGAAGGTTGCAATTTTGCACATCGATTGATGATAAATGCACGAACCGAACTGGGAAGATCTCAGATACGTCCTCGCGGTTGCCGATACCGGATCGGTTGCCGCTGCCGCAAAAAGCCTGGGCGTAGCACACACGACGGTGTTGCGGCGAATCGCGTCGTTTGAGGCTGATTCCGGTGCGCGGCTTTTCGAACGCACCGCGCGCGGCTACCGCATCGTGCCCGACAGGGCCAAATCGTTCGAGGCGCTGCGCACAGCAGGCACGGCCATCGAGGCCGCCCGCGCCGAAATTGACGCCTCGGTTGTTGCTCCCGGCGAAATTTTGCGCTTGACGTCAACCGACATGCTCTGCGCGACGTTTCTGCCGAGTGTTTTGCAGGCCATGCGCCGCGACAATCCCGGTCTTCAGGTGGCGCTGCTGTCCAGCAACGCCTATCTAGACCTCGCCCACGGCCACGCCGATCTGACCCTTCGCCCGGCGCTTGATTTGCCCGCCGATCTGTTGGGCGATTGCGTGGCTCACTTGGGGATGTCGGTCTATGGCACGCCGGGGGCACCCGAAGAATGGCTTGGTGTCACCGGGCCGCTGACGCGCTCTGTCGCCGGGCAATGGCTGCGCGACAAATGCGCGGCACCTGCAACCGTTACGGACAGTTTCGTGGTTCTTGCAGAACTGCTGGCGACCGGAGCAGGTCGGTCGATTCTTCCCTGCCTGCTGGGCGACGCCGACCCGCGATTGCACCGTCTCAGCGGTGACGCGCCGATCCTGCGGGTGCCGCTTTGGGTGGCCGGTCACCGCGACCTTGGCGATAGCCGGCGCATTCGCAAGTTTCGCAAGGCGCTTGGCAAGGCCATTTCCCTGCGGCGCGCCGCGCTTTTGGGCGACCGAAGCGCCCGGCCGGCCTGAACCGGGTCAATTCAAAAGCGTCATCGGGTCAATCGCGTCAAACCCCCGGCGCGTCTCGAAGTGCAGGAAGGCTGGCCTGGTGTCGCGGATTACCGCGATCTTCTGACCGCGTTTGACCGCGTCGCCGCGCTCGACCGTGATGGCGTCGATACCTGCATAGACCGTCAGCAACCCGTCGCCATGGCGCAAGACCAATATTGGCACCCCGTCGGTATCGCGGGTAATGGCGGCAACGCTGCCGTCTGCGGCGGCAAAAACCGGGCTGCCTGCCGGCGCGGATATGTCGATACCGTCCGATTTTCCTTCCTCAAAATCGCGAATAATGCTGCCCTGAACCGGCATGGACAGAACGCCGCCGCCGTCGGCCGGCGTGGTTGACTCAGGGGCCGTCGCGTCTTTGGGACCTGCCGCAGGCTCGGGTGTTGGCGCAGCGCCTGTGGGCGGTTCGGGCGTCGCCGATCCCTGACCGGGGCGCGCAATCGCAATCGCTTTTGGGCCGTCATCAATGATCTGCGGCCGGACGCGCGGGGCAACCGCCAAGTCAGGCGCCGGGATCAGAAGCACTTGGCCGGTCCGCAGCGACAGGTCCGGGCCAAGCCCGTTCCAGTCGATGAGTGCGCGCAACGAAACCTTATACCGGCGCGCTATTGCATTTGCCGTTTCCCCCTGCGTTACCCGGTGGCGCAGGGGTTCGTCGCGACGAATTTGCGGCGCGGATGCCTCGGCCTGGTCGATGGCCGCACCGGCGATAGCGGTGATGTCGACGCTGCCTGGCGAACGGATCGGGCCGCCGGTGATTTGCCCTGTCAGCGCACCGCCTCCGTGGCTGGCGTCGGGTAAGACCACCAGCTCGCCGTGCCGCAAAGGCGTGTCGGGGTGAATGCCGTTCAGCCGCGCGGTTCGGTCCGCGTCCAGTCCCAGCCGCGTGGCCACCATGCGCACTGTTTCGCCGTCGACGGCGATCGCAACCTCGTAACTGGCATAGCTGATCACCCCGCGCGCGTCGGGGTCGGGGCGCGCCTCCAACTGGGCCGCCGGCCGCGTAGTGCCAAAGCGGTCAAAATCCGGCAATGTTTCGCAGGCCGCCAAGCCAAACATACAGGCGACCACAGCCAACCCGCCGCGTCCAAAGTTCACATCCACTCGATTGACCATTTCTGGTGCCTCCGCCACTGCGCGCCCTTTGCGGGCGTCGTTACTGCTTTGTCACCCGTCATCGCCCAGCCCTTCGAGCAGCGGCACGAAACGGACTTCCTGGAATTCATCGTAGTCAAATCCCTCGGCCCCGCGGGTCACTTTGATCAGGCGTTGCACGGCGTCCGACTGCCCGACCGGCAGCACCATGATACCGCCCATCCGCAGTTGCGCCAAGAGGGGGCCGGGCGGGTCTTCGGCGGCGGCGGTGACCAGAATGCGGTCAAAGGGCGCCTGCGCGGGCAACCCACGGCTGCCGTCGCAATGCAGCGCGGTCACATTGACCAGACCCAGGGCATCGAACCGGGCGCGCGCTTCGTCGACCAATTGCCGGTGCCGGTCAACGGTATAAACGCGTCGCGCCAAGCGGGCCAGAATGGCAGCCTGATACCCAGAACCGGTCCCCACCTCGAGAACCTTGTCGCGTGGCTGGACGTTCAACGCCTGGGTCATCAGCCCGACGACTCCGGGTTGGCTGATGGTCTGGCCACAGGAGATTGGCAGCGGCGTATTGTCATAGGCGCGCACCGAAAAGACGCCGGTGACGAAAGCGCCACGATCAACGGCCTCCATGGCGCCGAGGGTCCTGGCATCGGTCACCCCGTGGCTGCGCACGCCGTAAAGAAACCGCATGGTCCGCTCGGCCGCGTCGGTCATTCCAACCGGCCCCTCAGATCGGCCAGCATGTCGTGGGCGGTCAGATCAAGGCGCATTGGTGTGACCGCGATGTGGCCGTCAAGACAGGCCGCCGCGTCGGTTCCCGGTGCCGTCGGCGACTGCTGCGGTCCGCCGCTGATCCAGATAAATCGCCGACCGGACGGGGCGCGGTGCGGCGTGACCCCAAACCGCGTACCCTCGCGAAAGCCTTGCGAAGATACGCGCAGGCCTTTGGTTTCTTCGGCCATGAAGGGCGGAAAATTGACGTTGTAAAACAGGCGGTAATCGGCGTCGTCCCAGATGCCGTGATCCAGCAGTTTGCGGACCGTTGCCACGCCATGCACCCGCGCGGCATCAAACGGGTCACCGTCGGCCACGGTGTTTCCGGGGCCGTAGTATTGCGATAAGGCAATCGCCGGGAGCCCTTGCAGAGCGGCCTCCATCGCGGCCCCGATGGTGCCGGAATAAAGCGTATTCTCGGCCGCGTTGTTGCCCCGGTTCACACCGGACAAAACCAAATCGGGCGGCGCTGGCATAATGTCGCCGATCGCGGCCAGAACGCAGTCCGCAGGCGAACCCTCGGCTGCGAATCGTCGGTCGCCAAGGTCGGCCAGCAGGGTAGGATGTGTGTAGCTGATGCAATGGCCCACGCCCGATTGCTCGAAGGCGGGTGCCACGGTCCAGACCTCGCCCTTGAGACCGGCGATGTCGGTGGCAATCGCGGTCATGACCTCGAGACCGGGCGCATTTATGCCGTCGTCATTGGTGATGAGAATTCGCATCCGACCCTTCCGCCTGCTCTTGATCGCTTGGTATCGCCGCGCCGATTGCAGAGCAAGGGCCAAGCGATTGCGCCGCGTGCCGCGCCGCCCCAAGCGAGGGGTTTCGCGCCTCGCGCATCCCAAGGTATTTCAATAACGATGCAGGATCAGATCAGGGCCAGGCTGCGCAGAATCCGGTCCGCCTGGTCCGCCGGATCGGCGAGCTGGCTGCGGTCTTCTCCGGGAAAAAACCGGGCCCGCAGTGCGGTCGCCATAGGTGCCGGCGACAGGATGTCGACGTGCGGACCCGTGCGCAATGTCTCGGCCGCCCACGACCGGGCCAGCGCAATCTGGGCCCCCTTGGTCGCGCCGTAGCTGCCAAAGAACTTTTCGCCGGCGCGCAGATCGTCAAAGAACAAGGCCCGCGATCCCGGTCGCGCCCGCAAAAGCGGGGCGACAAAAAATATCAGGCGACGCGTTGCCTCGACATTGATGTCCCAGCTTTGTTGCCAATCGCGGGCGTCAATCTGGTCGGCAGGCGTCAGCGGCGCCGCGTGAATAGCGGTGTGCGCCCAAAGATCCAGTCCACCCCACCGGTCGTGGATATCGCGGCAGAGGTGCTGCATGGCACTCTCATTGCTGACATCCATCGGGGCCAGCGTGGCTGTGCCGCCCGTTGCATTGATGCGGTCGTCAAGCTCTTCCAGTCCACCGACGGTTCGGGCCACGGCGATCACGTGAAACTGTCCGGCCAGCGCCTGCGCAAGTGCGGCCCCCAGCCCCCGCGACGCACCGGTTATCAGGGCAATCCGTTCGCTCATGGGCGATGCTTTTCGCAGGTCAGCGCGCGTGGTCAAGGGGCGCTGACCACTGCGTGACAAACTGTGTTGGGCAAAATCAGCGGTTTGCGCGACGGCGTCGACTGCGCGCTCACTGCGAGCCCGATAAACGTGAGTGGTCGTGCGTAAAGTTTATTTTCCCCGCAACGCTTTCTCTGACCCCTATTGCGCGGGCGGATTTGGCCGCCCGCGAACTCAAGCCACAAAGGAACGAGTTATGAGAATGCTTTTCAAAGTTACGCTTGCCTCTGCCGCCGTTGCGGGGGCCGTCGCGGTCCCATCGCTGGTCGCGGCGCAACAGGTGATCCAGCACACCGACGGCTTTGTCTGTCCGGTTTTCAACGCCGACAGCCAGGCCGGTGCCAACAACCCCAATGCGGCCAACATCGGCGGCGGTGACACCTCGATCATCGGGCCAAATGTGAGCGTGCCGACCCACGCCACAAACGGTGACGGTTCCGGCACGCCACCTGGCCCTCATTCATCAACTGGTGACAGTGACTATTCGGCGATCTGGTCTGGATAAGGACAGCGACGCGCCGGGGCGTGGTGCGCCCCGGAGCTATTCCGCGGCGCGCAGCTCGAAGCCGCGCGCGATCATGTCAGAAGGCGCCACCGGATATTCGCCGGAAAAACAGGCGTCGCAATATTGCGGAGCGTCCGGGTCGCGCCCTTCGGCCTCGCCGACCGCGCGGTAAAGACCGTCAAGCGAGATATAGCGCAGGCTGTCCACGCCGAGGTGACGGCGGATTTCGTCTTCGCTCATGCTGGCGGCCAGAAGTTTTTCGCGATTCGGCGTATCGACGCCATAAAAGCAGGGCCAGGCTGTGGGCGGCGAGGCAATGCGGAAATGCACTTCGGCCGCACCTGCGTCCAGAATCATATCCTTGATCTTGCGGCAGGTGGTCCCGCGGACCACGGAATCGTCGACCAGCACCACTCGTTTTCCGGCAATCAGCGAGCGGTTGACGTTCAGCTTCAGCAAGACTCCCATGTTGCGGATCTGCTCGGTCGGTTCGATGAATGTCCTGCCCATATATTGATTTCGGACAATCCCCATAGCGAAAGGAATGCCCGATTGCTGGCTGAAACCAATGGCTGCGGGGGTGCCGCTGTCGGGTACCGGACACACCAGATCAGCCTCAGCCGGGGCCTCGCGCGCCAGCTCGACGCCGATCTGGTGGCGTGTCTCATAGACCGATCGCCCCCCCAAAAACGAATCAGGGCGCGAAAAATAGACGTGCTCGAAAATACAAAACCGCGACCGTGCGGGCGCAAAGGGCCGGTGCGAATGGACTTCGCCTTTATCGATCACCACCATCTCGCCCGGATCCAGGTGGCGAATAAATTCGGCCCCGACGATATCCAATGCGCAGGTCTCTGAACTGAGCACCCAACCGGTTTCGCCGATGCGACCCAGAACCAGCGGCCGCACCCCCAGTGGGTCGCGCACACCGATCATTTTGGTGCGCGTCATGGCCACAATCGAAAACGCGCCCTCGACCCGCCGCAGCGCGTCCTTGATGCGTTCGGGAATGGTTTTTTGCAAGCTTCGCGCCATCAGGTGGATGATGCATTCGCTGTCCGAGCCCGACTGAAAGATCGACCCCAGATCGATCAACTCGCGCCTGAGCGCCTCGGCATTTGTGATGTTGCCGTTATGAGCAATCGCGGCACCACCCATGGAAAATTCACCGAAAAACGGCTGCACATCGCGAATTTGCGTGTGGCCCTTGGATCCGGCGGTGGAATAGCGCACATGCCCAATTGCCAAAGACCCCGGCAGGGTCTCCATCAGGCTGGCCTTGGTGAAACTGTCGCGCACATACCCAAAGCGCCGGGCGCTGTTAAAGCCGTGTTCCGGATGGTGGCTGACAATCCCGCCGGCCTCTTGCCCGCGATGCTGGAGCGCATGCAGCCCAAGTGCCACGAAATTCGCCGCATCGCTGACCCCGATCACGCCAAAGACACCGCATTCTTCGCGCAGTTTGTCGTCGTCGAACGGGTGGGCAGGCGGCAACGCGGACACGGTATCGGTCAACGGGACGAATCCTTGAGGCGGCAGACGCGCCACACTTACTGCCTGTCGACTTGGCTGTCACGGCTTGGGTTGGTGAAAATCGCTGGACTTGGGTGTTACTGGTCGGTCGAAGTTCCGCCGTCGGATTCAGGTGCTGTCTCGGGCACGATCAGCGATGAACCGCCTTCGCAATTCGCCATCAGGTCGGCGTAGCGGGCCAGAATCCATTCGGGCGCTTCCACAGGAATGCTCTCGTTCAGTTGGTCCAGGACGCGCTGGAAAATGCGCGCGGTCTGGCTGTCGTCGATCATCGGGGTGGGCTGGGTCGAAACGATCCGGTCATAGACGACCAGGGCAATAGCCACCAGAATAACGCCGCGTGCCACGCCGAATAGAAACCCGACCGCCTGATCCAGCCCGCTGACAGCCGACCTTTTCACAGCACTTGCAAAAAGTGGTGTGAAGATCGACAGCACCAACAGTCCGACGGTAAAGACCGCGGCAAAGGCGGCAACGGTTGCAAGTTCGCAGCTGTCGGTAAGAAACTCGCCGACAACGGGGATCTCTTTGACCAGAGGCTCCAGTTGCGGGGCAAAGTAATAAGCCGCAATCGCGGCGGCGATCCAGGCAAATATCGCCAGGGTTTCGCGAATGAATCCACGCGCATAGGCCAATATCCCGGAAACCAGAACAATGACTGCGACGCCTCCGTCAAGCGCTGTAAATTCCATTGGCCTACTCCTTGGCTGGCCTCAACCCGCCCCAAATATTTCTCCGACCAATGCCGCGAGATCAGGGATTTCCTCAACCCTGATGCCCTTTGGCGCGCCGTTTTTTGCCGACCTCGGTGATAGCGCAACCGAAAAACCCAGTTTTCGGGCTTCTTTCAGCCTGCTTTCGGTTTGCGCAACGGGCCGTAACGCCCCTGATAAGCTAATCTCGCCAAAAACCACAGTCTCTGCGGGCAGGGCTGCGTCTTCTCTGGCCGAAAGTAGCGCCGCGGCCACAGCCAGATCGGCCGCTGGTTCGCTGACGCGCAGGCCGCCGGCGACGTTCAGATAGACATCCAGCCCGGTAAACGGGATGCCACAGCGCGCCTCGAGCACCGCCAGAACCATCGCCAGCCGGCCAGCGTCCCATCCGACAACGGTGCGACGCGGCTGCGCGTGTGGCGTCGGCGCGACAAGCGCCTGAAACTCCACCAGAACCGGGCGCGTGCCCTCGATTCCGGCAAACACAACCGAACCGGGCGATGGGGTGCCGCGTTCGGAAAGGAACAGCGCCGAGGGGTTCGGAACCTCGGCCAGTCCGGCGCCGGTCATCTCGAACACACCGATTTCGTCGGCCGGGCCAAAGCGATTTTTGACCGCGCGCAAAATCCGGAACTGGTGCCCGCGTTCGCCCTCGAAATAAAGCACCGTGTCAACCATATGTTCGATCACGCGGGGGCCAGCGATCTGGCCGTCTTTGGTGACATGGCCGACCAGCACCACCGCCACGCCGCGCGACTTGGCGAACCGCGTCAACTCGTGCGCCGCAGCACGGACCTGGGCCACCGACCCCGGCGCGCTTTCGATAGTGTCCAGCCACATGGTCTGGATCGAATCGATCACCACCAGGTCGGGGCGTTCGCGGTCAAGCGTGGTCAGAATGTCGCGTAGGGCGGTTGCAGTGGCGATTTGCACCGGCGCGTCTTTCAGGCCCAGACGCTCGGCCCGCAGGCCGATCTGGGCGCGCGCTTCTTCGCCCGAGATATAGATAACTTTTTGACCAGCCTCGGCAAATTTCGCTGCCGCCTGCAACACAAGCGTCGATTTGCCGATCCCCGGATCGCCGCCGACCAAAAGCGCCGAGGCCGGAACCAGCCCGCCGCCAAGCGCCCGATCAAACTCGGCGATACCCGAGGCGGTGCGCGGTGGCGGCGCGTCGTCGCCCGACAGCTCCGCCAATTCGATGCCCGAACTGCGCCGCGTGCCCAGCCCCTTGCCCTTGGGGCCTTCGGTCAGCGGCGCCTCCTCGACAATGGAATTCCATTCACCGCAACCCTCACAGCGGCCCGACCATTTTGACGAGGCCGCGCCGCAGGACTGGCAGACGAAAGTGGCGGATTTGGCCATTTCATATCTTCCCGGTGGGTTTGCTGGCCATGCCGATGGCAAGCGAGGCGAGAATGCAAAAGGTAAACAGATAAAGGCCCCAGGCGACCTCGACCCGGCCAATGCCGACGCCCTTGGCCAGGACAATGTAAAGCGCGATCAAGAAGATATCGGCCATGGCTAACCTTCCCAGCCAGCCCAGAACCGACACCACATCGCGGCGAACGAGTCCATAATGGACCAGCGCCAGACCGACAGTTTTGACGTAGGGCGCGAAAATGGCGAAAACGGCCACGACAAGGGCCAGCAAGACGTCGGTCTCCCAAAGGGATTTCAGGCCGGAGATAACCGAGATTTCGCCGAGGCCAAAGAGCGGCAACAGCCCGGCCCGCATCAGCGGCGCGAACCACGAGATTGGGAAGAGGATGAGCAGGCTCAGGTTGGCCAACGTCAACGCGCGCTTCACCGCACTGCCTCGATCGGCCCGTCCGCCGACCCCCGAATGAACTGTGCCAGATAAGGGTCTGACCCGCCTTCCATATCTCCGACCGGTCCGGTCCATTGAATGACCCCGTCGTGCAGCATCGCCACGGTGTCGGCGATGGCGTGAACGCTGGACATATCGTGGGTTATGGTGACCGCTGTCGCGCCCATTTCGACCACGATCTCGCGGATCAGTTCGTTGATCACACCGGCCATGATCGGGTCGAGACCGGTGGTGGGCTCGTCGAAAAAGATGATCTTCGGCTCGGCGGCAATCGCCCGGGCAAGGCCGACGCGTTTTTGCATGCCTCCGGACAGTTCGGCCGGGAAGAGGTCGGCGGCTTCGGGCCCGAGGCCGACGCGGCGGAGTTTTTCGATGGCGATTTCACGGGCCTCACGCGGCGGACGCTTCAACGCCCCGCGCAGCAAGCGAAAAGCCACGTTCTGCCAGACCGGCAGGCTGTCAAACAGCGCGCCGCCCTGAAAAAGCATCCCGAACTGCGCCAGAAACGCCTCGCGGTCGCCGCTGGCCACGTCCTGACCGCCGACCGTGATCGTGCCTGCGTCGTGCCGGATCAGCCCCAGAATGCATTTGATTGTCACCGACTTCCCGGTGCCCGATCCGCCGATGATCACCAGACTGGTGCCCGCGTCCACGTCCAGGTCAACGCCCGCCAGAACCGGCGTGCCGCCAAACGCTTTATGGACTGCCTGAAGTCTGATCATAGTAATTACTCGTTAGATTCAGGCGCAGGTAGAGCATGAATTTCCTCTGGAGCCGGTATTTGATCGTATTGAGAAATATTTTTCCGTGCAATTTGGTTCACTTCCGTCATGCGATCAACCAAAGGTTTGATATCCTTTCCAAATTTTCCGAGAACCTCTCCTATGTCGCTAACGCCACCTCTTACAACGTCAAACATTCCCTTTGGTTTATGAACTTCAGACTCAATTGCAGCTATCCTATTAAGTAGTCGGCGACGATGCGGTTCATCGAATTCCGGAGTGCCAAATATGATTTTTCTCATCTGGTTGCATAGGTGAAGCACGCGTTCGCGGTCACCGGCGTCCAAGATGAATTTGGGCAAAAGCGCGTCTTCCGATAGTTCGGATGCTCCAGAATTCCTAAACTCTGCAGGGACGGCATCGTGAACGTTCAATATCCGAACGAGACGTTCAAAGAGAATGCGACGGCTATCTGATGACCCGTGAAATTTGAAATCATTGGCAACCGCTTGAAAATGCCTTGGAAACTCCTTCCACACTATGCCATATATGTAGGCCAACTCATCAAAATCTGCTTGCGAAAGCCTTGCGGGATCACGGCCTTCATAGGTTCGAATCAATTCGACTAACGTAGATGCAAGTTCAGAGTACATTAGGTTCTCCAATTAAGTCGCGAATAAATTGATCAAATCGAGAAGAAAATCCCTGTTAGCAGATAGTTAGAGGCCAATATTAAGACCGATGCCGAGACCACGGCATTGGTCGTGGCGCGCCCGACACCGCGCGCGCCGCGTCCCGAATGCATGCCGTGGTAACACCCCATCAGCGCCACGATGAACCCAAAGACCGCCGCCTTGATCAGCCCCGAGGTAACATCGGCGATTTCCAGAAAATCGGCGGTGTTCTGCAAATAGGTGGACCCATTGAACCCCAGCCGCGTCACGCCCACCAGATAACCGCCCATGATGCCAATGATGTCGCCGACAAAGGCCAGCGCGGGCATCGCCAGCGTGGCCGCCAAAACACGGGGAACTGTGAGGTATTTCATGGGGTTGGTGGACAAAGTTACCAGCGCGTCGATCTGCTCGGTCACTTTCATCGTACCAATCTCGGCGGCAATTGACGCGCCCACGCGGCCCGCAACCATCAGCCCGCCTAGCACCGGCCCCAACTCGCGCACCATGGCGATGGCCACGACCGAGGGCACCACCGCCTCGGCCGAGAACCGCGCACCTCCGTCAAAGATCTGCAAGGCCAGCGCGCCGCCGGTGAAAAGTGCTGTCAGGCCGACCACTGGAAGGCTGAAATATCCAATGTGCAAAAGCGCATGCACGAATTCCTTAAAGTAGAAAGGCGGGCGCAGCAGGTGGCTGACCGCGTCGACGCCATAAAGCGTCACCCGCCCGATCGCCGCCACCAGCACCAGCGTCGAGCGGCCGATGGCGGCAAGGACGGCGACGGGGTTCATTGCACGCGCCCGACATAGCGTCGGTCGTAACGCGCCCCGAGCGCCGTCAGCACCTCGTAACCGATTGTCCCTGCCGCTTCGGCCAGCACATCGACGCCTTGCGAAGGGCCCAGAATTTCAACCGTGTCCGGCACGCGCTCCAGATCGCTGACATCGACGGTCAGAAGGTCCATCGACACCCGACCAACCAGCGGACAGGCCAGACCATCGGCAAAAACCCGGGCCGACGCGCCCATGGCACGGATCAGACCGTCGGCGTAACCGGCGGCCACCGTCGCAATTCGCGCCGGCGCTGGCGCTGTCCATGCGTTGGCATAGCCCACGGTCTCGCCGGTCTCGACCTCGCGTACCTGGATCACCGGCAGGTTCAGCGTGACAACAGTCCGGGCCTCGGTGAAGGGCAGGCCGCCATAAAGGCCGACGCCGGGTCGCGTCAGGTCAAAGTGATACTCCTCGCCCAGCAAAATACCCGCCGTTGCCGCCAGCGACCGGGGCACGGCGGTGTCGTCGGTCATGGCCCGGAAGGTCGCCAGTTGCCGGGCGTTCATTGGGTGGTCAGGGGTGTCGGCGCAGGCCAGGTGGCTGATGATCAGGTCCGGCCCGGCCTCCAGCGCGGTGCGGGCAACGGCCGTCCATTCCCCGGGTTCCATGCCCAGCCGGTTCATGCCGGTGTCCAGCTGAATGCCAAACGCCGCCGATGAAAGCGATTCGAAGTGCCGCGTCAATTGCGCGATGGAATTCAAAACCGGCACCAGTCCGAGATCGCTGATGGTATCGGTATCGCCCGCCATATGGCCCGCAAAGACGAATATTTCCGGATCGGGTCCGATGCCCTGACGCAGACCGGCACCTTCTTCCACGGTGGCCACAAAAAAGCGCCGCGCACCGGCTGCGGCCAGTGCCCGACCAACCCGGCCCGCGCCCAGCCCGTATCCGTCGGCCTTGACCACAGCGCCGGTCTGGACCGCCGTGTCCGACCGCTGGTCAAGCGCGCGCCAGTTCGCGCAGATCGCGTCGAGGTCGATTGTCAGGGTGCCACGGGCCATGTGGGTGGTTTTCCTGCATGCGGGCTCAAGGTCAAGGGGCAACAGACCGCCCTATTCGAACCCACCGGGTGGCCGCGCCTGCCACGGCTTGGCCAGATTGCCGAACCGCGTGAACCGGCCCTCGAAGCTGAGCTCGACCGAACCTATGGGCCCGTGGCGCTGTTTGCCGATGATGACCTCGGCCTTGCCGTGGATCGCCGCCATCATCTCCTGCCATTCGGCCATCGCCTCAAGGTCGTGGTCGCCGGGCTTTTCGCGTTCGCGGTAATATTCTTCGCGGAAGATAAACATCACCACATCGGCGTCCTGTTCGATCGAACCCGATTCGCGCAGATCGGAAAGCTGGGGCCGCTTGTCTTCGCGGTTTTCGACCTGCCGCGAGAGCTGGCTGAGGGCCAGCACCGGAATATCCAGCTCTTTGGCGATGGCTTTCAAACCCTGGGTAATCTCGCTGACCTCATTGACGCGGTTGTCCTTGGCTGACGCGGGGCGCACAAGCTGAAGATAATCGACGATCAAAAGATCCAGCCCATGCGTGCGTTTCAGCCGCCGCGCCCGCGCCGCCAGCTGGCTGATCGGCAGCGCCGGTGTGTCGTCGATATAAAGCGGGCAGGCCTCAAGGGTTTTGGCGGCCTCGACAAAGCGCCGAAACTCGCCCTCGGTCATGTCGCCGCGCCGGATCTGGTCCGACGGCACCTGGGATGCCTCGGACAGGACCCGCGCCGCCAGCTGTTCGGCGCTCATCTCGAGGCTGAAAAACCCGACCACGCCGCCGTTGACCGCGCCTTCGGTCCCATCGGGCAGCGCGCCGCGCTGATAGGCCTTGGCCACCGCAAACCCGATGTTGGTCGCAAGTGCTGTTTTGCCCATCGAAGGGCGTCCGGCCAAAATCAGCAGGTCGGACCGGTGCAGCCCGCCCAGTTTGCGGTCGATATCGCTGAAGCCGGTTGCCAGACCGGCCAGACCACCATCGCGCTGGAAGGCGGCGTTGGCGACGTTCACCGCGTCGGTCACCGCCTTCAGGAACGACTGAAACCCGCTGTCGGTCACACCAGCCTCGGAAAGCTTGTAAAGCGCCGCTTCGGCCTCGACGATCTGCGCGGCAGGCTCGCTTTCGACCTCGACCCGCGCCGCCTTGGCCGAAATATCGCGCCCCAGCCCGATCAGTTCACGCCGGATCGCCAGGTCATAGATCATCTGGGCATAGTCGCGCACCGCAAAGGCCGATATGGCCGCCCCCGCCAGGCGCGCCAGATAGGCGGGTCCGCCCAGTTCGGCCAGACCTTCGTCGTCTTCGAAGAAGGCCTTCAGCGTGACCGGCGAGGCCAGCGCGTTTTTCTGGATGCGCGCCGCCGCGACTTCGTAAATCTGTGCGTGTACCGGGTCAAAGAAATGCGCCGGTTTGATGATCGACGCGACCCGATCGTACAGATCGTTGTTGGTCAGGATCGCGCCCAACAGCTGTTGCTCGGCTTCGATATTGTGGGGCTGGGTTTCAGCCTCCTGTGCCTCGGCCGCTGCCCCGCCGCCCGAAATTGCCGCAATCGTATTCATCTCTGCCCCGCATCCCTAAACCGGGTATGTCTGATCGTTGAATTTCAGGCAATCTGGAAATCCCTGTGGACAGCCTGTGCATAGTTGGTTTTTCGCAACATAGCGCGGTCTCACGCCCAAGTGTACCTATATCTTGGGGGTCAGAGGGATCAGCGCTCGCCAAAAAAAGTTGCGCAAACCTATCCTGTCTGACCGCCGCCGCGCGCCTCCTGCCAGGCGCGGGGTGCGCCGAGAAAGCTTTCGACCTCGGCCAGGGTTGTGTGCGCGAAGGCGGCGCTGGTGCGCGCCTCGGCCAGCACATCCCACCACGTGCAGAGCGAGATCAGTTTAACCCCATGATCGCCCAAAGTTTTCTCGGTCTCGGGAAAAATGCCATAGTAAAAGATCACCGCTGTCCAACCGCAGGTCGCGCCGGTTTCGCGGATTGCATCGACAAAACTCACCTTGGATCCACCGTCAGTGGTCAGATCTTCGACCAGCAACACCCGCTGGCCTGCGGTCATCACGCCCTCGATTCGCGCATTGCGGCCATGGCCTTTGGATTTCTTCCTGACATACGTCATCGGCAGGCCAAGCCGCTCGGCCACCAGCGCCGCAAACGGGATGCCGGCGGTTTCGCCGCCTGCAATGTTATCAAAGGCCTCGAACCCTGCCTCGCGCATGATCGTCACGGCCATGAAATCCATCAGCGTTGACCGGATGCGCGGGTACGAGATCAGCTTGCGGCAATCGATATAGGTTGGCGACGGCAGGCCCGAGGCCAGGATGAACGGGTCCTCGGGGCGGAAATGCACCGCCTCGATCTCCAGCAACATCCGCGCGGTCAGCCGCGCAATTTCAGACTTTTCGGGAAAGCCAGACGGAATCATGCCGCGTCCCTTCTCCTTGGTGGTAAATATCCCCGCCGGAGCCATGAAATTATCATTCCCCGACGCTCCAGTTCAACGCAAAGCCCGGATCAAAGACCGTCACCGGGCCGTCGCCGGTGTCGATTTTGTCGGGATAAGTTGGTGGTGTCCTGTTCAGTGTTATCCGCGCCTCGTTGACGGGCAGCCGATAAAACGCCGGACCATTGACTGACGTAAAGGCCTCGAGCCGGTCGAGCGCACCCTCGTCCTCGAACACCTGCGCCAGACACGACAGTGAATTAGTGGCCGTGAAACAGCCCGCGCACCCGCAAGTGCTTTCTTTCAGCGGGTCGACATGCGGCGCACTGTCAGTGCCCAGAAAGAACGACCCGTCACCGCTGGTCGCGGCGCGGCGCAGGGCCTGACGGTGTTTCTCGCGCTTGGCCACCGGCAGGCAGTAATAATGCGGCCGGATGCCCCCGACCAGAAGGTGGTTGCGGTTGATGATCAGGTGATGCGTGGTGATCGTTGCCCCCAGGTCGTCACCGCCCGAAGCCACATAATCCGCCGCCTCGCGGGTGGTCAAATGTTCCATCACCACCCGCAATCCGGGTGTGGCACGGCGGATCGGGTCCAGCACCCGATCGATGAAAACCGCCTCGCGGTCGAAAATGTCGATCTCGGGGTCGGTCACCTCGCCGTGGACACACAACGGACAGCCGATCTCGGCCATCCGCTCCAGAACGCCGCGGACCCGGTCAAAGTCACGCACACCCAAGGCCGAATTGGTGGTGGCCCCGGCGGGGTAAAGCTTGACCGCCTTGATCAGGCCGCTGGCGTGGGCCGCCGCCACATCGGCCGGATCGGTGGTTTCGGTCAAATAGAGCGTCATCAACGGCTGAAACGTCATGCCGTCGGGCAGGGCGCGCAAGATACGGTTGCGGTAGGCTGCCGCCTGAGCGCCGGTCACGACCGGCGGCACCAGATTGGGCATGATAATGGCGCGGGCAAAGTGGCGCGCGGTCTCAACCAGCACCGCCGTCAAGACCGCCCCATCGCGCAGATGCAGGTGCCAGTCGTCGGGGCGGCGGATCGTCAGCGTCTCCATGCTCGCCGATTACCGAATAACGGGGCCGATGGCCACCCGCGCGGTTTCGATCACGAATCAGATGGTGGCTAAGCTATTTTGAGGTGACCAGACGCGGCCAGGTAAAGGCGATACCGCGTTCGACCAGCTTTGCCTGGGCGTCGCGCAACCCGTCGTGAAAGCGCCGCCGGTTCAGCCGTTAAACCGCGTTGCGGCACAAAAGCGCCGCCAGATAGGGCCGGTCCGCAGCCTCGATCGTATCAAGAAGCCGGCGCAGATAGGTCGCGTGCTCGCGCCGCCGCCGGTAGAGAGTATAGAAACTGGCGCGGGTCAAACGCCCGTCGCCGGCAAGCTCGATCAGTTCCTGCAGAACGCCCATGTGGTCGAATTCCGCCTCGATCCGGCCGCCCATATGCGGGCAGGGAAGGATCTCGGCGGGCGCACGGTCAAAAAGGCTCGCGTGCATCGCGTCAAACATCTCGTGCGGGTCGTAAACGACGAATGCCTGGCGTGCGCCTTCGATCATATCCGGGGCAAACCCATAGCGGGTCTCGAAATCCAATCGGCGCTTGTCGCGAAAGCGCGGCTCCCATGGACAGCGTGTCGCACTCAGGCTGGCCACCGGCTGGATCGCCAGAACGGTTGCACCCGGTGCCGCCACCGAAAATGCCGTGGCCCCGTAGCCGCCCATTTCCGAGCCATAAAAAACGACCCGGTCGAAATCCTCGAAAAATCCGTCGTCGACCAGCCGGTCGAAATAGCCATAGACCGACCGGTCGCGGTACCAGGTATCGCCGTGCGCCAGCAGGCAAAGATGTGACCATTCCCGGTCAGCAGCCAGTTGAAAGCCGATCGGATGCCCGGCCGGATTGGCCAAACGCACCTGATCAAGCTCTTCAAAACTGACAACCAGCACTGCTGGGCTGCGGTCGATGAAAATGGCTGAATGGTCGGGGCCAACGGGCTCAAAATACCCGTCATCTTCGGCAATTTCCTCGACGCGGCCCAGCCAGACGTCGCGCGCAAGGCCGCCGAGCGGTTCGGTCAGCATGTCGGTGGCAAGGGTCATCGCCCGGGCTCCGGGGACGAACCAGGCGGGCAGTCAACGCCCGTGGCGACCGCCAAATCGATCGAGAATTTGGAATACTCATACATCTTACACAGCCCTTGCATTTAAATAGCCACGGGTAGGCGCACAAAACAAGGGTTGATGGGCCTATAAATTATGGGCTTGATGTCCGATTGGCGACGATCGTCATGGGTTTGGGGTCATTGATGCACCCTTGCGAACAATTTGGCGGTCTGCGGGCATTTGCCGGGCACCGAAATTCAGTTATGAACCCAGACGAACGGAGCTGCTCCTTGTCTGACATTGCCGAGAAAATCCCCGAAACCGCGCTTGACTGGCATCGGTCCGGGCAGGGCGCGGCGCTGGCCACGGTGGTCGAGACCTGGGGCTCCGCCCCCCGACCCGTGGGTGCCCAACTTGCCGTTTCCGGCGCTGGCGCGATTGTCGGGTCGGTTTCGGGCGGCTGTGTCGAGGGCGCGGTGGTGATCGAGGCGCAGGAAACGCTGGCTGACGGCCAGACTCGCCTGCTGGAATTCGGTGTGAGCGACGATCAGGCCTTCGCGGTCGGTCTGGCCTGCGGCGGGAGCATCCGGGTGATGGTCGAACCGGTGGGCCAGGCCCTGCCTGCTGACCTGCTGGAAACGCTGACCGAGGCCCGCGCGGCGCGCACTCCGGTGGCCTATGTCGTCCAGACCAAAACCTGGACCCGGCGTTTGGCGGGCGTTGAGGATTTTCCTGACCGCTTCGCCCGCGACAAATCCGGGTTCGAAGACGATGGCGCGACCTTCATCGGAATTCACAACCCGCCGCTGCGCATGGCCATTGTGGGCGCGGGGCATGTCGCCCAGCCCCTGTCGTCGATGGCGCTGCTTGCCGGCTACGACGTCACGATCATCGACCCGCGCGAGGCCTTTGCGACCAGCACACGATTTCCGGACCTGAAAATCAGCCACGATTGGCCCGATGCCGCCCTCTCTGCGCACGGTCTGGACAGTCGCACAGCCCTTGTAACACTGGCCCACGACCCCAAGATTGACGATCCCGCGATCATCGCGGCGCTCAATTCTCAGGTGTTTTATATCGGCAGCCTCGGGTCTTCGCGGACCCATGCCAAACGGGTCGAACGGCTGCGTGCGGCAGGGATCGACGACGCGGGTATCGCCCGCATTCACGGGCCTGTGGGTCTGGACATCAAAGGCCGGTCACCGGCCGAGATTGCCATATCAATCATGGCGGAAATCACGCAGGTGATGAGGGCTGGATGATCGGCGACATATGGAATGACTTCAGAACCTTGCCGCTTTGAGTTCAGTGCTGGGTCACAGTGGTATTGGTGCCGGTCAATTTCGTACCGCTGGCTTTTCTGGACCAACCGGGTGCCTGGCTGGTCACATCTTTGGCCATTGGCGGTATCGCCCCCAACATAGTGATAATGTTCGCAAAACGCGGGTTTCCCAGCATCATGGCGATCCCGCATCTGATCTTCTGGTTGCCACTGATCGCGGTGCTCGGCTGGCTGATCACCCGGGGCCAGGGCAGCGATGCTTGGCTGAGTGTTTTGTGGCTGCTGCTGGTCATAGACGTCATCTCGCTCGGATTTGTCACGCGCGATTTCCGGCACTGGATGCTGGGCGTTCACAGCCGGTAAAAATACCTGATTACAGTATGTTGTCCGGCGCAGCTAATGAAAAATTACTTGCTCGGCCCGATCATCATGATCATCTGCCGGCCTTCCATCTTGGGCATGTTCTCGATCTTGCCAAGATCGACCACGTCGTCGGCCACCCGCTCCAAAAGTTCGCGCCCGAGGTTCAAGTGCGCCATCTCGCGTCCGCGAAACCGCAGCGTCACCTTGACCTTGTCGCCGTTTTCCAGAAACCGGAACACGTTGCGCATCTTGACGTCGTAATCGTGGGTGTCGGTGTTGGGGCGAAACTTGACCTCTTTGACCTCGATGATCTTCTGCTTCTTGCGGGCCTCGGATTCGCGTTTTTGGGTTTCGTACTTGTATTTGCCGAAATCCATGATCTTACAGACCGGCGGGTCGGCATTGGGCGAAATTTCGACCAGGTCAAGCCCGACCTCTTCGGCCATCTCGATTCCCACTTGCGGAGTGACCACACCGGCGTTTTCGCCTTCTGCCCCGATGAGCCTGATTTCGGTTGCCCTGATCTTTTCGTTGACGCGCGGTCCGGTGTCACGGGTTGGCGGGGCGTTGTGTGGTCTGCGGGCTATGGTCGCTATCCTTAAAAGGTTTCAGGTGGCGGCAAACTATATAGGCAACGCGCGGCTTTCAACCCGCCAAAAGACAATTTTGGCGGGGGTCGTGGTTTGGCAATTCGCGGTGCGTATCGGGGGGCCTGCTGCGGTCAGCCCACAAAGGCTTTTTCCACCACATAATGTTTGGGGTCTGAATTCGCGCCTTCCGCCAGGCCGAGGCCTTCCAGGATCGCCTTCATATCGGTGTTCAGCCCGATTGACCCGCAGACCATGGCGCGGTCATTTTCGGCACCAAAGTCCTTGATACCCAGTTCGTCAAACAGCGACCCGCCCTGCAATTTAAGCGTAACGCGCCCCATCCTGTCGCTTTTCTGCCGGGTGGTTGTCGGTAAATATGTCAGCTTGTCGCCCACAAATTCACCGATCAGCGGGTCCGCTGCCAAACCAGCCACCAGATCGCGCGAATAGGTCAGCTCGGCGACATCGCGGCAGGTGTGGGTGACGATCACCCGGTCAAAGCGCTCGTAGGTTTCGGGGTCGCGCAAGAGCGAGGCAAAGGGCGCAAACCCGGTGCCGGTCGCGAAAAGCCAAAGCCGCTTGCCGGGCAGCAGCGCGTCGTGCACCAGCGTGCCGACCGGTTTGAGACGCAAAATCACCTGATCACCGGGTTCGATATGCTGAAGCTTTGATGTCAGCGGCCCGTCGGGCACTTTGATCGAATAGAACTCAAGCTCGTCGTCCCAACTGGGCGAAGCGATGGAATAGGCCCGCAACAGCGGCTTGCCGGTGTCGCCCAATAGCCCGATCATCACAAATTCGCCGGACCGGAACCGCAAGCTTGCGGGCCGCGTGGTGCGGAACGAAAACAATCGGTCGGTGTAATGGCGCACCTGGGTGACGGTTTGCGCGTCGGGCAGGGCGGGCTTGGCTTTTGTTTCAGGCATGGTGGTCATCTGGTTCATGCGTAATCGGCGGCATTCCGCCCCTTCTAACGACTGCGTTTGTCGGTGAGAAGCCCCGGATCAACCCCGAAGCCGCGACTGATAATCATGGCCGCGCCAGTTTGCGCGGCGAAGCCATTGCTCTTCGGGTTGGCGCGCGGCAAATGCGTCGTCGATTTCGACCTCGTCAAAGCCCGCACGACGCGCCATCGCGTACTGGTCGGCGATCACGTGACCCGTCGCGCGCAGCCGCCCTTGAAAACCCATCAACCGCAGCCTCCGCGCAATGGTCAGGCCGCGCCCATCGGCGAACGACGGAAAATCGACCCGGATCAGGTCGATCTCGTGCAGCCGCGCGACCAGCGTACCGGGGTCGGCGTCCGAGGCCAGATCCACGCCAATCGCCGACGCCCTGTCGTTGGCGGGCAGGCTGTCGGGGCGATGAAACTCGTGCGTCCAATCGTCAGCCTGAAACCCGTCATCGGTGACAAGAACGCTCATGGGTGATCTTCCTGGGGCAGGGGTCCGCGCAGCGGCCGCCCGTTGACGAAATGGATGCCGCATTCGTCTTTGTCGGTGGTGCGCCACCGTCCAGCGCGCAGATCTTCATCCGGCGCGGCCTTGGTCGTGCAGGGCGCGCAACCAATCGACGGAAATCCCTG
This sequence comes from Brevirhabdus sp., assembly GCA_047518005.1. GTDB lineage: Bacteria > Pseudomonadota > Alphaproteobacteria > Rhodobacterales > Rhodobacteraceae > JAKZRT01. The sequence continues at coordinate 43,464 of JAKZRT010000011.1, forward strand.
CGTGACCAGCGGGTGTCGGGGCAATCGATTGTTGAGCATATAATCGGCCACGTCCGCGCGTGTCCAATGGGCCAGCGGGTTGATCTTGATCCGAACCGGGCCCGCCTCAAAGAAATCCAGCGCCTCGCGCTCGCCGCCGTGAAACCGCTTGCGACCGGTGATCCAGGCGTCAAAGCCGCTCAGGACTTTCTCCAGCGGCTCGGTCTTGCGCAGGGCGCAACAGGCGCCGGTGTCGGCCAGGTGCAAAATCCCGTCAACATCGCGTTCCAGAACGGCGGCGCGCTCGGGCCGGATGATCCGCACATCGGTCAGTCCGAGCGTTTCCGAAACTTCGGCCTGATAGGTCAGCGTTTCGGGAAACAGCATCTCGGTGTCTAGAAAAAGAACCGGCGTCGTGCGATCGGCCGTCGCGACCATGTGCAAAAGCACAACCGCCTCGGCCCCGAACGAGGACACCAGCGCCACCGGTCCCAGCATCGGGTCACTCAGCGTATGCGCGACAACATCCATCGCCGAATGGTGACGAAACTGCGCATTTAATTCCGCCGCGCGAACCCCAAGCGGTAATAGTCCAGCTTCAAGCGGCATTGGCTTTCGCCTCCGGATAAAGGGCTGCCTTGAACGGGCTCAGGCCCAGACGGCGATAGGTTTCAATAAATATCTCGTCCGCGTTGTCGCGCAGGTCGAGATAGGCAAAGACCAGACGCTCAACGGCGGGCACGATCTCGTCGGCCGAAAACCCCGGTCCGGCGCGTTCGCCGATGGCCGCAGTCTCGGTGCCGTCGCCGCCAAGCGTGATCTGATAGTTCTCAACCCCGGCCCGGTCCAGCCCCAGAATGCCGATGTGCCCGACATGGTGGTGTCCGCAGGCGTTGATACAGCCCGAGATCTTAATCTTCAGCGCGCCGATGTCGTGTTCCAGCTTCAATTCGTCAAACCGCGTCGCGATCTCTTGCGCGATCGGGATCGACCGCGCGGTCGCCAACGCGCAGTAATCCATTCCGGGGCAGGCGATGATGTCCGAGATCAACCCGACGTTCGCGGTGGCCAGTCCGGCCTTCAAAAGCTCGGCGTAAACCACCGGCAGATCAGATTTGTGGACATGCGGCAGGATCACGTTCTGTTCGTGGCTGATCCTCAGTTCGTCGTGCCCGTAGCGTTCGGCGAGACCCGCCAGCACGCGCATTTGGTCGGCCGACGCGTCGCCGGGCGTCGCGCCATGCGCTTTCAGCGACACGGTGACAATCGCATAGCCCACGGCGCGATGCTCGGCCAGAATGGTGTCGGTCCACGACCGGAACCCGGCGCTGGCGGCGCGATTGGCCTCAAAAGTGATGGTCTGGGTGACCTTGAAGTCGGGTGCGGCGAAATCGGCCTCGAAACCCGCCAGCATGGCCTGATCGACGCCCGAATAATCGGGCCGTATCTCTTCAAAGCGCGCCTCGACCAGGTCGCGCACCGCCTCCAGCCCGTTCTCGTGCACCGTGATCTTGATGCGCGCCTTGTATTTGTTGTCGCGCCGCCCGAGCAGATTATAGACCGACACGATCGCCTCGACATAAGGCAGCAGGTCTTGGCGCGGCAGAAACTCGCGGATCACCTTGCCGATCATCGGCGTGCGTCCCAACCCGCCACCGACGATCACCTCAAACCCCGGCTGGCCGTTACGTTCGATCATGCGCAGGCCTATGTCATGCGCCTTGGTTACCGCCCGGTCATTGGGTGACCCGGTGATGGCGATCTTGAACTTGCGCGGCAGGAACTGGAATTCCGGATGGTCGGTCGACCATTGCCGCAACAGCTCGGCCACCGGGCGCGGGTCGTCGATCTCGTCCGCCGCGGCACCTGCGAAATGGTCCGAGGTTATGTTGCGGATCGTGTTGCCGCTGGTCTGAATGGCGTGCATGCCGACATCGGCCAGTGCGGCCAGCATGTCGGGAACATCGCGCAGCTTGGGCCAGTTGTACTGGATATTCTGTCGCGTGGTGAAATGGCCGTATCCCTTGTCCCAGCGTTCGGCGATCATCGCCAGTTGCCGCATCTGGCGGCTGGAAAGCGTACCGTAGGGGATCGCCACCCTCAGCATGTAGGCGTGCAATTGCAAATAAAGCCCGTTCATCAGCCGCAGCGGCTTGAATTCGTCCTCGGTCAGGCTGCCGTCGATGCGGCGTTCAACCTGTTCGCGAAACTGGGCCACGCGTTCGCGCACGAAGGCCGCGTCGAATTCATTGTACTTATACATCGCTCAACTCCACTTGCTTGCCGTGGGCGTAATTCGACGGCCCGCGACGGCGGAATTCTTCGCGGAAATGGGTGGGTTCGGGGCCGGATGCGCCGTCGGCTGCATCGGCGAGATAGGCGCCAACAGCAACGGCCGGTTCGGCCTCGGCGCGCGCAAGGCCCGCGTTTGCCGAAAGTTCATCGACAAAAAGTGCGGCACCATGCAGGTCGCGCGTCCAGGCGCCCTTGGCGTCCAGATAGATCACGTCGCCTTCCAGCAGATCGTTGGCGGTGACGACTTTCGGCGTAAAGCGGCGGGCCATTACGCAAGCTCCTGTTGGTTATCTGCTTCCAGCGCCTGCACAGCGCCGCGCGGGGCCAGCCCATGAAAGATCAACGCCGGTCCGCTCAGACCGGCGCGGCTCAGCGCTGGTTCCAGCTCAGCCAGCGTGGTGGCCAGAATGCGCTGATCGGGGCGGCTGGCGTTTTCGACAATGCTCACCGGCGTCGCGGGATCAGCCCCGTGCATCAGCATGCGCCCTTGCCAGAACCGCGCCGTGCGCTTGCCCATGTAAATCGCGGCCACTTCGCCGGGGCGCGCCAGGCCGCGCCAGTCGTGTTCGGCAAAGCCGCGCATGTCGTGGCCGGTCAGCATGCGCACCGAAGAATTGCGCCCGCGCTTGGTCAGGCTTTCGCCCAGCGCCGCCGCCGCCGCCGAGGCGGCGGTTATTCCCGGCACAATCGCCCAGCTGATATCGGCGGCCTCAAGGGCCTCGATTTCTTCATCAAGGCGACCAAAGACCGTCGGATCGCCCGACTTCAGGCGCACCACTTGGGCACCCTTGGCCGCGTGCTCGACGAGCAGGCTGTTGATCGTGGCTTGTGGGGTCGAAGCGCCAAAGCCCGCTTTGCCGACGGATATGATTTCCGCCTCGCGGCGGGCAAGCTCCAGAATTTCCGGTGCCACCAGCCGGTCGTGAATGACCACATCGGCGGCGTCGAGCGCGGCGCGGGCTTTCAGCGTCAAAAGCTCGGGGTCGCCGGGTCCGGCACCGACCAGATCAACATGGCCGGGCCGGGTCGCCGTCCGGAATTTTTCGATTAGATCGGCCAGCGCATATTTTGCCGCCGCCGCTCCGCCCCGGGCCAGCGCCCGTGGACCGTGTTCAAAGTAAAACGCCTGCCAGAACGCCCGGCGCAGTCCGCCTCCCGGCAAAGCCTCGGCCGCACCGCGCGCCGCTTTGCCGATGCGCGCCAGCAGCCCAAGCGTGGCGGGCAGGCGGGCTTCGACGTCGCGCTTGATGGCGCGCGCCAGAACCGGGGCAGCGCCTTCGGTGCCGATGGCCACGGTCACCGGGTCGCGGTCGACGATCGCGGGCGTGATAAAGCCACTTTGGTCGAGGTTATCGACGACATTGACCAGAACCCCGGCGGCCCGCGCAAGGGCCGCGATGCGCCTGTCCTCGGCGTCGTCCTCGGTCGCGGCATAAACCAGGGCAGCACCGCCGATATCGGCACCGGTCAACGGGCGGCCAAAAAGGCTAATCTGGCCCGCATCGGCCAGTGCCGCGATCTCGGCGCGCGGGGTGGGTGCAAAGACATCAACGCGCGCGTTGGTTTTCGCGATCAGGCGCACCTTGGCCAACGCCGCCGCGCCGCCACCCGACAAGACGACGCGCTGGCCGTCGAGGTCTATGAAGATCGGAAAATGTCGCATGTCATTCGAGTCCTTGAACCTGATACAATATATAGAATAAAGTTCCAAATAACTGCTATACTTCACGACAAATAAGAACGTATGTTCTAAACACCCGAGAAAACGGAACGAAACAACGTGGAAATCAGAGGTTAAGGAATGTCGATCCGTATTGATGACATAGACCGGAAAATTCTTTCGGAATTACAGGCTGACGCGGCCCGTTCGCTGGATGAGATCGCCAAACGCGTGGGGTCGTCGAAAACCCCGGTCTGGAACCGCATCCGCAAATTGCGCGAGGCCGGCGTGATCCGGCAGAATACGGTGCTGCTGGACGCCGATATGCTTGGGCTCGAGGCCTGCTTTTTCGTGCTGATCCGCACATCAGAACACGAAAAGGACTGGCAGGACAGGTTTCTTGACGCCCTGAATTCACGTCCCGAAGTCATGGAGGCACACCGTTTGGCGGGCGATATCGATTACATTCTCAAGGTCCGGGTCGCCAATGCGCGCGCCTATGACACATTCTACCAGGCGCTGATATCCGAAGTGCGGATTTATAACGTCACCGCGCTGTTATCGATGGAAGAGATCAAGTCGACGACAATGTTACCGCTTTGACCCTCCTCGCCGTGCTCTGCGCTGCGTCGCCTGAAACCAGGGCCGAATGCCTATTCCCCCGGTGGTGACAACCGCGTCACGCCGACTGCGGCGGCGCGCGCCAGCGCCGGGTCGAGGGTCATGGGAATGTATTCGCCGCGCCGCCACAGCGCGCCCAGGTCGTCGTAATAGCGCGACAGCGGGTGGCCGGATTGCCCGGTTGATATGATAAACACCGAACTTTCCGGATCGGCGAAATCATAAACCGCCCGGAAAACCGCCGCATGAACGTTCACGAACGGGTCCGGGTCCCGGGCCAGCGTCCGTCCGCGCATCAACGTGTTGTCGCCGCCGCTTGTCGATTGCCGCACGTTCACCAGCCAGCCCAAAAGCGGCACGCCTCCCAGCACCGGGTGATCGGCGCGGGTTTCGTGCGCGTCACCCCAGCGCAAGCTCTCCAGCGACCCGCCATGGCGCTGGCCCAGCCACTGCAACGCATCATCCAAAGCCGCGCGCGCGGTTTCGGTACAGGTCTCGACCGCCGCCGATTGCTTGACGTCGCACCAGGCGCTGGCGTTGTCGATATCGCGGAACACCCGTTCTATGAAAAGCGGCTGCAAATGTGCGAACTCGTCGGTCACATCGGCCAGATCGTCGCGCAACAGCCGGTCCTGCAGGGCGCGCATCCAGGCCGCATAGATCAGCGGCTCGGGCAGATGTTCGTTCATCTCGCCGTTCCAGGCCGCCAGCAGTTCCAGCGCGCGCTTGCGCCGGCCCTGGGCACTGTCGGGCGCGGCGGCCGCTTCGGTAAAGAACAGATCGCCCCCAACCAGCGGCAACAGGGTGCGCGCCGTGACCGACACGGTATCAAGCTGCGCCTCGATAAAGCTTTCGCGGGTGTGGACCTCGCGCCCCTGCATCAGCCCCTGCCAGCGCTGCACGCGCTGGCTGTCGCCCCAGGAATGGCTGACGTGAAATGGGAACGGCCGGTCGATGATCTTGTTATTGGTGTTGCCCACAATACCGCCCTCGGGGTCGATGAACCGCGGATTGGCGGAATACCTCAATCGTCCCTGCCAGCGGTTCTCGGGCAGCCATCCCGGCGCCGGAATTCGGCCCTGACTTTGATGGCGGGCACTGCGCCGGGGCATCGCGCCCAGCACCACCATGCCAATCGATGTGCGGTCGGCGACGATCATGTTGTGGGCCGGTGCGAGGATGCCCGCGCCCGCCGCAATCGCGCCCTCGACGTCAGCCGCCTGCATGATCTTCAAGAACGCCGACATCGAGCCGTCGTCGGGGCTGAGCGCCGTCCAGGCCAGCACCGGCACATGTCCGGCTGGGGTGATCTTGTCCAGCCCCCAGTTGCCCTCAGGCAGGACCGGGCCGTTCTCGGACCACCGCAACGTGACCGTTTGCGGCGGCGCGCCCTTGATCTGGACGATGCTCTGGCGCTCGATGAACGGTTTGAAACCCTCGGGCGTCAGATATCGCGACGGGTCGTCAGGGGCCAGCTTTTCGATCAGAATGTCCTGATCGTCCAGATAGGTGGTGGTCAGACCCCAGCCGATCTTGTCGGTGCGTCCCATCAACACCACGGGCATTCCGGGAATGGTGCCGCCGATGATTGGACCCGCCGCCAGGTCGAGACGTGCAAGATAGAACGAGGCCGGAGCGCTGAGGCCCATATGCGGATCGGTGGCCAGAAGCGACCCCTGTTTGGCCGAACGCGACGGGGCGGCGGCCCAGGCGTTCGAGGCTCCGGCAAGCCCGATACCGGGAACCGCCGGGGCCAGGGCCACACGGCTTGCGGGGGCCGAGAAATCAGGCATCACGCCCGGAAATAATGTCGCAAATTCGGGCAGGGCGGCGACCCCGGCGCTCGGGTCATCGGGCAACAGATCGGCCAGCCGCTCGGGCGTCAACACCAGCGACGCGCGCGCCCGCTGAACCTCGCGCTCAAGATGCGTGGCCAGTTGCAACGACAACAGCTTGCCCACGGCAATCGAATCGGCGGGCGTCCAGGGGGCGATGGCCGTGGGAAACAGGAAAAACTCAGGCGCGCCGCGGCCCAGGGCGGCGTCGTTCACCCGCGCGATCCGGGCGTTGACCCCGCGCGCATAGGCCGCCAGCGCCGCGCGGCCATAATCATCCTGCGCCGCCACGGAAGCCACCGCGATATTGTAAAGATCCAGCCGCCGCAAAAGTCGGTCGACGGCCACGGTACGGGTGCCGAACAGTTCGCTCAGCCGCCCCTGCGCGGTGCGCCGGAACATCAGCATCTGCCACAACCGGTCCTGGGCATGCACATAGCCCAGCCCGAAATAGCTGTCGGCATCGGTCGCACCGAAGATGTGCGGGACATTGGCGTTGTCGCGCACGATCTCAAGCGGCGCGTCAAGGCCCTCTGCGCTGTGCGCGGCGTCGTAATCGGGCAGCGACCGGGCCGCCAGATAAAAGGCCAGCGCCGCCGCCAATCCGGCCAGCACCAGCCCGGCGAAAAAGATCCTCAAAAGCCAGCGGAAAATCCAAGCCATCCGGGTGCCTGTGGTTGACGGGAAGGACAATGGCGGTACTTATCGCGATTGCGCGGGGAAGAGCAACAAGAAGGGTAAGTCATGACAAAACTGGCGTTTTTGGGTCTGGGCGTGATGGGCTTTCCGATGGCCGGGCATCTGGCAGCAACGGGGCATGACGTGACCGTCTATAATCGCACGCAGGCTAAGGCCCAGGCCTGGGTGGCTCAGCACGGCGGAAACCTGGCCGCGACCCCCTGCGCAGCCGCCGAAGCGGCCGACATGGTCATGGCCTGCGTCGGCAACGACGACGATCTGCGCAGCGTCGCTCTGGGCGAGCGCGGCGCGTTCGCGGGCATGGGCGCGGGCAGTGTGTTTGTCGATCACACAACGGTTTCGGCCAAGGTAACGCGCGAGCTTTACGCCGCTGCCGACGCGCGTCAGATCAGTTTCGTCGATGCGCCCATTTCAGGCGGTCAGGCGGGCGCCGAAAATGCCGCGCTCAGCATCATGTGCGGCGGCGATCAGGGCGCCTTTGACCGCGCTGCCCCGGTGATCGGGATCTACGCCAAGATCTGCCGTCGCATCGGCAAAAGCGGTGCCGGACAGATGACCAAGATGTGCAACCAGATCGCCATCGCGGGGCTGGTTCAGGGGCTTTCCGAGGCGCTGCATTTTGCCGAAAAATCCGGGCTTGACGGGCGCGCGGTAATCGAAGTGATCAGCCAGGGCGCGGCCGGATCGTGGCAGATGGCGAACCGGTACGAGACAATGCTCGACGACCACTTTGAACACGGCTTCGCGGTTGACTGGATGCGCAAGGATCTGGGCATCTGCCTGGACACCGCCAACGAAACCGGTGCCAGCCTGCCGGTCACCGCGCTGGTCGATCAGTTCTACAAAGACGTCCAGAAAATGGGCGGCGGGCGGTGGGACACGTCCAGCCTTTTCAAAAGGCTGCGCGCGTTTGGTGGGTAAGCTTGTACAAATTCATTTACATGATGGCTCTGAGAACTGGGCGGACGGACCAATCTCGCATCCGCTGGTTTGGTCAGTGGAAATTAATCCCGCCGTCAACGACCACGCACTGCCCGGTCACCGATGAGGTTTTGCACAGATAGACGACTTGACCGGCCACGTCTTCTACCGAAGTCGTCGTGTTCAGCGCGGAACTGTTCTTCCACCTAAAGACAATTTCTGGCGGCCCGCCGCTCGCAAGGCCGGTTTCGACCATCAGGCCCGGCGCAACACAATTCACCGCAACCTTCGGGGCAAGCGCCGCGGCCAGGAACCGGTGGCGGCGCTGCCGCGTCAGACCGGTTTATGCGGAATCCTGGGCGAAAACAGTCGACTGCGCGGTCCAAGCCATTTTACCGTTATTAATCAAACACTTCCCCAGAGTTTCAACCTTGAAACCTCGCGGTCCGTTCCCCGTCTTGGCTAAGGAATAATCCGGGTATATTTCGTGCCCTCAATCGTCGCCCCGGCGATCAACCCCGACTGGGCGAAAATCACCGCCTCGATCGGATGCTGCACCTCGTTGAGGTCAAGCCCAAATGAAACCGCGTCCGAATTCAGCGCATAGCGCGCGCCAGCCCCCGCCGACCAGCCATCCGAGGCGCGGAAATCGGCCAGTGCCTGGTCGGTCATGAAAAACAGAACCTGGCTGTATTGCTGCGCTCCTAACTGGAGGCCGACACTGGCCTGCGCTGCCGAATAATAGTCGACCGATATGCCGTTGATCCGCAGCACCCCGCGCCCGAAACCGCCACCCAGCCCGAACCCGGCCTGGGTGATCAGCGGCATGATCAGAACACCACTGGCGCGGTCGGCCAATTGCCGCGTACCCGGCGCAGTTCCCAAGAGAAAGTTCAGCGCTGCATCGGCCGAGGCGTCGATTTTTCCGCTGCCGTCACCGCCGATACCGTTGCCGCAGGCTGCAAGCGCCATCAGGCACAGGCCTCCAGCCAGGAATACGCGCCGCGATTTCATTGATTTCAGCCCCATGTGCTCACCCTCAAATGCAAGTTGATCCAACCTTTCATGGCCGGTTTGCGCGGCAGTATAGATGAGTTTCGCAGGTCCGTCACGGGGGCTTTGAAACGCGCCGTGGCGGCGCGAAAATTAGCCCTGACGGCGGCGCAGCACGCGCGCCGCGTCGGGCGCGAAATAGGTCAAAACCGCATCGCAGCCGGCGCGCTTGAACGCTGTCAGGCTTTCCATCATCGCCGCCTCGCCATCGATCCAGCCGCGTTCGGCGGCTCCCTTGATCATGCTGTATTCGCCCGAGACCTGATAGGCCATCGTCGGCACGCCAAAGGCGTCCTTCACGCGCCTCACCATGTCCAGATAGGGCATCCCCGGCTTGACCATCACCATATCCGCGCCTTCGGCCAGATCGCGGGCCACGCAGCGCAGCGCCTCGTCGGCGTTGGCCGGGTCGATCTGATAAGTCTTCTTGTCGCCCTTCAACGCCCCGCTGGCCCCCACCGCGTCGCGGAACGGTCCGTAAAAGGCGCTGGCATATTTGGCGGCGTAGCTCAGGATCGCAACGTCGACGTGGCCGCCCGCTTCCAGGGCCTCGCGCAGCGCACCGATCCGGCCATCCATCATGTCCGACGGCCCGAGAATATCGGCGCCCGCCTCGGCCTGCGCCAGCCCCATCTTCACCAGCGCCGCGACGCTGTCGTCGTTCACGATCACCCCGTCGCGCACAATTCCGTCATGGCCCAGCGCATTATATGGGTCCAGCGCCACATCGGTCATGACCGTGAGCTCGGGCACTTCGGCCTTGATCGCGCGGGTGGCGCGGTTCGACAGGTTTTCCGGGTTCCAGGCTTCGGCGCAATCATCAGATTTCAAAGACGCGTCGGTGTAGGGAAAAAGACAGATTGCCGGAATGCCCAGATCGACCGCCTCGGCCGCCGCGCGCACAACCCGGTCGATGGTCAGCCGCTCGACCCCCGGCATCGAGGCCACCGGCGCTGCCGCATCCTGCCCGTCGATCACAAAGATCGGCCAGATCAGGTCGCCCACCGAAAGCCGGGTCTCGCGCACCAGCGCCCGGCGCGTCGGCGTGGCGCGCATCCGGCGCAGGCGGGCAAGGGGAAATCGGGCGGGCGTCTGGGGCATGGCTGGTCCGTAGCCGTGAATTTCCCCGTCCGTGACATGGAATTGTCTCTTTCTCAAGGGTAGGAATCGTCGCCGTCCGGCGCTAAAGAGCGTCAAAGCCGCCCCGACAGAGGGCCGACCGCGAGAAAAACCTTGGACCTTCAGCAGTCAATCTTTGAACTTATCGACACCCGTTCGTTTTCGAACATGTGGTATTGGATCGCCTTGGCGGTTGTCTGGTCAACCGCCAGCCACTGGGTTCTCGGCGTCCCCTTCGACATGGTCCAACGGGCGCGCAAGCACCGCGGTCAGGCCGAAACAGATGTCGAGGATCTGGTGCGCATCAACTGCGCGCGGCTCTTGTATATCGGCAAGGTTTCGGGGCTGTGGATCATCGGCATTGCGTGTTTCTTTCTGACCGGGCTGGCAGGTGTCGGGTTTTTTTATCGGATCGAACTGGCCCAGGCTGTATTCCTGATCGCGCTGCCCCTGTCGATCGTGGGCGCAATGTCGCTGTCGACAGCGCGTCTGATCGCCGATCAGGGGTTGGCGGGCGACGCGCTTTATAACCGACTGGCGCGCCACCGGGTCTGGGTTCAAGTTCTGGGTATCGTCGCGATCTTTGTCACGGCGATGTGGGGGATGTACCAGAACGTCTCGCGCGGCGGCTTTTTTGCCTGAACTCTGCGGTTGACTTGGGCGGCTGGCGCGCTAGGTCACGCCTCCATGCAGGACACCCGGAAAATAACGGCCGGCGGTGCGCCCGAGGGCTTTGACGCGCAGCTGGTGCTGGCCGAACTGCGCCGCTCGGGTCGCGCCGTCCTTCACATCGCGCGTGACGACAAGCGTCTGGTGGCGATGCGCGCCGCGCTCGGGTTCTTTGCCCCCGAGGTTCCGGTGCTGGACTTTCCGGCCTGGGATTGCGTGCCCTATGACCGGGTCTCGCCCAACCCGGATGTCTCGGCGGCGCGCATGGCGACGCTGGCCGCCCTGGCGCGGGGGATGCCGGATGGCATTGTCGTGCTGACCACCCTGAACGCCGCGACCCAGAAAGTTCCCACGCGCGAAGTTCTGCGCGGGTCGGGGTTCACGGCGCAGGTGGGCCAACGGATGGACGAAGCGGCGCTGCGCATCTATCTGGCCCGCATGGGGTTTGCCCAATGCCCCACTGTCACCGAACCCGGCGACTTTGCGGTGCGCGGCGGGATCATCGACATCTATCCGCCCGGCGAGGGCGGCCCGGTGCGGCTCGATCTCTTTGGCGACGTGCTGGACGGTGCGCGACGGTTTGACCCGGCAACGCAACGCACCACCGAAAAACTTGATGTGGTCGAATTGGCCCCGGTCAGCGAAGTTATCTTGGACCAGGCCGCGATCACCCGGTTCCGCCAAAATTACCGGATCGAATTTGGCGCGGCAGGCACCGACGACCCGCTTTACGAGGCGATCAGCGCCGGGCGCAAGCACGCGGGGTCCGAACATTGGCTGCCGTACTTCCACGACCACCTCGAGACTATATTTGATTACCTTCCCGAAGCGGTGATAACTCTGGACGATCAGGTCACCCCGTCGCGTCTGGCCAGATGGGAGGCGGTCGCCGATCAGTATCAGACCCGGCTGCACGCGCTCGAGCAAAAAGGCCGGCATGACACAATCTATAAACCCGCAGCACCCGGGCTGATGTATCTTGATGACGCGGCGTTTGCCAAAGCCACAGCCGGGCGCCGCATCGTGGCGTTCCACCCCTTGGCCCAGGCGTCCGGACCCGGGGTGATCGACGCGGGCGGGCGGATCGGACGCAATTTTTCGCCCGAACGGCAACTGGAGGGCGTGAACCTTTTTGGCACGCTGGCCGATCACATCCGCGCCCGCATGGCAGACGGGCCGGTTGTGGTCGCCAGCTATTCCCAAGGCGCGCGCGAGCGGCTCGAGGGGCTTCTGGTCGACCAGGACCTGACCGGCGGGCGCCGTGTTGGGCATGCAAGCGACGTGAGCGCTGGCCTGAACCTGGCGGTCTGGCCGCTCGAGGCCGGGTTCCAGACCAGCGATCTGACGGTGATTTCCGAACAAGACGTGCTGGGCGACCGCCTGATCCGCGCCCCCAAGCGCAAACGCCGCGCCGAGAACTTTCTGACCGAGGCCCAATCGCTTAGCCCCGGTGATTTGGTGGTTCACGTCGACCACGGTGTCGGGCGGTTTGGCGGGCTCGAGGTGATCACCGCCGCCGGGGCCGCGCACGAATGTCTGGCGCTGGAATACGCCGAAAAATCCAAGCTCTACCTTCCGGTCGAAAATATCGAACTGCTCAGCCGCTTTGGCCACGACGAGGGGCTTTTGGACCGCCTTGGCGGCGGAGCGTGGCAGGCCAAGAAAGCAAAGCTGAAAGACCGCATCCGCGACATGGCCGACCGGTTGATCCGCGTCGCCGCCGAGCGCGCCTTGCGCACCGCCCCGGTGATGGCCCCGCCCGATGGCATGTGGGACGGATTCTCGGCGCGCTTTCCCTACGAGGAAACAGACGACCAACAGGGCGCAATAGCTGATGTTTTGGACGACCTTGCGCGGGGAACCCCGATGGACCGTCTGGTTTGCGGCGACGTCGGTTTCGGCAAGACCGAGGTTGCCATGCGCGCGGCCTTTGTCGCAGCCATGTCGGGCGCGCAAGTCGCGGTGATCGCCCCCACCACGCTGTTGTCGCGCCAGCACACCAACAGTTTCGCCGAACGTTTCCGGGGTTTTCCGGTCGAGGTTCGACAGTTGTCACGCTTTGTCAGCGGCAAAGAGGCGCAGGCCACGCGCGATGCGCTGTCGCGCGGCACTTGTGACATCGTGATCGGTACCCACGCTCTGCTGGCCCAATCGGTGCGGTTCAAAAATCTCGGGCTTTTGATCGTTGACGAAGAACAGCACTTTGGCGTCACCCACAAGGAACGGCTGAAGGCCCTGCGCAGCGACGTGCATGTGCTGACCCTGACCGCCACGCCGATCCCGCGCACCCTGCAACTCAGCCTCTCGGGCGTTCGTGAACTCAGCATCATCGGAACGCCCCCGATCGACCGACTGGCGATTCGAACCTATATCAGCGAATTCGACAGCGTCACCATTCGCGAGGCCTTGCTCCGCGAACACTATCGCGGCGGACAGTCGTTTTACGTGGTGCCGCGGATCAGCGACCTGACCAAGATCGAAGCCTTCCTCCAGGACCAATTGCCCGAACTGACCTACGTTGTGGCGCACGGGCAGATGGCGGCGCGCCAGCTCGATGACCGGATGAACGCCTTTTACGACGGCAAATACGATGTGCTTCTGGCCACCACGATTGTCGAATCGGGGCTGGATATTCCGACCGCCAACACGATGGTGATCCACCGCGCCGATATGTTCGGCCTTGCCCAGCTGCATCAGATCCGCGGCCGGGTTGGCCGGTCAAAAATCCGCGCCTATGCCTATCTGACCACGCGCCCGCGCAAGCCGCTGACCGCCACGGCAGAAAAACGCCTGCGCATTCTGGGGTCGCTCGACGCCCTTGGGGCCGGGTTCACGCTGGCCGCCCAGGACCTGGACATCCGAGGTGCTGGCAACCTCTTGGGCGAAGAACAATCGGGTAATATTCGCGAAGTCGGTTACGAGCTTTACCAATCGATGCTGGAAGAAGCGATCGCCAAGATCAAAGCAGGCGAGATCGAGGGCCTCAGCGAGGCCGACGGCCAATGGGCACCGCAACTGAACCTGGGCGTGTCGGTTTTGATCCCGGAAAAATACGTGCCCGACCTGGATGTGCGCCTGGGGCTGTATCGTCGGCTCTCCGGGCTGGCCAAAAAGGTCGAGCTGGAAGGCTTTGCCGCCGAACTGATCGACCGGTTCGGGGCGCTGCCCAACGACGTCAACACGCTGCTGACGGTGGTGCGCATCAAGGCGATGTGCAAACGCGCCGGCATCGCCAAACTCGATGCTGGCCCGAAAGGCGCGACCATTCAGTTCTGGAACGATAAATACGCCTCGCCCAAGGGGTTGGTCGATTTCATCGAAGCCCAGCGTGGGCTGGCCAAGGTGCGCAACAACAAGATCGTCATCCGCCGCGACTGGAAGCAAGACAGCGACCGGATACGGGGGGCCTTTGCGATTGCGCGCGATCTGGCGGTTCATGCCAAGGCCGCCGGGTGACACCGATACTGGTCATGCACGCACACGCGGCCTATAAGCGCGCCAGCAAGATTGCGGGCAGCAAGCGATGACGTGGCTATCGAAATTCGGCTGGGGGATATTCTGGTTTCTCAGCTTTCTCGGCGCGTTGCTGGCGTTCCGGTTCGTTCCTGCCGGGTTTTCCAACGGCTTTTTGCCAAATCTTGACCAGGGCCTTGGACGGGCGCTTTACGATGGTGTCTTTGTCGGGATCAGGCAGGATTTCAGCCACATCTTTTATCACGTGCAGGACCGGCTGACGCCTTTGCTGGTGCATATGCTGATCGGTGTTGTCGCGATTACCATCGTGCCGTTTCAGTTGTGGCGGCGGTTTCGCAACCGGCATCTGAACTGGCACCGCTGGATGGGGTGCATCGCGGTTATGGCGGTGATCTTTTCCGGCTTGGGGTCGATGCGTCTGGCAGTGAACATGGATATTCCGGTCTGGGGGCAGGTCGGCTTTGTCACCGGCGCGTTTGTCTGGATCGGCTCGGTGCTTTGGGCGACCTGGGCGATCCTGCAGAATAACGTGGCGCGCCACCAATGGTGGATGGTCATTGTCGCCGCCATGACCTTCGGCGCGGTTATGATCCGGCTCGAGTTTCCAATCTGGCGCCAGTTCTTTCCGTTTCCCATCGCCTATGCATGTGTGGCCTGGTCAAGCTGGGTGCTGAACCTTGTCGCGGTCGCCCTCTGGCGCTTGGGTCGCGGCTGGTCGCGCCAGCGACGGGCGCGTGCTTGAGAATTTCACCGTTGCTATACGAGCGTTTCAGCTTTTTCACCGCGCGTGAATTGCATCAACACTGCAGCGACAACCGCAAAACTGAAAACACTGATCGCAAGTGGCAGCGGCGTGCCGTCAAAGGCCAGACCAATCGGTGCGGCCAACAGAACCCCGGCCACGGTCGAGATCGACGAGATGAGCGAGGCCGCAAGCCCGGCGATATGCCCCATCGGCTCCAGCGCCAGCGCGTTGAGATTTCCCAGTGTCATTCCGGTCATGAAAAAGATCGAGGTAGTCCAGGTTATGTAGCCGGCAAAATAGAGACCGTCCGGCCAAAGCCCCAGACCTGTCACCAGCGCCATGGTGCCCGACAGGACCACTTGTGCGGCGAGCGCGGTGAAAACCATTTTGCGCATTCCAAGCCGAACCACCAGCCGCGCGTTCAGGATCGATGCGGTCGCGGCTATGAGCGCGATGATGGCGAACCAGCGCGGAAACGCTTCGCCCCGATCGAAGTGCAGATCAAAGATCGGCTGGGTCGAGACCAGCACTGCAAAAAGCATCCCGATACTCAAGGACTGAACCGCGACCGTAACCATCACCACCCGGTTTCCCAGAACCTCGCGAATTCCCGCGCTGATGCGCCCGGCGCTCAGCGGGCGACGCGCGCCGCGCGGCAGCGTCTCAACCTGGCGTAACCCCAGCCAGGTTGCGGTAATCAGTGCAAAGCCCACGAACGCCAGATAAATTGCGCGCCAGCTCCAGATGTCGATGATCAAGGCTCCGACAAGCGGTGCCATGGCCGGGACAAGCGAAAAAACCAGCATCATGAATGACATTATCCGCGCCATTTCGCGGCCCGCGTAAAGATCGCGCACCATGGCCAATCCGACCGTGCGCGGCCCTGCGGCACCCAGCCCTTGCAGGACCCGGGCGGCGATGATCAATTCCAGCGTCTCGGCGCGCCACGCCAACAGCGCGCCCAAGACATAGATCGCCGCCGAAACCAAAATCACCGGCTTGCGCCCGAAATGGTCCGACAAAGGTCCCATGACCAGCGTGCCCAGGCCCATCCCCAGCACGAATGCGGTGATAATGTATTGGGCGCGATTGGGCGCATGCGGCGTCAGGCTCTGCCCGATCTCGGTCAGGGCGGGCAGCATCGTGTCGACCGAAAAAGCCACCATGGCGAAATGCATCGCCATCAGCACGATGAACTCGGGCTGCGAAAGGCGCTTTGGGCCGGTCATTGCGGGGTCTCGGCCTGGCCCTGCACCCCATGCGCGGCCTCTTCGATCACCCGGTCCCACAATTCGGGCGGCTGTGCGCCCACAACAACATGCTGGTTGGCGACAACAAAGGTCGGCACCCCGCTGACACCGCGTTCGCGCGCATTCCGGTCGCGGGCCTTGATGTCGTCGATGTCGGCGTCTGACCCAATCAGCCGCCCGGTCACCGCCCGGTCCAGCCCCGTCGCCGCGGCAATATCCAGCAGCACCTCGCGATCGCCAATATCGCGGCCCTCGTCAAAATAGGCCTTGAACAGCGCCGAGACCACCGCCGTCTGCCGCCCGTCGAGCCCGGACCAATGAACCAGCCGATGTGCGTCGATGGTGTTTGGCGTCGTCTTGATGGCTCCGAAGTTAATCGCCAGTCCGGCCGCTTCGCCAGCTTCGGCGATCCGGGCGTAGGTCTGGATCGCGGCCTCGCGCCCGCCAAATTTCGCCTCCAGATATTCGCGCCGGTCCATGCCGTCCGGCGGCATGTCGGGGTTCAACTGGAACGGATGCCACTCAATTTCGAACGAATGTTCGGGGTGGCGTTCCAGCGCCCGGTCCAGATTTGCCTTGCCGATATAGCACCACGGGCAGATCGGATCCGAGATGATATCAAGTTTTATCATGAGGCCCTCGGTACGCCTCGCGCAGCTGGCGGCGCAAGAGCTTTCCGTTGGCACCGCGCGGCAATTCATCGACCCGAATGAACAGACGCGGCGTTTTATATCGCGCAAGCAACGCGCGCGAGTGTTTTCCCAAGGCATCGTCGTCAAGCGGCAACTTTGAGGTGCACCAGGCCGCAATAACGGTTGTTCCGGGCTTGATTTCCACCTCTGCCACGGCGGCCTCATCAATATCCGCGTGGCAAACCAGGGCTGCTTCAACCTCGAGGGGGGAAACCCGGTAACCACCGGCGTTCATCATGTCGTCGTCGCGGCCAAGATAGGTGACCGCCCCATCACGCGCCACCGACACCGTGTCACCGGTCAGAAACCACCCGTTGATCAGCGGCAGGGATGTCGACCCATTCGCCTCGACATAGCCAAGCATCAGCCCGGGATCGGACCTGTGGATCGCCATATTTCCGGGCGTGCCGGGGGCAACCGACCGGCCATGCTCGTCCAGGACATCCACTTGCCGCCCGTGCTGGGCAAACCCAAGCGTACCGGCAGGGGCCGCGCGATCCGGCGAGCCTGAAACGAAAGTCGAACATTCAGATTGGCCATAGGCCTCGTGCAGCGCGGTCCCCGTCGCATCGCCCCACTCCTTGCGCGAGACTTCTGACAGTTTTTCACCAGCACTCAGCCCGTGGCGCAGATCTGGCAGAACAATCCTGGCACCCGCTGACCTCAGTATCCTGCGATAAACCCCCGGTGCTGCTGCAAAAATCGTTGCCTGATGCTGGGCCATCAGCTGAGGCAAGGCCTCGATCTGGGTGCCATCGGCTGGGATCAACGCCGTGGCACCGCAGGCCCAGGGGTCCATCAGCCCGGTGCCAAGCGTATAGGTCCAGTTGAACGCACCCGCGTGCATTAGCCGGTCGTCGGGCGTCAGCCCGTACCAACCCGCCCACATCATCCGCCGTGCCCAGACTGCGCGGTGCGCATGCAGAACCGCGCGCGGGGCTCCGCCGGTGCCCGATGTCAGAATGATATAGCCGGGCCGGTCAGCACCGCACATCTGATAGGACGCAGGCGGATATTTTCTCAGGTCGGCGAGGTCGGCTTCGCTGATGATCTTTGCGCCGTCGGGCAGCGCCACGCCGTCGCTGGCCAAGGTCAGATGCGGGCGCAGCATTGCCGCCACACGGGTTATTTCGGCGCTGGTCAACTGAACCGAGGTTGGAATGGGAATGATGCCCACAGCAATCGCTGCCAGATAGGCTATTGGAAAACCAACCCCGTCACCAAGCCGCAACAGCACCCGGTCGCCGGGCCTCAGCCCGGTCGCCAAAAGCCCTGTCGCGGTACCCAGAATCGCGCGTTCAAGGCGCGCATAGGACCACTTTTCGCTGCCGTCCGGCCGCACCAGCGCCAGCGCGACCTTGTCCGGCGTCGCGCGTCCGGCCGTCAGCACATAATCGGCCATGTTGAACGGTTCGGGCGGCAACGATCGCGGGCCAATATCGACGGTTGACGGCATGGCATCGTGGCTATGGCAGCGCGAAAGCTGTTGCAAGAGGCCGAAAGGCAGGGACACGTTCACCAGATGTCTGATGGCACCTTTCCGGCGCTGACCCTGGTCCGCACCGACGATGCGGCCCTGTCAGACGCGGGTGCGGGCCCGGTCGAACCCGTCGAACTGCGACGCGGCAAAAGCGCCTGTTGCGACGCCTCAATGGGGCATAACGTGATCTCGCTCAGTCAGGACGGCGCGACAATTCTTTGGGTCACGTCGATGACCTGAGCGACGGGCCGCAGCGACCGGTCACCGCCAAATCGCGATCAGTTGCTGACCGCGCCTTCCACAGCGCCCGCGCCGCTTGAGATATCGGATTCAAAGCCTTCCCATGTGGCACATCCGGCGAGTGCGGTCAGGACCAGCAATAATGCAATTTTCTTCATTCCGTTTCCTTTGCTCTTCAGGTTGCCTGCTAGATTCTCATATCAGTCTTCATACCACCAAACGTCCGGTTGCCAACCGATCCAGTCGCCATACATCGGGATATGGTCAGGGAATTTCAGTTGCCGCGCGTGGGCGATGCGGCTGATGTTCCACTGATAGATCGGGATGACATAGCGCCCAGACGTCAGCACCCGGTCCAGCGCCTTGGCGGCGGCCAGAAAATCGTCGCGGCTGGTCGAATTGACCAGCCGGTCGATCATCGCCTCGGCGGCGGGTGAATTCATCCCCATCCAGTTGCGCGTGCCCGGTTCTTCGACGCCCTTCGCGCCCCAGTAAAGATATTGCTCGTTGCCGGGGCTTAACGACAGACCGCGCCGGTAATAGGCCATGTCGAAATCATAGACCTGAGTACGTTCCTTGTATTGCGCGCTGTCGATCACAGCGATGGTCGGCTCGATCCCGAGGCGTTCCAGCGCCTTTGCATAGATGTCGGTGATGGATTGGTTCTCGTTGGACCCCTGGCGCAGCAGAATTTCAAAGGCGAAGGGGGCACCGGAGGCATCGACAAGCTTGCCGTCAATTACCTGCCATCCGGCATCTTCCAACAGGGCGGCAGCGCGCGCCAGATTGGCCCGGTTGCGTTCCGACCCGTCACCTTGGGGCAGGGCGTAGCCATCCATCGCACCCGGCAGCAACTGATCCGCGAAGGGTTCGAGAAATTCGCGTACGCGGCCTGCTGCCGCACCGCCGGACATGCCCAGAACCGAGTTCGAAAAATAGGATGAGATTCTGGGTTGAACACCGCCGTTCATCTTTTCGTTGATGAACTCAAAGTTGAATGCATGCAGCATCGCATCGCGCACCCGCCAGTCGGCAAAGACCGGGCGGCGCGTGTTCATCACAAAGCCGGTGATCCCGGAAGGCCGCTGGTGGGTGACGATCGATTTGACCACATCACCCGAATCCACCGCCGGAAAATTGTATTGCGCCTCCCATTTCGCGGCATTGAATTCGCGCTGCGTGTTGGTCGCGCCGGCCCGGAACGCTTCCAGCGTCACCGCCCCGTCGGCGAAGTAATCGATGCGAATTTCATCAAGGTTCGCGGTGCCACGCCGGAAGGCCAGATCTTTGCCCCAGTAATCGGGGTTTCGGGTGAACGTGATAAAGCGCCCCGGTTCAAAATCGCCGACAACATATGGTGCGCTGGCAATCGGAATGAAGTCAGTGCCGCTTTGATCAAATTCGCGCCCTTCCCATTGCGCTTTTTTCAGGATCGGTCGCAAGCCGATGATCAGGGCCAGTTCGCGATCTTCGACGTTGAAGGTGAATTTGATCGACTGCGGCCCAGTTATTTCGGCGGTCTCAACCTTGCCCCAGGCGCCGCGATAGCGCGGATGTCCAACAGTGCCGAGCGTCTCGTACGACCACAGGACATCCTCGATGGTCACCGGCGAACCATCAGAAAATCGGGCCTCTTTTCGAAGCGTAAATTCCACCCACGACCGATCGTCGGGTGTCTCAATCGATTCGGCCAACAGTCCGTAAAGCGAAAACGGCTCGTCCCAGCTCCGGCCCATCAGCGATTCGTAGGCCAAGAACCTCAGCTGCCAGGGCACACGTCCCTTGCGGATGTGTGGATTGAGACTGTCAAAGCCGCCGGTCTCGCCAAAGATGATCCGTCCGCCTTTGGGCGCTTGCGGATTGGCATAGGGCAGGGACACAAAATCTGGTCCCAAGGCGGGGTCCCCATACATAGCTATGCCATGTTTGGGCTCGGCAGCGGCCAGATTCCCCAGGCTCAGCGCCACGATAAGAGGTCCAATCATCGCGCAGCGCGGGAAACATATTGATGCCATTTTGGGAATAATCCTCCGGCTCCCTTATTTGTTTGGGCTACAGCCTAGCCATGGCCTTCAACGTTTTCAAACTTTTAACTTGGCGGGCGGCGGGATGTTGCGTATAAACGTTTTACTGCTCGATAGGTTTCTTGCCTGTATGAAACCTGCCTCAATAACTTAACGTCGGCTTCGTGCCGGCGTTTTTTTTGCGCCGCCTCCGGCGTTGCGCCGCCGCCGCGGGATATATTCACCGCAAGGCGCAGGGATTGAACTGGTCCTCATTGCCGCACCCGCTATGCTGCGGTGCAACATGAGGCTGGAGGATCGGGCAATGTCGCTGAATGGGAAAACCGCAGTGGTCACGGGGTCGAATTCGGGCATCGGGCTGGGGACCGTACGGTCGTTGGCCGAGGCCGGGGCCGACGTGGTTCTGAATTCCTTCACCGACACCGCCAATGATCACGATCTCGCCGCCGCCATCGGTCGGGAATATGGGGTCGCCGCCCGCTATGTCAGCGCCGATATGTCCGACGCGAACGCGGCGCGCGCCTTGATCGACGCTGCCGGGGCCTGCGATATTCTGGTCAACAACGCCGGCATCCAGCACGTCGCCCCGATCGAAGACTTCGCGCCCGAGATGTGGGATCGGGTGATCGCCATCAACCTGTCTTCGGCCTTTCACACTACGGCAGTCGCGCTGCCGCGCATGCGCGCCGCGCGCTGGGGCCGGGTGATCAATATCGCCAGCGCCCATGGCCTGACCGCTTCGCCGTACAAGTCCGCCTATATCGCCGCCAAGCACGGAATTGTCGGCCTGACCAAGACCCTGGGGCTCGAGACCGCAGAGGAAAATATCACCGCCAACGCCATCTGTCCGGGCTATGTGCTGACGCCTCTGGTCGAGGCGCAAATACCCGATCAGATGAAAGCCCATGGGATGGACCGCGATCAGGTGGTGCGCGATGTCATGTTGGCCCGCCAGCCGTCGAAGGAATTTGCAACGGTCGAACAGATCGGCGGTACGGTCATATTTCTGTGCACGGACGCCGCCGCGCAGATCACCGGAACCACAATCAGCGTCGACGGCGGCTGGACCGCACTATGAGGTGTCACCAGGCCGGCCGCGCCCGCCCGGGCGGGCTGGATCCGGACCGTTCGGATACACAAGTCCGGCCGAGATCACCAGTTTGGCGGCCTCTTCGATTGTCATGTCAAGCTCGATCACATCGGACCTTGGTACGAACAACAGATAGCCCGAGGTCGGATTCGGCGTGGTCGGAAGAAACACGCTGACCAGCTGTTCGTCGCCGGCGCGTGCGTTGACCTCGCCCCTGGCCTCGGTCGATATGAACCCAAGCGCCCAGATGCCCTTACGCGGATATTCGATCAGACAGGCTTTCTCGAACGACCGCTCGGTCTGGGCGAAAACGGTTTCGGCGATCTGTTTCACGCCCGAATAGATGGATCGAACCACGGGCATGCGTTCGACCAGCCCCTCGCCCCAATAGATCAGCGACCGACCAATCAGCCCTTTGGCGACCCAACCGACAAAGATCGTGAAAAGCAGAAAAGCGATCAGACCAGAGCCGCGCAGATTCACGCCGAAAAACCGCTCCGGCCGTATGTTATCTGGGATGAATGGCAGGACCCAACCATCGATCCAGCCCACAAATGTCCAGATAAACCACGCCGTCAGCCCGATCGGCGCAACGACGACCAATCCGGTCAGAAAACTGTTGCGCAGGCCCGCAAAAAGCCCACGCCGACGCGGCGCGGGCAGCGGTGTTTCCAGCGGGTCGTTCATGAATGTGTCTCGCAAGCCATAGAGGTCTGATGTAGGCGAGCCGGGGCAGGCTGGCAAGTTTATTGGTGTATCCGCCTCAGCGCGCCAGGTCGGCGGCGATCAGTGCCCCAAGATGCGCATTGTTTTTCACCAGCGCGATGTTGGCCGTCAGTGAACGGCCCCCGGTTAACTCAAATATCCGGTCCAGCAAATATGGCGTCACCGCCTTGCCGCGAATATCATCGGCCTCAGCCTCGCCCATCGCCTGTTCGATCAGTGGCGCAAGCTCTTGGAATGGTATTTCGTGCTCCCCAGGGATCGGATTGGCAACCAATTGCCCGCCCGGCAGCCCCAGGGCGGCGCGCATTTGGTGCGCTTGCGCAATTTCGTGCGGGTGATCGGCCCGCAACGGGGCCGCCATGCCCGAAGAGCGCGACCAGAAAGCCGGCAGGTCGTTCTGCCCAAAAGCAAACACCGGGACACCAAGCGTTTCCAGAACCTGTAGAGTCGCGGGCAGGTCCAGAATGGCCTTTGGTCCGGCCGAAACAACGGTAACCGGGGTCTGGGCCAATTCCTGCAAGTCCGCTGAGATATCGAAGGAAACCTCCGCCCCGCGATGCACCCCGCCGATACCGCCGGTGGCAAAGACAGCGATCCCGGCTGCGCGGGCAGCAATCATGGTCGCGGCAACGGTTGTCGATCCGGTGCCGCCACTGGTCAGGCAATGGGCAAAGTCAGCGCGCGACAGCTTGGCGACATGTCTTGTGGCTGCCAGCGCGCCCAACCCGTCCACGCTCAGCCCGATATGAATCTGCCCCGCCATCACCGCGATGGTGGCCGGAACTGCCCCCGAGCCGCGAACTTCGGCAGCGACCGCAAGCGCGGTTTCGACGTTCTCGGGCGACGGCATGCCGTGGGTGATAATGGTGCTTTCCAGCGCCACAACCGGACGCCCTTCGGCCAGCGCATCCGCGACCTCGGGCAGAAAGGCAAGCGGCAGGTTCACGGCCCTTCGTCCTTTGAAATAAAATCGGCGGCGGCATCCAGCGCGGCCTCAAGTGCGGCCTGTCCGCCCGCACCTGCGGCCTCGGCCGCGATGTGGGCCGCCATCAGCGTGTCACCCGCGCCGGTAATCCGGCGGACCTCAACCGGTGGCGGATCGGCCTCGAAAAGCCCGTCCGGCCCCGCAATAGCCGCCGTGTGCGCACTATTTGAAACCATCGCGGAGGAAAACCCAATTTCCTGCAATTTTTCAGCCGCTTGCGCGGCGGTGTCAAAGTCGCACCCACACAGCGTCTGGGCCTCGCCCCGGTTCAAATAAAGCGTCAACTTCGGGTGGTCCAAAAGCATCGAAAGCCGCTGCGCTTTGCCCGGCGACGCGGGCGCGACCCGCAGATCAGCCAGCCCAAATGCGGGACTTTCGGCAATCTCGGCCAACAGGTCCTGCGTCAGGTTTCCATCAAGCGCAATCAGGCCGGGGTAGGGGTTGGCGATATCCCCCAGGGTTCCGTCAAGCAGCGGCGTCAAAATGGCGTCACCGGCGGCCTCCAGCGAATGAGCGTCGGCGATTGCTGCAACCAGACCCGCGTCACCGCACTCAATCGCCATGTACCGGTCGGTCGCCAAATCAGCGCGGCGGTGGATCAGATGGGTGTCCAGACCCATGGCCTCGGCTGCGGCCGTCAGCTCGCGGCCCTCGCCGTCTTCGCCAATGACCGTCAGCAGGACAGGGCGCAATCCAAAACGCGCCAGGGTCATGGCGATAATCATCGCGACGCCGCCGGGGACTCGTGTGATACGACCCCCGACATCACCACCCAGCCCCGGATGGTGCTCGGTCCGCCCGATGATGTCCCACAGCACCGAGCCGATGCAGATAACGGTTTTTCCCTCATTCATGACAGACTGACTGCCACGGCGGTATGCCACGGTACAAGGGCTCAGGTGATCCTCGACCGCCCCGCATTTGTCTTTATGCATTTTATTAAATAATTACAATATATTAGCTAGGGTTTCAACCTTGAAACCCTCGCCCTTGCGATTCGGCTCGCAATCGTCTATTCCGCGCTCACTTCACAGGCAGGGTTTGGGCCCGAGGGGGAGAAATCCCCGAAGGTCCGCCGGTTGTCCCGGATTTGATCCAGGATCGCATGACCCCGCCGAGGATTGAAACCGGAAAGGAATGATCATGGCGCTGCCTGATTTCTCGCTGCGTCAGCTATTGGAAGCTGGCGTTCACTTTGGTCACCAGACGCAACGCTGGAACCCGCGGATGGCCGAATTTATCTACGGCGCCCGCAACGGCATTCACATCATCGACCTCACCCAGACCGTCCCGATGCTGGACGCGGCCCTGAACGCCGTCCGTGAAACGGTCGCCAAGGGCGGCCGGATCCTCTTTGTCGGCACCAAACGCCAGGCCCAGCGTCCGATCGCCGAGTCGGCCGAGAAGTGCGCGCAATATTATATGAACCACCGCTGGCTGGGCGGCACGCTGACCAACTGGAAGACCGTGTCGAACTCGATCAACCGCCTCAAGGCGCTGGACGAGCAGCTTGCAGGCGACACCGAGGGCCTGACCAAGAAAGAACGTCTGGGCATGGAACGCGAACAGTCAAAACTACAGGCCTCGCTTGGCGGTATCCGCGAAATGGGCGGCGTGCCGGACCTGTTGTTTGTGATCGACGTCCAGAAAGAGGACCTTGCAATCGCCGAAGCCAAAAAGCTGGGCATTCCGGTGGTGGCTGTGGTCGACACAAATTGTCCGCCCGATGGCATTGATTTCCTCATCCCCGGCAACGATGACGCGGCGCGCGCAATTGCGCTTTATACCGATCTGGCCAGCCGTGCGGCGCTCGACGGCATGTCGGCGCAACTGGGGGCTGCCGGTATTGATCTGGGTGCCAGCGAAGATGCGCCGGTCGAAGCGGCAATTGCCGAGCCGGAACCATCCGATCCGGCCACCGAAAAAGCGACAGCCAAAGATGTTAAGGCCAAGGCCGAGGAGAAAGGCGAGGTCACGGTTGGCGATGGCAAGGCCAAAGCCAAAGCTAAAGCGGATATCAAGGACGGCGGTGCCGAGACCAAGTCTGAAGAAAAGGCGGCCGCCAAAAACGCCAGTGCCAAGACCAAGGCAAAAGCAGAACCGGTCGCCAAAGCAGAACCGGTCGCCAAGGATGATAGCGCCAAATCAAAAACTGCACCGGTCGCCAAGGATGATGGCGCCAAACCAAAAGCAGAACCAGAGACCAAAGATGATGGCGCCAAGGCCGACGCCTGAACCGCTTGAGATTCACCACTCTTGGCGCGGACCTGTCGAGGCTGGGCCGCAATCCGAGACTATTTGAGGAGAGCTTGCAATGGCAATCACAGCTGCACTGGTAAAAGAACTTCGCGACGCCACCGGCGCGGGCATGATGGACGCCAAAAAAGCGTTGACCGAGACCAATGGCGACACCGAGGCCGCCGTTGATTGGCTGCGCACCAAGGGGCTGGCAAAGGCGGCCAAGAAATCAGGCCGCACCGCCGCCGAGGGTTTGGTAGCCGTCGAAGTTGCCGACGGCACCGGCGTCGCGGTCGAGGTGAATTCGGAAACCGATTTTGTCCCGAAGAACAAAGACTTTCAGGACATGGTTGCGGCAATTGCCAGCGCGGCGATGAACGTCGGCGATGTAGAGGCGCTGAGAAATGCTGATATTGGCGGCAAGTCGGTCGCCGACACCCTGACCAGCAAGATCGCGACGATCGGTGAGAATTTGAGCCTGCGTCGGATGTCCGTCCTCAGCGGCGCTAGCGTGGTGTCATACATCCACAACGCCGCCGCGCCAGGTATGGGCAAAATAGGCGTTCTGGTGGCTTTCACGGGCGATGACCAGCAAACCGCTCGGGGCATTGCCATGCACATTGCGGCGATCAACCCGGCAGCGCTTTCCGAGGGTGATCTGGACCCTAGCGTTGTCGATAAGGAAAGACAGATTCAGATGGATATCGCGCGCGACTCTGGCAAGCCCGAGGCCGTGATCGAAAAGATGATCGTTGGCCGCATGAAAAAATGGCTCGCCGAGGTGACGCTTCTCAATCAGGCCTATGTTCGAAGCGATGATGGCCAAACCGTCGGCGCGGCTGCAAAAGCCGCCGGAATAAATATTACCGGTTTTGCACGGCTCGAAGTGGGCGAGGGGATCGAGAAAATCGAAGAAGACTTCGCGGCCGAAGTCGCCAAAATCGCCAAAGGTTGAGCTTCATGACGACTAAAACGGCGCAGCCCACGGTGGGCTGCGCCGTTTACTCATTACGCTCCGGCTAAGATTGGGGAAAAAGCCGAAAAATACACGAGCCGACCTTGACGGAGGAGAATAATCCGCCAAGGCCAGCGCCCGGTTTCCCGGATGTCGAGAACATTCTGAGTTGACCGGTTTATGTACCATATGAGTTGACCGCTTCTGTTGCGGTTTCTGGCCCTGTGGGGAAGTGGTCGGTCGCGGAGCGGCTGTCCACTTGTCCACAGGGCGCCGGTCGGTCGCGTCGA
>JAKZRT010000012.1:0-10296 GCA_047518005.1 Brevirhabdus sp.
TTGGGCAGCATACGCCACGCACACCCGGCGCTGGCGATGTACAAAATGGCATCCAGAACATCGCGCATCGCCGTGCTGCGCGGACGACCAGTTGTTTTAGGCGGCGGCAGGAATGGCGCGATCAAACCCCATTCCTGATCAGTTAAATCGCTTGCATAGCGTCCCGAATGCCGTTCATATTGGGCGCGAGTGGTTTCAGTCCAGGCCATTGTGATCTCCCTCGAATCTTATCAATCCGATTGAATCACAACTCGCTGAAATCACTCAATTAGTTTTGGATCAGACACTCAGGTTATGGCGACACTCGATCTAAACCAAATCAGCAAGTCCTTCGGCGAGGCGCACGTGCTGCACGACATCGACCTGGCCATCCGCGACAAGGAATTCGTGGTTTTCGTGGGGCCCTCGGGCTGTGGTAAGTCAACGCTCCTGCGCATTATCGCTGGCCTCGAAGAGCCGACTGCCGGCAAGATTGTCATCAACGGCACCGACGTCAGTGCGGCCCATCCGGTCGACCGCGGCATTGCCATGGTGTTCCAGTTCTATGCGCTTTATCCGCATCTTTCGGTTTTCGAAAACATCGCCTTCCCGCTTCGGGTTCAGAAAATTCCCCAGCCCGAGTTGAAAGACCGGGTCGGACGCGCCGCCGAGATATTGCATCTGACCGACAAACTGACCCTCAAGCCCGGCCAGCTTTCAGGCGGTCAGCGCCAGCGCGTGGCCATCGGGCGATCGATTGTCCGCAACCCCAAGGTTTTTCTGTTCGACGAGCCGCTATCGAACCTCGATGCCGCGCTGCGCGGCGACATGCGGGTCGAGCTTAGCCAATTGCACCGGTCTCTGAACGCCACGATGGTCTATGTGACCCACGATCAGATCGAAGCGATGACAATGGCCGACCGGATTGTCGTTCTGAATGCCGGCCGGGTCGAACAATTCGGCACCCCGCTCGAGCTTTACCATCACCCCGCCACAAAATTCGTGGCCTCGTTCATCGGCCAGCCCAACATGAACTTTGTGCCCGCAACCGTTATCGAAGCGGACGCGGGGTCGCTCACCGCCAATCTTGCCGGTGATCACGTCTTAACGCTGCCGGTCGATGGTAGCGATGTTTCGGTCGGGGACGAGATCGAAGTGGGTATTCGCCCGGAAAATGTCAGCCTTGGTGGGGCCGGGGGCCTTAAAATGTCGGTTCGCGTGCTCGAACGCCTGGGCGCCACCTCGATCAGCTATGGCGAGATTGCCGCAAGCGGAACCCGGTTCTGCGCAGCGCTGCCTGGCGAAGCGGCTGTGCGCGAAGGCGAGACGTTTGATTTGTCCGTCCTCCCCGAAGACTGCCACGTTTTCCGGTCTGACGGTCAGGTTCTGCGTCGACACCGGGCCCCCGCGCTCGCTGCCTGAGGGGAAAACCATGCGCGTTGTCACCGCAGGCATCGGACTTCGCGCCGGACACGTCCTGTCGATCATGAAAGAAACCATTCCCGAGATGCAGATGGTAGGGTATTTTGACCCGCAACCATCGCATCTTGAAATGATCGGCGAAGACACGCCGCGGTTTGACAGCGTCGATGCGATGCTGAGCGACACGCGCCCCGACCTGTTCGTTGTCGCCTCGCCCAACAGCTTTCACCTTGAACAGATCGAGGCCGGGCTGAAAGCCGGCGTGCGGATATTCGCGGAAAAGCCGGTGGTGATCAGCGTGGACGAGACCATGCGCCTGGCCGAACTTCTGGCCAAACACGGCACCGATCGCATCATGGTGGGGCTGGTTCTGCGTCATTCGCAACACATGATTGACCTGCGCCACGCGATTGCCGAGGGGGTCTTGGGGCCGATCACCGCGATTGAGGCCAACGAACACATCGCTCCCTATCACGGCGCGTTTTTCATGCGCGACTGGCGGCGCGAATCGGCGCATTCGGGTGGCTTCATGCTGGAAAAATGCTGCCACGACCTGGACCTTTACAATATGATCACCGCCTCGCGCCCCGTGCGGGTCGCCAGCTTTGGCGGGCGGCGGTCGTTTCTGCCCGAACATGCCCCGACATCAAATGCCGAAGCCGAGATTTTCCACCGCAAGAAATCGGTCTGGAACCAGATCGACGATCCTTTCAACAGCGAGGGCGATATCGTCGATTTCCAGACCGCGATCTTGCAATACGAGACCGGAGCGTCGATGGCTTTTCACACCAACATCAACGTCCCCGACGAGCACCGCCGGTTTTGCGTGATGGGTGCGCGCGGCATGGCCGAAGGTGATTTCATGCGCGGCTATCTGCGCATCACCCGGCGCGACGGCAGCCGCTTTGCGGATTATGACTACACCCAAGGCGATCTGGCAGCGGCCAGCGGGCATTACGGGGCCGATCACATGATGGTGCGCGACATTGCGGACCTGATGCGCGGCGAACGTGACACGCTACCCGTGGGCATCATCGACGCGCTTCAGGCGGGCATAGCGGCGTTGGCGTTGGATCAGGCACGGCAGACCGGGCAGGTCGTCGATCTGGCTGACACCTGGGCCGAATTCGACCAAAAGAGGGCCGCCGCATGAGCGCCATCGTTGAACAAACTGCCAGCCCAGGCGCGCTGATGGCCGCCGAAAGCGCCGAAGCAGCCAGGGTTTTTGCCCGGACGGTGTCGGCCGATCACCGTGATCTGATCGCGCCGCTCGATCTTAGGTCGAAGCGCGGGTTTTTCACCATTGCGCGCGGGTCATCCGACGCCGCCGCCAACATCCTGTCCTACGAGATTATGCGCGAACTGGGCCTGCCCTGCACGTCGATGCCACCATCGGTTTTTTCGCTCGGGGCCGGCGTGCAGATGCGCGACATGGCGGCGCTGACCATTTCACAGTCAGGGGCCAGCGACGATCTGGTCGCTTCGGTCAAGGGCGCGCGGGCCATGGGGGCGGCCACGCTTGCGATCACCAACCGACCCGGCTCGGCGGTCGAAGCCGCGGCCGATGCCACTTTGCCGATTGGGGCCGGCCCCGAATTGGCGGTTCCGGCCACCAAAACCGTGATCGGGGCCATCGCGGCCGGGATGAGCCTGGTCGGTGCGATCAGCCCCGGCTACCGCGATCAGGTCGCAGCGGCGGCCGAGGCGTTTGCCAACCTTGACGGCAAAGGCCACCCAGACGCCCAGGACTTTTCCCGAACTTTGCAGGCGGCCCAGCATATCTACGTCATCGGGCGCGGCGCGGGTTTTGGCGCGGCACAGGAGGTTGCGCTGAAGCTCAAAGAATGCTGCGCGCTTCATGCCGAGGCTTATTCGGCGTCCGAGGTTCTGCACGGTCCGCTGCAACTGGCCACGCGACCGTTGACGATCCTGATGCTGGATACCGACGAGCCGCGCACCACCGCCAGCATGGACCTGGCCGAGGCCAGGCTTGCCGCGGCCGGAGCCACCATAATACGGCTGCGCCCATCAGATGCCGGGGCCGCCGGGCTGACCCCTGCGGCGGCGGCGGCGGCTTTGCTGCATTGCATGTATCCGGTGATCCTGGACGTGGCGCTGGCTTTCGGTCTTGACCCCGACCGACCCGAGACGCTGGCCAAGGAAACGCTGACCCTATGACGCTCGACCATCTTGATAAATGGGCCACCTGGTCCGAGATCGCCGCGCAACCGGCGATTTGGCGCAACTGGGGGCGGTCGTTTGATCTGCTCAACATTGCCGATTGGATCGCGGCGCGGGGCGTTGACGAGATCTGGCTCTCGGGTGCCGGTACCTCGGCCTATATCGGTGACATCATCGCCTCAGCACTGGAAGGGTGTCCCGGCCCCCGCGTCCGCTCGGTGCCCAGCACCGACATCGTCAGCCGCCCCCGGGATTATCTCGTCGGGCGCGCACCCTTGATCGTCAGCTTTGGCCGCTCGGGTGACAGCGCCGAAACCATCGGCGTTCTGGAGGCGCTCGATACGCTCGCCCCCCAGGCCCCGCGCCTGAACATCACCTGCAACCCTGACGGCGCTTTGGCCACGCGCCCGGCACCCGGGCCGCAGAAGGTGATTGTCCTGCCGGCCGAGACGCACGATGCGGGTTTTGCCATGACGTCGAGCTTTTCAACCATGCTGCTGACCGCGCTTGGTGTTCTGGAAAGCGCTCAGGACTTCGCCAGCCGACTGAACCATCTGGCGGACGCTTTCGACCAACAGCGCGCGAACTTTTCGCGCCGCCCGCGCCCCGACCGCGCGGTGTTTCTGGGCACCGGGCCGCTGGCCTTCGCCGCGCGCGAGGCTGCGCTTAAGGTGCTCGAACTGACCGCCGGCCAAACGCCCGCGCTTTGGGACAGCACCTTGGGCTTTCGGCACGGTCCGAAGTCATTCGTGACCGAGAAATCTGCGCTTTTTCTTTTTGCTTCGTCAGACGCTTACGCCCGCCGCTACGAAGGTGATCTGATCGCAGAGCTAAAGGCCCAGTTCCCTACGGCCCCGCTGACCGTCATTGGTCCCGGCGGGGACATAGAATTCACGGCGCCTTTCGGCGACGCATGGTCTGTAGCGCCGATGGTGGGCTACGCCCAGATGCTGGCGGTCTGCTGGTCCGACGCGCTTGGCCTCAACGTCGATGCGCCTTTCGAGGGGCGCGGCACGCTGACCCGCGTGGTCAGCGGCGTCACGCTTTACGAGGTGGTGCGATGATCGCGGCGGGCATCGACATCGGCGGCACCAAGATCGAAGCGCAGGTCTTTAACGCCGACTGGCAACAGGTAACGCGCCACCGAAGCGATACACCGTGCGCATACGCCGAGTTTCTGGACGCCATTGCTGACACGGTCGCCTGGATCGAAGAACAGGCGGGCGGGGTTCCGGTCGGTCTGGGTTCTGCCGGTCTGGTGAACCCCGAAACCGGCGTGGCCCTAACCGCCAATCTGCCCGCCACCGGGCATCCCCTGGTTGCGGATGTGGCCGCAAAAGTGGGCCGCAGCCTGCCGTTCATCAACGATTGCCGCGCACTGACCCTGTCCGAGGCGGTTTTCGGCGCGGGCAAGGGCGCGAACCCGGTGGTCGGGCTGATCCTGGGCACCGGGGTTGGTGGCGGCGCTGCTGCCGACGGCAGGCTATCGCCCGGCCCGCGCGATCTGGGTGGCGAGTTTGGCCATCTGCCCGCGCCCGCCCACATCGTCGTTCGCGAGAACCTGCCGGTTCTGACCTGCGGCTGCGGACGGTCGGGGTGCATTGAAACGCTGATTTCCGGCCCCGGTTTGGCCCGCATTGCCGAGGCCAAGACCGGAACCAAACTTGCACCCGAAGACATCGCCGCGCGCCGCGCTGATGCCCCTGAGATCGCAGCGGTCTGGGCGATCTGGTGTGCGCTGGTTGCCGACCTGCTGATGACGATCACGCTGACTATCGACCCCGAGGTGATCGTGATCGGCGGCGGCCTCTCGCGCATCGACGGTCTGGCCGACGATCTGACCAAAGCTTTGAAATCAACTCAGTTCAAGGGCTATTCGGTGCCCGAGCTCCGTCTCGCCCAGGGTGGCGACGCCAGCGGCGCGCGGGGTGCGGCACTTCATGCCTGGCGCGAGGCGCAGGATGGCTGACTTGCTGCGCCAGATTGTCCGCGAAAGCCGCGCCGGCCGCCCGGTTGCCATCCCGTCGGTCTGTTCGGCGCACCCGGATGTTATCCGCCCCTCGCTTTCGCGTGCCGCAACTCTGGGCCGCGCGGTCGTGGTCGAGGCGACGTCGAACCAGGTCAATCAGGACGGCGGCTATACCGGCCAGCGCCCCGCCGAATTCATCGCCATGGTCCGCGACATTGCCGCCAATGTCGGCCTGGACCCGGCGCAGCTAGTCTTTGGCGGCGATCATCTGGGGCCGCAGGCCTGGCGCCGCCTTGACGCCGAGGCGGCCATGGCCAAGGCGGACCGGTTGGTCCGCGACTACGTCGCAGCGGGGTTCGGCAAGATCCACCTCGATTGTTCCGAGGGCTGCCAGGGCGAAGACCCGGTGCAGGGCGATGCGGTCACCGCCGCCCGCTCGGCCAAACTGGCCCGCGCTTGTGTCGAGACCGCAGGCGACAGCACCGATCTGATGTTCGTGATTGGCACCGAGGTGCCGCCGCCCGGCGGTGCCCGCGTCGATGAAGGCGGCGACATTCCCGCCACCGACCCGGTCCACGCGCGGGCAACGCTCGAAGCGCACCACGCAGCCTTTGCCGCGCAAGGCGTCGCGTTTGACGCTGTCGTCGGGCTGGTTCTGCAACCGGGCGTCGAATTTTCGCCGATGCATGTTCACCATTTTCCCACCGACCGGACGCTGCCCTATCGCCCGGTCCTTGCCGACTGGCCCGGGATCGTGCTCGAGGCGCATTCGACCGACTACCAGCACCCGCAGGTGTTCCGGTCGCTTGCCGCGCAGGGGTTCGCCTTTCAGAAGGTCGGTCCGGCGCTGACCTTCGCCTGGCGTCAGGCGGCCTATGGCCTTGATCTGATCCGGGGACTTTCGGGCGACCAGAACGCGGGCTTGATGCAAGTCATGGAGGCGGTCATGACCGCGGCCCCCCAGCATTGGCAAGGCCATTACCGGGGCGACGAGGCCGCGCTTTTCACCGCGCGCCACTTCGGGCTGGCCGACCGCATCCGGTACTACTGGCCCGTGCCGCAGGCGCAGGCGGCGCTGACCGACCTGTGCGACTGGGTGGCCCGCGCGACCCTGCCCGAACCGCTTTTGCTGCAGGTCTTCGCGCAACCGCTTCTGGACCGGGCCGAAGGGCTGGGCGGTGCATTTTCAGACCGGCTTTTGCAAGCCAGCGTTCAATTGGCGCTTGATCCTTACTTTTTCGCGGA
Source organism: Brevirhabdus sp. (assembly GCA_047518005.1). Taxonomy (GTDB): domain Bacteria; phylum Pseudomonadota; class Alphaproteobacteria; order Rhodobacterales; family Rhodobacteraceae; genus JAKZRT01. The sequence continues at coordinate 6,797 of JAKZRT010000012.1, forward strand.
TCGCGCCCAGTGAGAGGAGGCCGCCTGATGTCGGCGTCAACACATTTTCTGCTGCCTGATCAGGTATTTGACGGGGTTACGCTGCACCGCGGCGCGGCGGTGGAAGTTGCGAACGGTAAAGCCGCAAGCATGGTTCCGGCCGGGCAAGTCCCAACCGGACCCGAAGTGATCCGGCTGACCGGCATTCTGACGCCCGGTTTTGTCGATCTTCAGGTCAACGGCGGCGGTGGTGTGCTGTTCAACCACGATCCCACGCCCGCAGGTCTGCACAAAATCGCCGCCGCGCACCGGCGCTTTGGCACCACGCATATCCTGCCGACCGTGATCACCGACGCACCCGAGGTTTTGGACCGTGCCGTTGACGTGATCCTCGACCGGCAGTACGGCCCGGATATTCTGGGCATCCACATCGAAGGCCCGCACATCGCGCCCAGTCGGCGGGGCACCCACGCCACGCGGTTTGTGCGACCGCTTGATGCCACGACGCTTGCCCATGCCGAGCGCCTGCGCGCGGCAGGCATTCCGACAATGATCACCCTGGCACCCGAGGCTGCAACACCCGATCAGATCGCCCAGCTCGCCGCCATGGGAAGCATCGTCTCGCTCGGCCACTCCGATTCCACAGCCGACCAAACCCGCGCGGCCCTGACCGCGGGTGCAAGATGTTTCACCCATCTATTCAACGCGATGTCGCCCATGCTCAATCGTGCCCCGGGGGTTGTCGGGGCGGCGATCAACTCGGACGCCTACGCCGGGATCATCTGCGACGGTATCCATGTCGCCGATGAAATGGTCGCGCTGGCGCTGCGCGCGCGACCGGTGCCCGACCGGACGTTCCTGGTCTCGGACGCCATGTCGACCGTTGGCGGGCCTGATCGTTTCGAGCTTTACGGACAAACCGTTACCCTCGTGGATGGCCGCCTGATCAATTCCGACGGCAGCCTTGCAGGGGCGTATATCACGATGCTGGAATCGGTTCACCGGCTGGTTCATCACGCAGGCGTTGACTTAGAGACGGCGCTGCGCATGGCGACGGGCATTCCAATGGCAGTGGTCCGGGGCCAGGAATCACCTTCGCCGATTATCGAAGGTATGCCGGTCGAAGATCTGCTGGTGCTCGACGCAGGTCTGGCGGGGTTCCGGACCCCGGCATTGGAACCGACGGTCCAGGCATAGATCAAAGCGGCAGGGGCGCATCCGACTTCAGCTGGTCCATCACGATCTGGCTTTGCACCCGCGCCACTGCCGGGTGCGGCAGAATGCGTTCGTGGATCAACTGGTTCAGGGCGGCCAGATCGCGGCAATAGACGCGCAACAGATAATCGGCCTCGCCCGTCAGCGTGAAAGCAGACGTGATCCGCGGCTCAAGCGCCACCAGCCGCGCGAAGGTCGCGACCAGATCGGGTTTATGGGTCGCCATTTGGACCTGAATGAAAGCCTGAACCGAAAGGCCCAGAGCATCGGCATCAAGCCGCGCGGCATAGGCGCGGATAAGCCCCGTCGCCTCAAGCCGCTGCCGCCGCCGCCCGGCCTGGCTGGGCGACAGGTTCAGCGCGCGGCCAAGCGCCTCGGCAGTGATCTGCGCGTCGGACTGCAAAATGGCCAGAAGCCGGGTATCTGTGGCGTCGAGGGTGATGCGGGAATTTTGCATATCCTGCTCAGTATCACGGAAAAGCCCGCGGTAATACCAAAATTAGTAATCAAATTTGCGCAAAACAACGGCCAATACTGCGATATGCTCGCACAAACATCAGCGCGAACAGGAGACTTCCCATGGGCCCTTTCCCCCACGACGCCCCGAAAGCCACGATCAGCGATGAAAACCCGGCCGGCACCGACGGCTTTGAATTTGTCGAATTTGCCCATCCCGACCCGGACGAACTGCGGGTGCTGTTCGCCGATTCTGTTGAAAAACAACGTGTTGCAGGTGCAGAAAGTGGCCGTTGTATGTGAGCCCGAACACCTTTCTGGTCAAGCTGTTCGCGGTTTCTGCGGTGCAGGAAAGATCTTGGCCAGTTTCCGAAGGTTCTGGGCGGTGGCAGCGAGGAGGAATTCATCGTTTGCGCCGCATGGGCCGCGTAATCGGAGCCGTCCAAGGCCAAGAATGCGTTTGAGGTGAGCAAACAGCATCTCGACTTTTTTCCGCAGCTTCATCGAGATTTCATATTGCCTGGTTTTTGCGATGTCTCGGGCAACTTGTCTGGCATCTTCGTGTTCTTCGCGGGTGATGGATCGGGCATCCATGTTGGGACAGCAGCGCGCCTTGGACGGGCAACTTTGGCAAGTCAGTTTCAGCGCGCGATACTTGGCAGTGCCTTTGTCGGACGGGCCACGCTTGGGGTCTGAGTAGTTGCGGCGGAACTGCTTCAACGCCTGTCCCTCGGGACAGATGTACTGGTCGTTCTCAGCGTCCCATTCAAAATCGGCTCGTGTCCAGGTGCCATCGGTTCGGCCAGCTTTGTCGATTACCGGGATATGCGGAGCGATGCCGCGATCCACCAACCATCCAAGCATGGGGCCTGAACCATAAGCCGTGTCAGCAATGATGCGCTCTGGATGCAGGCCAAACCCTTCTTTGACCCGATCCAGCATTGTACGCACAGACCCGACCTCCGCCTGTCGGATTGATCGTGTGGCTTCCACGTCCACGATGACACCGTGATCAGTATCGATCAGATAATTGGTTGAATAGGCAAAGAACGCAGGACCTTTGCGGGCCGCTGTCCATTGACTGGATGGGTCGGAGTGAGACGTGAACTTCGGTTCAACGGTCGTCGCCGCGCCAAAGGCCGCGTCATCCAGAACGTCGAGATATTCCCGCACCGCACGAGGTGCGTCATCGGGGTCAATCGTGCTGTGATCCCAATCTTCTTTGGCGGTGGAGTTCTGTTTATTTGCGTCGGCCTCAATGAGACTGGCATCCGCCGCAAAGCGCTGGCCACTGACCAGCCCCTCGGCAATACAACGCGCCACGACCGTCTCAAAGAGATGACGCAGCAGGTCACTGTCACGGAAACGGCCATGCCGGTTCTTTGAGAATGTCGAGTGGTCAGGCACCTGATCTGTCAGGTCCAGGCGGCAAAACCAGCGATACGCCAGATTGAGATGCACTTCCTCGCACAGCCTCCGCTCCGAGCGGATGCCCAGGCAGTAGCCCACCAGCAGCATGCGGATCAGCAGCTCAGGATCAATCGAAGGGCGGCCGGTTGAGCTGTAAAATGGCGCGAGATGCTGGCGGATGCAGGACAGATCGACGAAGCGATCAATCGACCGCAGCAGATGATCTTGCGGGACGTGGTCTTCTATCGAGAAGTCATAGAAAAGCGCGCTCTGGAGAGTGTCCGTCCTTCTGTGTATGACTGATACCAACGGCCCCCAGATTTGACTCAAGGGGATTCCCACGAGCGGCGTGATCTGATTCAGTGGCATCAAGGCAAGGGAGGCTTTGATGGCAGTAAGGATTACGCGCAAAGACAAGTCCGCAGGCGAGCTTCGCCAGG
>JAKZRT010000013.1:0-3425 GCA_047518005.1 Brevirhabdus sp.
CTCGAACAACTACGGGCCCTATCATTTTCCCGAAAAGCTGATCCCGGTGGTCATCCTGAACGCGCTTGCGGGTCAGCCGATCCCGGTCTACGGGTCGGGTGAAAATATCCGCGACTGGCTTTACGTCGAGGATCACGCCGAGGCGCTGTTGTTGGTCTGCGCGCGTGGCAGGCTGGGCCGGTCTTACACTATCGGCGGCGAAAATGAGGTGCGCAATATCGATCTGGTGCGCAAGATCTGCGCTTTGCTCGACGACCGCCGCCCCCAGGGCGCGCCGCACGACCGGCTGATCACCTTTGTCGATGATCGCCCCGGTCACGACCTGCGCTATGCCATCGACCCTGCCCGGATCCGCGACGAGCTCGGCTGGCGTCCTTCGGTCACCCTTGGCCAGGGGCTGGCGCGCACGGTTGACTGGTATCTTGCCAACGAAGATTGGTGGCGCGCGCTGCAGGCGCGCGACGGCGTTGGCGATAGACTGGGGCGCGGTTAAACGGTGCGCCGCCACGGGCGAGGGGCGCTGCCCCTAACCCGGCGCGCAGAACTTTCGATACAACACCGCCATAAGATCGAGCGCATCCGGGTCGGCAATTGAATAATAGGCGGCCTTGACCTTGCGTCGCACCTTGACCAGCCCATCCAGCTTCAGCCGGGCCAGATGCTGTGACACTGTGGCCTGCCGGGTTTGCAACAGGTGCTCTAATTCGGTGACCGACCGTTCCCCCGGTATCAGATGGCACAGGATCAACAGTCGCGTCTGGTTGCTGAGCGCTTTCAGATAGCTCGACGCCGCCCCGGCGTTCCGGCTCATCACCGAAACCACATCGGCAAATTCTGAATCCATGGTATCTATGCGTCTTTTGGGCCCTGCAACGGGCGATAATAATCTTGAATTCAGGGAATTAGCGGAAATGTCCAGGGCCGGGCAGGTGGCCATATGACGCGCCCGATGGGGCGTGATCATGACGTAGCCGCAGAAGCGGGTTCACGTGCGAATGATTTGCACCTGTGCGCCGCGCAATTCCCGGCCCGCTTACCGACCGCCGGCAAACCTCTGCTGCCAGACATCCCGGTCATCGTCCGATATCTTGACGAACAGGTTTTCGGGTACGTCGAATGCATGCCCGGGGGCAAGGCGGCCCAGGGCGGTTTCAACATCCCCCGGCCAGGGCGTGTCGATGTTCATCGCGGCGGCCATCTTGGCGGCTGTGAACGGGATGAACGGGGCCGACAGGGCGGCGTAGAACGGGATCAGGTTCAGCGCAAAGCGCACAATCGCCGCGGCCCGCGCCGGGTCGTCCTTGAACGCCGCCCAGGGGGCCGCGGTCTGCAGATATTCGTTGCCCGCCGCCCAGATCGCGCGCAGCTCGGTCGCCGACTTGCGGACCTCGATCGCGTCCATATGCGCCTGGTAGGCCACCAGCCTCTGGCCCAGCTCGGCGATCACGCGGGTCTCGTCGGCGCCCCAGACGCCGCCATCGGGCACCGCCTCGCCAAATTTGGACCGGCAAAATTTGGTCACCCGGCTGACGAAATTACCCAGCACATCGGCGAGGTCCTTGTTCACCCCGGCCTGGAAGTTTTCCCAGGTAAATTCGGCATCCGAACTTTCGGGCGCATGGGAAAGGAGCCACCAGCGCCAATAATCCGCCGGCAGAATGTCCAGCGCCTGGTCCTGGAATATTCCGCGCCCTAGGCTGGTGGAAAACTGGCCGCCATCATAGGTGAGAAAGTTGAACGATTTTATCATGTCGACCAGCTTCCAGGGCTCGGCCGAGCCCATGATCGTGGCCGGGAAGGAAAGCGTGTGAAACGGCACGTTGTCCTTGCCCATGAATTGCACGTACCGCACATCATCCGCGCCCTTGTCAGTGCGCCACCAGCGTTCCCATTCGGCGTCCGGGGCGCCGCGCGCATGGGTCCATTCGGCACCGCAGGCGATGTATTCGATCGGCGCGTCGAACCAGACATAGAACACCTTGGCTTCCATCCCCGGCCAGGGGTCGTGACCTTTTCGAACCGGAACCCCCCAGTTGAGATCGCGGGTAATGCCTCGGTCCCTGAGCCCGTCGCCATCGTGCAGCCACTTCTTGGCAATCGACGTGGTCAGCACCGGCCAGCCGGTCTGGGCGTCGATCCAGGCGTCCAGATCGCCCTTCAGCGCCGATTGGCGCAGGTAAAGATGCCGGGTCTCGCGAGCCTCGAGATCGGTCGAGCCTGAAATGGCCGAACGCGGGTCGATCAGGTCGGTCGGGTCGAGCTGCTTGGTGCAGTTTTCGCACTGATCGCCGCGGGCCCGCGCATAGCCGCAATTGGGGCAGGTGCCTTCGATGTAGCGGTCCGGCAAGAACCGGCCATCGGTGTTTGAATAGACCTGTTTTTCGGTCACCTCCTCGATCAGCCCGGCCGCGGCCAGCCGTCCGGCAAAATGCTGCGTCAGCGCATGGTTTTCGGCGCTCGACGAGCGCCCGAAGTGGTCAAAACTCAGGCCAAAGCGCGCCGCGATGTCGCCCTGCACGCCGTGCATTTCGGCGCAGAACTCGGCCACCGGCTGGTCTGCCTTGGCGGCCGCCAGTTCGGCCGGGGTCCCATGTTCATCGGTGGCGCATAAAAACAGCACCTCGTGGCCGCGCGCCCGGCCATAGCGGGCGTAAAGATCGGCGGGCAACTGGCTGCCCACCAGGTTGCCCAGGTGCTTGATTCCGTTGATATACGGGATCGCCGAGGTGATGAGGATGCGCGCCATGAACCCGTCCGTCTTGCCGTCGCGCCGCTTTAACGGGTTTCGCCGGGGCTGGCCAGACGGCGATCTTTTGTCCGGGCCCCCAGTCCCGGATCGCACCTGCCTGCCCGTGACGCCGAAGGGGTGCGTCCAGCACGACGGCGGGCGTGATCCGCACCGGACATACTCTGCGGTTGCAATCAGCCGCGGCAATATGTTCAATTCTGACAAGCGGACGAGGCGGATTGTTTGGTGGATTGGCTTACAAATTTCTGGAGCGCAATTTGGTCGTTTCTGACCGACAAGGATAACCGAGGGGCAGTCCTTGCCCTGATCGCCATCGGTGGGGTGTTGGTGGCGTTCGGGAAGACAATCATAGGTTGGATCGTCGCGTTGTTCTCGAGGAAGGAAAAATCGGATTCCGACGCGAATAAAGTTCACGTCACCCTCAGTCTCGACGACTACGAGGCGCGGCTGAGAAATCGCGAAGCCGAAGTCCGCGCCGAACTTGAAGGCAAACACGGCGACGAACGCGCCAGGCTCCAGCGCCAACTCGATGAAGTCATACCAACGGCCCCCAGATTTGACTCAAGGGGATTCCCACGAGCGGCGTGATCTGATTCAGTGGCATCAAGGCAAGGGAGGCTTTGATGGCAGTAAGGATTACGCGCAAAGACAAGTCCGCAGGCGAGCTTCGCCAGGA
>JAKZRT010000014.1:0-13761 GCA_047518005.1 Brevirhabdus sp.
GTCGCGGTAGGCCCCCGCTGCCCCGTCCAAAAGCGCCGAGAACGCCTTGCCGTTGTCCTCGGGCGATCCGCCCAGAATGGCCTCGAACGGATGCACCGGCAGGCCTGCATCTTCGGGGGTGACCTCAAATTCGGTAATCGCACCATCTTTCAGCGCCGCCACCCAAGACACGCCTGCAATCGACAATTCGTCGGTGCCGTCCGAGCCGTGGACCAGCCACGCAGCCTCGGACCCAAGTTCGGCCAGTGTCTCGGCCATGGGCCGGATAAGATCGCGGGCGAAGGCCCCGGTCAGTTGGCGTTTTGCGCCCGCCGGGTTGGTCAGCGGCCCGAGGATATTGAAGATTGTGCGGGTCCCCAGCTCGGCCCGGACCGGGCCGACATGGGCCATAGCCGGATGGTGCATGGGCGCCATCATAAAGCCGATCCCGGCTTCGGCCAGCGCCCGTTCCACGACCTCGGGCCCGACCATCACGTTGACACCCAGCGCCCCAAGCGCGTCGGCGGCGCCCGATCTGGAGCTGAGATTGCGGTTGCCGTGCTTGGCCACCGGCACGCCCGCGCCCGCCACCACAAAGGCGGCGGCAGTGGAAATGTTCAGCGTCCCCTTGCCGTCACCGCCGGTGCCGACGATGTCCATCGCGCCTTCGGGCGCGCGCACCGCGCGACACTTGGCGCGCATCACCGCCGCCGCGGCGGCGTATTCGTCCACCGTCTCGCCGCGCGTCCGAAGCGCCATCAAAAACCCGCCGACTTGTGCAGGCGTGGCTTCGCCCTCGAACAGGATCTCGAAAGCGGCGCGTGCCTCGGCCGCGCTTAATGGCCGGTCAGCCGCCACCCCGATCAGGGTTTTGATGTCATCGCTCATGTTGGGCTCATGCCGGTTCCAGAGCCATATCCAGGAAGTTTTTCAACAGCGCGTGCCCGTGTTCCGAGGCAATCGATTCGGGGTGAAACTGAACCCCCTCGATCGGCAGTTCGCGGTGGCGCAGGCCCATGATCGTGTCGTCGGCGAGTGCTGCGGTGATCTCAAGGCAATCGGGCAGGGTCGCGCGATCGACGATCAGCGAATGATAGCGTGTCGCCTGAAACGGCGTGGGCAGGCCTGCGAACACGCCTTGACCGGAGTGATGCATGGTCCCCATCTTGCCATGCACGATCTCGTGGCAGCGCACCACCTGACCGCCAAAGGCCTGACCGATCGCCTGATGGCCCAGGCACACCCCCAAAAGCGGAATTTCCGCTTGGGCGGCGGCGGCAACCAGCGGCAGGCAAATTCCCGCCGCATCGGGGTCGCAGGGGCCCGGCGACAAGATAATCGCGGTCGGGTTCAGCGCCATTGCCTCTTGCACATTCAGCGCATCGTTGCGATGCACCGCCACGTCACCGCCAAGCTCGCCCAAAAAGTGGACGAGATTGTAGGTAAAGCTGTCGTAATTGTCGATCAGAAGCAACACGCGCGCACGGCTTTCAACTTATAGGGGGTGCCCCCCGGTGAAGGTCGGGCTATATAGGGTCAAGCGATGCCCGGCGGTCAAGGCCCGAGGCGTGCGCAAGAGGCAAAGATAACGGAGAGAGCGGTGGCAAGGGGCTTGATTTTCGGCCTTTTCTGGGGCGCATTGGTGTCCGCTCTGGTCGTGGCGATCATATCGTTGGTATCTGGACTGCCGCTGCGCACGGCGCAGGCGCCGTCGTCGGTCGATGTTGGTGTGCCCGCGGGTTCCGAATTCAACCGCAACAGGCCCGAGTCCATTCCGGTCATCCCGCAGGCCGAGGTCGCCGATATTATTGCCGATGCGCCCGCAGTTGCGGCACCCCAGACCGAGGCCGCGCCCGAGACCGACACTGAACCTGCTGCCACGCCCGCGCCCGAAGTGTCACAGCCAGTGGCGCCCGAGGCCCCGTCAACGCAAACCGGCGATGGGCCGTTGGCCAGCCTGGGTGACGCCGGCGGTGCGCTGGTCCAGGGCGACGCTCCGGCACTTTCAACCCCCCCGACCGACACCGAAACCGTCCCGACAGCGCCGACGATGCCGGTGATCCGTCGCGCCGCCAAAATTGTCCAGACCGAGGTCGAGCCACCCGCGCCCACGCCTGCGCCCGAACCCGCGCCCGAGGTGGCCGCGCCCCAGGCACCATCGCTCGAAATCGAACCGGCCGTTACGGCTGCCCCCAAACAGCCGGAAGTCGAGATTGAACCCGCCGTGGCAGCAGCGCCCGCGCCAAGCGGCGCGGACGCTGCCCAGCCAGCGGTCGAGAAAGAACCCCGTGTCATCAAACTGCCAAGGATCGGCGGTGTCGAGGCAGATCAACCGGCAGACGCAGACGTCGCGACGTCCGAAGACCCACAGGCAGAGGACGCGGTTGATCCCTCGACTCTCGGCGCATTGGCCCGCAATTCGGTCCCGTTCGATGCAACTGGCGACGACCGGTCGCTATTTTCTGTTGTGCTCATCGATGTCGGTAACGACGGGCTTGATCGCGAGACGATGACCACGTTCTCGTTCCCGGTGACCATCGCCATCGATCCGTCCCGCCCTGACGCGAGCCGGGCTGCCGACGCTTACCGCGCTGCCGGTTTTGAGGTTCTGATCCTGGTCCCACCGGTGGCATCCGGCGCCACTGCCGGCGAGGTCAGCGCCAGTGTGAGTGCCTACGTCGAGGCGCTTCCACAAGCCATCGGTCTGGTCGATGCCGCCGCAAACGGGTTTGGCGCGAACCGGCGTCTGGTCGAACGCGTGATCGAGGTTCTGTCCGTTAGCGACCACGGGCTATTGACTTATGATCGTGGTCTCAACACCGCTTTGCAATTGGCCGAACGCGAGGGCCTGCCAGCCGCAGCGATTTTCCGGGTGCTTGACGCCGATCGCGAAAAACCTACGACCATCAAGCGATATCTCGACCGCGCCGCCTTCAAGGCCACGCAAGAGGGCCGGGTTGTCATGATCGGTCACAGTTATGCCGACACGGTCATGGCGCTTTTTTCCTGGGTGCTCGAGCCGCGCTCGGAAAGCGTCCGGATGGCGCCCATGTCCGCGATCATGCGCCGCTAGGGCGCCGGACCGGAAAACCGGCAATATATCGCCCGCCATCTCGGTCAAGCGGGTCGCTGTCTTGCGGCGGTATGGACCGTTGATAAACGGCGCGTCGCCCTGCATCCTCGGGATGCCACTTTGGAAGCGTAATACATGGACACATTTCTCATCCAGGCGACGATATTTCTGGCCGCTGCTGTGGTTGCCGTGCCCATTGCCGCGCGGCTGGGGCTGGGCTCGGTCCTGGGCTATCTGGCCGCTGGAATGGTCATTGCACCGGCGCTTGGCCCCATGGGGGCCGAAATGGACGATCTGCGCCATGTGGCCGAATTTGGCGTCGTGATGATGCTGTTTCTGATCGGGCTGGAATTGGAACCGCGGGTGATCTGGAACATGCGCGACAAGCTTTTGGGCCTTGGTGTGTTGCAGGTCGTCCTGACCACAGCCGCAATCGGCGCCGGGGCTATCGCCCTTGGGCAGCCCTGGGAATTTGCTTTGGCCATCGGCCTGATATTTTCCCTCTCGTCAACCGCCATCGTGCTGCAAACACTCAGCGAAAAGCGCCTGATGCAGACGCCGGGCGGGCGGTCGACGTTTTCGGTTCTTCTGACCCAGGACATCTCGGTGATCCCGATGCTGGCGCTTTTGCCGCTTTTGGCGATCAGCGGGGCCGCAAAAGTGCGGATTGCGCCGGATGGCTCGCTTCAGCGGGTCAAGACCGAAGAACTTGCCGAGGCAGGTCTGTCGCTGGTTCAAGGCCTGCCCGGGTGGAGCGTTCCGATTGTCACCGCCGCGACCGTTGCGACCATCATCTTGGCCGGCATCTACCTGACACGGCCGCTTTTCCGGTTCATCCACGTCGCACATCTGCGCGAGATGTATACCGCCGTCGCCCTGCTGATCGTCGTCGGCATCGCGCTGTTGATGCTTTCGGTGGGTCTCTCGCCGGCGCTTGGCACCTTTCTGGCCGGCGTGGTGCTGGCCAGTTCCGAATTTCGTCACGAATTGGAAAGCGACCTGCAACCCTTCAAGGGGCTTTTGCTGGGGCTCTTTTTCATCACCGTGGGTGCCGGCATCGACTTTTCGCTTCTGGCCAAGGATTTCGTACAGGTCCTTGGGCTGACGCTTGGGATCATGGCGCTGAAAGGCGCGGTGCTGTTTTTGCTGGCGATTTTGTTTCGGTTGCGCGGCCGTGACATGTGGCTTTTCACCCTGGGGCTGGCGCAGGCGGGCGAGTTTGGTTTTGTCCTGCTGGCGTTCTCGTCGCAGACCAATGTTCTGCCCGATGCGCTCGACGAAAAGCTGTCACTGGTGGTGGCGCTGTCGATGCTGCTGACGCCGCTTTTCTTCATCGGTTACGAATTGTTGTCGCGCCGCCACAGCGAAGCCGAAGTGGACCATGCCGACCAACCAGTTGAAAGTTCGGGGCCGATCATCATCGCGGGCGTCGGGCGCTTCGGTCAGGTTATCAACCGCATGATCCGCATGGCCGGGTTCAAAACCACTGTGCTCGACAACGATCTGGCCACGATCCAGCTGATGCGGCGCTTCGGCTTCAAGGGCTTTTTCGGCGACCCGACCCGCCCCGAGATCCTTCAGGCCGCCGGTCTGAAGGACGCCCGCGTGCTGGTTGTGGCGCTTGACGACCGCGACAGCGCCATCCGCCTGGTCAAATACGCCCGCGCTCAGCGGCCCGACCTGCATATTGTGGCCCGTGCCCGCGACCGGGTTCATACGTACGAACTTTATGCCGCCGGGGCCGACGACATCGTGCGCGAACTGTTCGACAGCTCGCTGCGCGCTGCGCGCTATGTTCTGGAAAACATGGGTCTTTCCGATTTCGAGGCCGCCAGCCTGGAAAAAGCGTTTTTCAAGATCGACCGGGGAGCCACGCGCGAGCTGGCCTCGCTCTGGCTGCCCGGCGTTCCGGTCGACGACAACCCGGCCTACGTCGAACGGGCACGCGCGTTGAACAAAGACCTCGAAACGCTGATCGTGACCGAACTGGAGCAAATGCCGCCCGAAGACGGCGCAGAAGACTGACCGACTGTTGGTCCGAAACGAGCGCCTGCTTGCGAAGTCGCCGCGAACCTTCAAGCGCCCCGCGCGGCGATGTAGTCAAGCCAACGATGCGATGATGCGAGGTGCCGTGACGACCGGACGCGTTACTGTTTGCTCCGCGCGCCCGTGCTTTGGCCAGAGGATCGTAAACCATTTGGAAATTTTAGAACATAACGGGAACAAATGGAAATCCCCCGTTGCCTTCCTGCCACGTTTCCAAAGCCTTTCGTCGGTCTCGGTCGGGACGGTGTCGCAATTGATAAAGTTTCACTGCGACAATCCGCGCATCTATCACCAGACTTGCCCACTTTGGGGTTTGCACTCAGAGGTCACGCAAATGTCCGACGAAGAAGACGACATCATCCTTGCCGAGCTTGACGACGACGAGCTTGTCCAACAGATGTTTGATGACCTCTACGATGGAATGAAGGAAGAAATCGAAGAGGGCGTCCACATTCTTTTGGGCCGCGATTGGGAACCCTACCGCGTTCTGACCGAGGCGCTGGTCGGCGGAATGACCATTGTCGGCAATGACTTTCGCGACGGTATCCTTTTTGTCCCCGAAGTGCTTTTGGCCGCAAATGCGATGAAGGGCGGCATGGCGATCCTGAAACCGCTGCTTATTGCGACCGGCGCGCCACGGGTCGGAAAGATGGTGATCGGCACCGTCAAGGGCGACATCCACGACATCGGCAAAAATCTTGTCAGCATGATGATGGAAGGGGCCGGTTTCGAGGTGGTCGATCTGGGCATCAACAACCCGGTCGAAAAATACCTTGAAGCGCTCGAGACCGAAGGGCCTGATATTCTGGGCATGTCGGCCCTGCTGACCACAACGATGCCCTATATGAAGGTGGTGATCGATACGATGGTCGAAATGGGCATCCGTGACGAATACATCGTTCTGGTCGGTGGTGCGCCACTGAACGAGGAATTCAGCAAAGCAATCGGGGCCGATGCCTATTGCCGCGACGCTGCTGTCGCCGTGGAAACGGCCAAGGACTACATGTCGCGCAAGCACAATCAGATGGCTGCCGGATAATCCAGGACGCGCAAAAGGTTAATTCTGCCGTGCCCGATCCACGAATGCGGATCAGAAGCTGAATTTACCAAGATATTTCCCGTTACTGTTTGTTTTCAGCGTGTTAGGTTGACCCACGCGCTGCCCTGCCTCAAATTTTCACCACAATCCACATGCTTTTGACGTTACATTTTCCCTTAATCGCTGATTTTTCGCCCTATGGGTGACCCAATTCACCCTGTATCTGGCCCTGCAGATCGCGAGGAAGAGTGATGGTCTTAAAGAGTTACAGCAAACCGGTTGGCAGCCTGTTTTACTTTGCCGGTGGCGCGCTTTGGATGGCGATCATGATGAAAGCGGCGATGAGCCTTCCGATCATCGGATTTGCCCTGACCATTCCCGCAGGCCTGGTGATTTATGTAGTGCGTCAGGCGTTCATAACGAAAAAAGAGGATCGGGCCGAAGAGCTGATCTTGAACTGAAGGCGAACTTGCCGGTTGATCCTTTTGCAGGTTTGCTTTTAGAGTGCCGCGCAGCCAGGTAGATACGGCATGACCGATACCCCTCTCAACGATGAGATTCTGACCGAAACCGGCCTTGCCGCGGCGGGCACGAGTGGTCGCATTTTGCTTTTGGCCTGCGGTGCGCTGGCCCGCGAAATTCTTGCTCTGCGCGATGCCAACGGGTGGGATCATATCGACCTGACGTGCCTTCCGGCAAAACTGCACAACCGGCCCGAACTGATCACCGATGCGGTCGAGGCTGCGGTGGTCAAACACCGTGCCGCCTACGAGAAAATCTATGTGGTCTACGCCGATTGCGGAACCGGGGGGCAATTACAGGCCCGCTGTGCCGCGCTTGGCGTCGAGATGATGGAGGGGCCGCATTGTTATGCCTTCTACGACGGGCAGGCCGCTTTCGAGGCGCGTCCCGAGGATGAAATTACCGCGTTTTACCTGACCGATTTTCTGGCCCGCCAGTTCGACACGCTGATCTGGAAGGGCCTGAAACTGGATAAACATCCCGAACTTCGGGACATGATCTTTGCCCATTACACGACGCTGATCTATCAGGCCCAGACCGACAATCCCGAACTTGACGCCATAGCCAGGGCCGCCGCCGACCGGCTGGGGCTGGCCTACCAACGCCGGTTCACGGGCTATGGCGACCTAGCCGGTTTCGTCGCACGCGCCGCCGGGATGTGACCCTTGAGCTGCGCGTTGTCGGCCCTGGTCAGACCGACGCCGCCACCGCGCGGATACGTTCGACCATGGAACGCAGCCCGTTCGATCTTTGCGCCGACAGGTGATCGTGCAGGCCCAGCCTTGCCAGTTGCGCCGCCGCGTCGATGGTCAGGACTTGCCCGACGCTCTGCCCGCCGAAAAGCGCGCGCAGCACCGCGATCAGACCGTTGACGATCATCGCGTCGCTTTCGCCGTCAAAGTCGAATTTCGCGGTTTCTCCGGACCCGTCAATTTTGGGATGTATCCAGACTTGGCTGGCACAGCCTTCGACCTTGGTCGCCGGCACCCGCAACGCCGCGTCCAGCGGGGTCATGGCGCGGCCCATGTCGATCACGTGGCGGTACCGGTCTTCCCAGTCCTCCAGAAACGCGAACGTCTCGACAAGGTCTTCAAAAGCGTCGCTGGCCATCGGGTATCCTTCTGTCGCATCAGCTAGTCGTCAAGTCGCCAAAGGTCCAGCCCACGCACGGGGACTTTTCAAGCCACCGGCAATCGGCTAGGCTCGGTACTGGGGAATTGGGGGGCGAAGGTGCGTATCTTTGTTTTTGCGGCGCTGCTGGCGCTCGGGTCTTGCGCGAGCATCAGCCAAAGTCGGTTCAATCCGTTCAATTGGTTTGGCAAGGGCGAGGCGCAGGCGGTCTCGACGGAAACTGCGCACGCCGCCGACCCCGCTCTGGCCGATCCGCGACCGCTGGTGGCCGACGTCATTTCCCTGAGCGTCGAGCGCGCTAGCGGCGGGGCGATTGTCGCGGCTGTGGGCACGGTCCCGGCACAAGGTTTTTGGGACGCCGAGCTTCTGGCCCTTAACGGCGGGTTACCGGTCAACGGCGCGCTGGTCTACCTCTTCCGCGCCGCGCCGCCCGAAGCGCAGTTATTTGCCATAGGCGCGCGCGCATGGCGCATTACGGCGGGTCAGTTCGTATCCGACAACGCGCTTTTTGGGGTCACAAGTATCGTGGTTCGGGGCGCGCAATCCGAACGACGCAGCCGCCGCTGACCTCGCCCCTCGGTCGCGCTAACACTTTATCCGTTTATTTGCAAAGGCTTGAAACTTGTCCCAACGTGAAACCGGGGACGACCGGTAGATGCCGCTCACAACTCGACAATGGCCACATCGCCACCCTGCGCGGCAAGGGCGATCTTGCCCTCGCAAAGCCTGAGCGCGTCGGCCCCGAAAACTTCGCGCCGCCAGCCTTTCAGGGCCGGTCCATTGCGCGCACCGCCAGCGACGGCATCGAGCTCGCTTGCCGTGGCGATCAGCTTTTGCGCGACCCCCGCCGCTTCGGATTTGGATTTCAGCAGGACCCGCAGCAGGTCCGACAGGGCCGGATTTGCCTGCAGCCTGTCGCCGTTCTTTGGCACTTTCGGATAGTCCTTCGGATCGCAGTTCACGCCGGCCTCAACCGCCGCAAGAATGCCGTCTGCAATCGCCCCTTTTCGCGCATCGCGCAGCAAAAGCCGCGACCGTTGCAGATCATTCAGCGACGCCGGTTTTGTCGAGGCCAGTTCCAAAAGCGCGTCGTCCTTGTAGATCCGGTTGCGCGGGATATTCCTTTCCCTTGCAGAACTCTCGCGAAACCGCGCCAGTTCGCGGGCCACCGCCAGAAACCTGCCCGAGTGTGTGCGCGTCTTTAAGCGCGTCCAGGCCTCGCCGGGCTCGATGATATAGGTCTCGGGCGCGGTCAGAACCTCAAGCTCTTCCTCGACCCATTGGGTACGCTTGTTCTTTTTCAGCTCGTCCGCGAGAAACTCATAGATAACCCGCAGATGGGTCACGTCACCCAGGGCATAGTTTTTCTGCGCATCGCTTAACGGACGCCGCGACCAGTCGGTAAAGCGCGACGATTTATCAAGGCCCTGCTTGGCGATCCGCCGCACCAGCGTCTCGTACCCGACCTGTTCGCCAAACCCGCAGACCATGGCCGCCACTTGGGTGTCAAACAGGGGCTTCGGGAAGACCTCGGCATCGACGAAAAATATCTCTAGATCCTGACGCGCCGCGTGAAAGACCTTGACCACATTTTCATTGCGAAAAAGCCCGTAGAGCGGGTCCAGCGCCAGACCGTCTTCAAGCGGATCAACCAGCACCGCGTCGTCGGTTCCGTCGCCCGGAAATGCCAGCTGAATCAGGCAGAGTTTAGAGTAATAAGTGCGTTCGCGCAGAAACTCGGTGTCGATGGTGACATAGGGATGTTCGGCCGCGCGAGCGCAAAAGTCGGCCAGGTCTTTGGTGCGTGTCAGCGTCTTCATGGGCGCCTTTGTTGTAACTGTTTCAATTCGCCTGCCCCAAGCGACTTCATAGGCGCTCGGCGCCGCAATGAAAAGCCTCGGTCAGTCAAGAAAGACCGGTTCGCGGTTGCCGGTGAGAAATCGCGCCAAAACGGCGGGATAAAGCCGATGTTCTTGCGCGAGAACCCGCGCTGCCAGACGCTCGGGCGTGTCGCCAGCCAGGACCGGAACCCGCGCCTGACCCAAAACCGGCCCGGCATCCAGCCCCTTGGTGACCAGATGAACGCTGCACCCGGCTTGCGTGTCACCTGCCGCCAGGGCGCGCGCGTGGGTGTTCAAACCGGGGTATTTCGGCAAAAGCGACGGGTGGATGTTCAGCATTCGGTTCCGCCAGCGCGCCACGAACGGGGCCGTCAGGATGCGCATGAAACCGGCATGCGCGACGACATCGATCCGGGCGGCGAGCAGGTGCCTTTCCAGCGCCGCCTCGAACCCGATGCGGTCCTCGCCAAATGGTCGGTGATCGACAATCGCCGAAGCCACGCCGCGCATCGCGGCCTTTTCGAGCGCTTTTGCATCGGGTCGATTTGACAGCACAAGCGCGGGTACGCCGGGGTGATCGGGGCCCATGCTGTCGATAAGTGCGGCCATGTTCGTGCCACCGCCCGAGATCAGAAACGCGACCCGCTTTTTCACTCAAGCGCCCCGGTGTATGTCACGCCCGCACCTTGCGTAACCTCGCCGATTGCAAACACGGTTTCGCCCGCATCCTCAAGCGTCCGGGTCACGTCAGCCGCCCGATCAGGGTCTACGATCAGAACCATGCCGATACCGGCGTTGAAAGTTTTCAAAAGCTCGGACGCGCCAAGCCCGCCCTGTTCGGCCAGCCAGGCAAAGACCCGAGGCAGTGGCCAGGCCGAGAGGTCAACCGAGGCGCCCAGCCCCTCGGGCAGAACCCGTGGCAAGTTCTCGGTCAGGCCGCCACCGGTGATATGGGCCAACCCATGCACTCCGCCTGCCGCAATCGCGGCCAACGCCGCCCGCACATAAATCCGCGTCGGGGTCAGCAATGCGCGGCCAAGCGGCGTCTCGGCGAAGGGGGCAGGGGCATCCCATCCAAGACCCGAGACCTCGACCACCCTGCGCACCAGCGAATATCCATTCGAATGCACCCCGTCAGATGCCAGACCCAAGACCACGTCGCCCATGGCGACGTCTCGAGGTAAATGGGTGCCCCGTTCCATCGCACCCACGGCAAAGCCCGCCAGATCGAAATCCCCGGCGCCGTACATCCCCGGCATTTCCGCAGTTTCGCCGCCAATCAGCGCCGCCCCGGCCAGTCGGCATCCTTGGGCGATACCTTCGATCACTTTCGCGGCCTCGTCGACCTCCAGCTTGCCGGTCGCCAAGTAGTCGAGGAAAAACAGTGGCTCGGCCCCCTGGCAGACCAGGTCGTTGACGCACATCGCGACCAGATCAATGCCCACGGTGCCAACTTCGCCGGTCTCGATCGCGATCTTCAGCTTGGTGCCGACACCATCGGTTGCCGCCACCAGAACCGGGTCGCTGTATCCCGCGGCGCGCGGGTCAAAAAGTGCGCCAAAGCCGCCAATTCCGGCCATGACGCCGGGCCGATCAGTGGCTTTGGCGGCCGGTTTGATCCGCTCGACCAGAGCATTGCCCGCGTCGATATCAACGCCCGCTGCCGCGTAACTCAGCCCGTTTTTGCCGGTCATGGTGTCCCCGAAATTCCGTGGCCCCGCGATAGTCGAATTGCGCCCCTTAGGCAACGCCGCTTGACCCGCGCCGCGACTCTGATAATCCCCCATCAGGCGGGCCCGTAGCTCAATTGGTTAGAGCAGAGCGCTCATAACGCTTTGGTTGGGGGTTCGAGTCCCTCCGGGCCTACCAATTCCCCCTCGCCAACCCGCAGCGGCTGCTTCATAAAGCGGGCTGACGCACGCAAGACCGTCCCGGGGGGCCAGATATGTCGGCACTGAAGATCAAAAAGGGCACTTCGCGCCATTCGGCCTATGACCTGCGGTCCGGGTTCTCGGATGTGCAGGAAACCCACACGCTGGCGGTCGTGGTCGACAACGAGGCCGGGGTGCTGGCGCGCGTGATCGGGCTTTTCGCGGGCCGGGGGTACAACATCGAAAGCCTGACCGTCGCCGAAACCGACCACGAAGGCCATCGCAGCCGCATTACGGTCGTGACCACCGGCACGCCGCAGATCATCGAACAGATCAAGGCCCAGCTTGGCCGGATAGTCCCGGTTCACGAAGTCCACGACCTGACCGTCGAAGGTCCGGCGGTCGAACGCGAACTGGGTCTTTTCAAGGTGGCGGGGCAAGGCGAAAAGCGGGTCGAGGCGCTGCGGCTGGCCGATATATTCCGCGCCAATGTGGTTGATTCGACGCTTGCTAGCTTTGTCTTCGAGATCACCGGAACCTCGGAAAAGATCGACGCTTTCGCCGAACTGCTGGTCCCGTTGGGCCTTCTGGAAGTGGCGCGCACCGGCGTTGCAGCCCTTTCGCGGGGCGATTGAGCCGAAAAATATTGTCGCAGTGAGAAAAGTCGCGTCGCATTCTGTGTTTTCTGGCGGGCGCGCAGGCGCGTAGGCTTTGGGCTGACCCGCAAACCTTGAAGGTGCCGCCATGCCCGAGGATCATCTGACCGATCTTTTGCCCGTCTTGCAGGACATAAAGAACGCGCGGGGGTTGCCGAATGCCCATTACACCGACCCTCGGGTCTGGGACGAAGAACGCCAGGCGTTGTGGTTTTCGACCTGGGCCGGGATCGGGGTCGGGGCCGACATTCCCGAACCCGGCGATGCCAAGCCAGTGGATTTTCTGGGTGTGCCGCTGTTTATGCTGCGCGGCAAGGATGGGCAGATCCGGGTTTTCCAGAACATCTGTCGCCACCGCGGTATGACCCTGATCAGCGAGCCCAGACGGATCGAGGGTGCGATCCGCTGTCCGTATCATTCGTGGTGCTATTCGCACGAGGGTCGGCTGATCTCGACGCCGCATGTGGGCGGTCCGGGGCAAAACACCCATCCGGCGATCAAGCGCGACGAGCTGGGCCTGATGGAAGTGCGCAGCCACGTCTGGATGGACACGATCTTTGTCAACATCTCGGGCGATGCGCCAGAATTCACCGACCTGCACGCCACATTGATCGACCGCTGGTCGGAATTTGATGTGCCGCGTTATCATGGGGGAAAGGACAGCACGTTCGAACTTTTGTGCCGCACGAACTGGAAACTTGCTGTCGAAAATTACTGTGAAAGCTACCACCTGCCGTGGGTGCATCCGGGGCTCAACAGCTATTCCCGGCTGGAAGACCACTATCACATCGAAAGCGCGGGCGAATTTTCGGGGCAGGGCACGCTGGTCTACCGCCAGATCACCGACGACGTTGGTGCGGTGTTCCCCGATTTTCCGGGGCTCAGCGAAAAGTGGGACACGGGCGGCGAATATCTGACCGTGACCCCGAATGTGATGATCGGCGTGCAGCGCGACCATACCTATGTGATCTTGCTTGAGGCGCGCGGATTGGGCGAGACCATGGAACATGTTCACATCTATTATTCCTCGCCCCGAACCCCAGCCGTGCTGCGCCGCAAGAACGCCGACCAGTGGCGGCGGATTTTCGTCGAGGATATCGATGTGGTCGAAGGCATGCAGGCGGCGCGCGGAACGGTGGGCTATGACGGCGGGCATTTTTCGCCGGCGATGGACGGACCGACGCATCAGTTCCACCAATGGGTCGCGGGCCGGGTTCAGGATTTCCGCGCCTTGCAATGAACGATCTGAACGCCACGATTCTTGACGCCCACGCGCGCGACGATCGGCGCGTGCTGGTCGGGCTTTATACGCGGGCTGCGGACCGGGCCGACGCGGTGGACGAGGAATGTTTTTTCCTGACCTACGCCTATATCTACGCGCTTGAGATCGGGCATCCCGAGGCGGGGACTTTGAAGGCGCGGCTGGTCGGATATGGGCGCGAGCAATAGTTTCACGGTGGGAAACCGACTAATACCAACGGCCCTAGTCGTTGACCGTTTTGGCCCATTGTCTGGTAGTGATTGACGTGATTGCGGTTTTGTCGTTTGCAAAGAAGTTCCATGCTTCGCAACACCTGTCGACGATCTGCTCATAATTGTCGAA
>JAKZRT010000015.1:0-6767 GCA_047518005.1 Brevirhabdus sp.
CGTCTTCGACAATTATGAGCAGATCGTCGACAGGTGTTGCGAAGCATGGAACTTCTTTGCAAACGACAAAACCGCAATCACGTCAATCACTACCAGACAATGGGCCAAAACGGTCAACGACTAGGGCCGTTGGTATAAGGGGTCAGGCTGCCGCGAACCGGGTTGAAATTTGTCGCCCCGACGGCGAGTGATAAGCCGGACATTCGGTCAAGCTCTCCGGGGGGGTCCCATGCCCAAGCATTTTGTCTTTCTGATCCTGGCTGTGATCGCCGAGACCATCGGTACTACGGCGCTTCAGGCCAGCCACCAGTTCACGCGTCTGGCGCCGTCGGTTCTGGTCCTGGTGGCCTATGCGATCTCGTTCTATCTGCTGGCGCTGACGCTGAAGGTCATGCCGGTCGGCATCATGTATGCGATCTGGTCTGGCCTGGGGATCGTGCTGATCGCGATAATCGGCTTTGCGGTCTTTGGACAGCGGCTTGACTGGGCGGCGGTTCTGGGGATCGGGCTGATCCTGGTCGGGATCGTGATCATTCAGCTTTTTTCCGCGACCGCCACGCATTGAGCTTGCGCTTTGGGCTGGCCATTGCTGCGGCCACAGGCTAAGCGCGCGCCAAAGCACAAACAGGCATCGAAATGGATCTTCGCAATATCGCGATCATCGCGCATGTGGACCATGGCAAAACCACGCTGGTCGACGCTTTGTTGCGCCAGTCCGGTGCCTTTCGTAAAGGCCAGACCGTGGTCGAACGCGCGCTGGACAGCGACGATATCGAGCGCGAGCGCGGCATAACCATTCTGGCCAAATGTACGTCCGTGGTATGGAGGGGCACGCGGATAAACATCGTCGATACGCCGGGCCACGCCGATTTCGGCGGCGAGGTCGAGCGCATTCTCAGCATGGTCGACGGCGTGGTCTTGCTGGTCGATGCCGCCGAAGGGCCGATGCCGCAGACCAAGTTCGTCACCTCGAAAGCGCTGGCGCTTGGGCTGCGCCCGATCGTGGTTCTGAACAAGGTCGACAGGCCCGACGCCGAACCGGACCGCGCCCTGGACGAGGTATTTGACCTGTTCGCCGCGCTTGACGCCGACGACGATCAGCTTGATTTCCCGCATCTTTACGCCTCGGGGCGAACCGGGTGGGCCGATGCGGGGCTGGATGGGCCGCGCCGCGATCTGGCCGCCCTGTTCGATCTGGTGGTGGCGCATGTGCCGCCGCCGCATCAGGCATCGCGGGTTGGCGAGGACTTTTCAATGCTGGTCACCACGCTCAGCGCCGATCCCTATCTGGGGCGCGTGCTGACCGGTCGCGTGGAGAGCGGTAAGGTCAAAATTGGGGCCGCCGTTCAGGCCATTTCGCGCCTTGGCGAGCAGATCGAGCGATTTCGCGTGTCCAAGATATTGGCGTTTCGCGGTCTGTCGCAGCAACCGATTGAGGACGCCCAGGCAGGCGACATCGTGACCATTGCCGGCATGTCCCGCGCCACCGTCTCGGACACCATCGCGGCCCTGGCGGTCGATACCCCCCTGACCGCCCAACCCATTGATCCGCCGACGATTTCGGTGTCGTTCGGTATCAACACGTCGCCCTTTGCGGGCCGCGACGGCAAGAAGGTGCAGAGCCGGGTGATCGGCGAGCGGCTGATGCGCGAAGCCGAACGGAACGTGGCGATTAAGGTCAGCGATACGCCCGGCGGCGAGGCTTTCGAGGTGGCCGGGCGCGGCGAATTGCAGATGGGCGTGTTGATCGAGAACATGCGCCGCGAGGGCTTTGAGCTTGGGATCGCGCGCCCGCAGGTCATCTTTCGCGACATCGACGGGGTCCGCCACGAACCGGTCGAGGAGGTCACCATCGACGTCGACGATGAATTCACCGGCGCGGTGATCGAAAAAGTCACCGGGCCGCGGCGAGGTGAGATGACCGAAATGCGCCCCGCTGGTGTCGGCAAAACCCGTATCGTTGCGCTGGTCCCGTCGCGCGGGCTGATCGGCTATCACGGTGAGTTTCTGACCGACACCCGCGGCACCGGGGTGCTGAACCGGGTGTTTCACGCCTGGGCACCGCATAAGGGTGCGATTCCGGGGCGTCGCGCCGGCGTGCTTATTTCGATGGAAAACGGCATTTCGGTCGCTTATGCGCTGTTTAACCTCGAAGAGCGCGGCCGCATGTTCATCGGCGCACAGGAGCCGGTCTATGCTGGCATGATCATCGGCGAACACAGCCGCGAAAACGATCTGGAAGTGAACCCGCTGAAGGGCAAGAAGTTGACCAATGTGCGGGCCAGCGGCACCGACGAGGCGGTCCGTCTGACGACGCCGATCCGCATGAGCCTGGAACAGGCCATCGCCTATGTCGACGACGACGAACTTGTCGAGGTCACGCCAAAAGCGCTGCGGCTGCGCAAGCGTCACCTTGATGCGCACGTGCGCAAACGCGCGGCGCGCGCGCGCGCCTGATCACCCTCGCGGCGCGGCGTAAGTCAGATTTCTTCGACCAGAACCACCGAGCGTTCGGATGATTTCTTGGCAAATTCAAGCGCTTGCTGGTATTTCGGCGAATGATAACAGGCCTGGGCGGCTTTGAGCGACGGGAACCGGGTCACCACATTGCGCGCGTGATCCCGGCCCTCGAGCTGTAGGTATTTTCCACCGCGCGCCAGAAAAACGCCGCCATGCGCGGTGATCGCTTCGGTGGCGATTGCGGCATAGTTCGCATAGGTTTTTTCGTCGGTTACGGTGACATGGGCAATCCAAAGCGCGGTCATCAGGCGTCTCCTATCAGGCTGCGGGCGGCATCGATCGCCGCTGGCGCATTTTTCGTGTCGGGGCCGCCGCCCCGGGCCATGTCAGCGCGGCCGCCGCCACCCTTGCCGCCCAGCAGGGCGACTGCGGCGCGCACCAGATCAACCGCAGAGAGCCGCGCGGTCAGATCATCGGTGACGCCAGCCGCCACAGCGGCCTTGCCGCCGGTGTCGGCGATCAGCAGAACAACGCCCGACCCGAGCCGGGCCTTGTGGCTGTCAATCAGAGCCGGGAGGTCAGTTCCTGCAACACCATCAAGGCATTGCGCCACAAAGCGAATGTCACCGATCTGTTCGGACGGGGGGCTGGCGGCCCCGGCGCCCATGGCCAGATCGCGGCGCAACTGGGCCAGCTCGGATGTCAGTGCCTTGCGGTCGTCAATCAGGCCCCTGACCCGTGACTCAAGGTCGGATGGCTGGGTCTTGAGGGCCGCTGACAGAGCCGACACGCGGCGATCCTGGGCGCGCAGATGGTCCAGCGCCGCCTGGCCGGTCAGCGCGTCAATCCGGCGGATGCCCGCCGACGACGCAGCGTCGCCGAGCGCCACGAACGCGCCGATATCACCGGTGCGCCCGACATGGGTGCCACCGCAAAGTTCGATCGAATAGGTGTCGCCCGCCGGGCCTTTTTTGGACCCTTCGGTGCGCCCCATCGAGACAACCCGCACTTCGTCGCCGTATTTTTCGCCGAAAAGCGCTTGCGCCCCGATGGCGCGGGCGTCGCCGGGGGTCATGATGCGGGTCTCAACGGGGGCGTTCTGGCGGATCATCGCGTTCACTTCCGCCTCGACGCGGCTGAGTTCATCGGCGCTGAGGGCCGCGCCGTGGCTGAAGTCGAACCGCAGCCGGTCGGGCGCATTGAGCGACCCGCGCTGTGCGACGTGATCGCCCAAAGCGCGGCGCAGGGCCTCGTGCATCAGATGCGTGCCCGAATGATTGGCGCGGATGTTGGCCCGACGCGCCCGATCAACGGCAAGTCTGGCACCCTGTCCCGGTGTGATCTGGCCGTCTTCCACTTTGGCCTGGTGGACAAAGACCCCCGCCTGTTTGCGCGTATCGGTGATGCGGGCGCGGCCGGTGTCGGTGGTCAGGCGACCGGTGTCGCCGACCTGCCCGCCAGCTTCGGCATAGAACGGCGTCTGGTTGACGACGATCGATATCATCTGGCCCTTGGACGCAGTTTCGCGGCGCGTCCCGTCGGCGACCAGCGCCAGGACCTGACCCTCGGCGGCCTCGGTCTCGTATCCCAGAAATTCGGTGGGGCCGTGTTCCTCGGCGAGGTCGAACCAGACCGCCTCGGCGCCGATCTCGCCAGACCCGGCCCAGGCGGCGCGGGCTTTGGCCTTTTGCGCGGCCATGGCGGCGTCAAACCCGGCCACGTCGACGCCGCGGCCCATTTCGCGCAGGGCGTCCTGGGTCAGATCAAGGGGAAAGCCGTAGGTGTCGTAGAGCTTGAAAGCGGCAGCACCCGGCAGGTCGGCGCCCTCGGCCAGCCGCGCCACCTGGTCGTCGAGCAACCCAAGGCCCCGGTCCAGCGTCGTCTTGAACCGGGCTTCTTCGGCCTCGAGCGTGGCCTCGATCACCCGCTGCGCTTGACCCAGTTCGGGGTAGGCCTGGCCCATCTCGGCCACCAGCGCCGGCACCAGGCGGTGCATCACCGGGTCTTTCGCGCCGAGCTGGTGGGCGTGGCGCATGGCGCGGCGCATGATCCGGCGCAGGACATAACCGCGGCCCTCGTTGGCGGGCAGCACGCCCTCGGCGATCAGGAAAGCGGTCGAGCGCAGGTGATCGGCGATCACCCGGTGGTGGACGTTGCCCGGGCCATCCGGATCGGCGTCGGTGGCAGTCGCCGAGGCCTCGATCAATGCCCGCATCGTGTCGGTGTCGTAAATGTCGTGGGACCCCTGCAACAGCGCGCCGATACGTTCCAGCCCCATGCCGGTGTCGATCGACTGCAATTCAAGGTCGACCATCGACCCGTCCTCAAAGCGCTCGTTCTGCATGAAAACCAGGTTCCAGATCTCGATGAACCGGTCGCCGTCTTCATCGACGCTACCGGGCGGACCGCCCGGGATGTGGTCGCCGTGGTCATAGAAAATCTCGGTGCAGGGTCCGCAGGGGCCAGTTGGGCCCATCTGCCAGAAATTGTCGTGGGTGGCGATGCGGATGATCCGGCGCTCGGGCACGCCGACCAACTTCCAGATCTCGTAAGCCTCGTCGTCGGTATGATAGACCGTGGCCAGCAGCCGCGATGTGTCAATCCCGAAATCCCGGGTCAACAGGTTCCAGGCAAACGGGATGGCGTCGGATTTGAAATAGTCGCCGAAGCTGAAATTGCCCAGCATCTCGAAGAAAGTGAGGTGGCGGGCGGTATAGCCGACGTTGTCCAGATCGTTGTGCTTGCCGCCGGCGCGCACGCATTTCTGGCTGGTGGTGGCGCGGCGGTATTCGCGGGTCTCCAGGCCGGTGAAGAGGTTTTTGAACTGGACCATGCCTGAGTTGGTGAACATCAGCGTCGGGTCGTTGCGTGGCACCAGCGGCGACGAGGCGACCTCGGCGTGGCTGTTTGCGACGAAGTAATCGAGGAAGCTCCGGCGGATGTCGTTCAGGCTGGTCATATTCGGGCTCGGAAAAATCAGGTCAGGCTTGGTTTTATGCGGGGTCCAAGCGGGTGTCCACAGCCGTTGCAGCCGCCCGACCTTCAGGCGTCTCGGTGGCGACGGGGAGTTTAGCCTTTGATCTAAAAGACTAGAGCGGCTTGCGTTTACACTGAATCAAAATTCGCTGCCTCTCGATCAGCATGCTGCTGATTTCGAACGCGAATATCGATGCCCCGTGCCTCGTTGAAAACGCAAACCGCTTTAAAAGAATTGACGGCCGCATAACGTGGCCTCGGACAACGTCAAGGGGCGGCCCTGGGACCGCCCCGGCATCACGAATTCAGCGTACTGTCAGGCCTCGAGCACTTCGTCGTTTTCGGACCCGTCGAAATCCAGCCCGTGCGCGGCGCGGATCTTGTCTTCGATCTCGACCGCCATGGACGGATTTTCGCGCAGATAATTCTTGGCGTTTTCGCGACCCTGCCCGATGCGTTCGTCGCCATAGGAAAACCACGAGCCCGATTTCTCGACGATCCCGGCCTTGACGCCCATATCCACCAGTTCGCCCATCTTCGAGATGCCTTCGCCGTACATGATGTCAAACTCGACCTGCTTGAAGGGCGGCGCGACCTTGTTCTTGACCACCTTGACGCGGGTCGCGTTGCCGACCACTTCGTCGCGGTCCTTGATCGCCCCGATGCGGCGAATATCGAGGCGCACAGATGCGTAGAATTTCAAGGCGTTACCGCCCGAAGTTGTTTCTGGCGAGCCAAACATGACGCCGATTTTCATGCGGATCTGGTTGATGAAGATCACCATGCATTTGGATTTCGAGATCGAGCCGGTCAACTTGCGCATCGCCTGGCTCATCAGCCGCGCCTGGGCCCCGACCTGATGATCGCCCATGTCGCCCTCAAGCTCGGCTTTGGGGGTCAGGGCCGCCACTGAATCGATCACAATCATGCTGATCGCGCCCGAACGCACCAGCGTGTCAGTGATCTCGAGCGCCTGTTCGCCGGTGTCGGGCTGCGAGATCAAAATCTCGTCCAGATTGACGCCCAGCTTGCGCGCATACTGCGGATCAAGGGCGTGTTCGGCGTCGATAAAGGCGCAGACGCCGCCATTTTTCTGATCCTCGGCCACGCAGTGCAGCGCCAGCGTGGTTTTCCCCGACGACTCGGGCCCGTAAATCTCGACAACCCGGCCCTTGGGCAAACCGCCGATCCCAAGCGCGATGTCGAGCCCGATCGAGCCGGTCGACGTGGCTTCGATTTCCTGCACGGCGCCTTCATCGCCAAGCTTCATGATCGAGCCCTTGCCGAACTGCCGTTCGATCTGCGCCAGCGCCGATTCCAGCGCCTTTTGC